>NZ_CP025804.1:2741172-3082344 GCF_003352085.1 Sulfitobacter sp. SK012
GCGACCAGTGTCGCCAACGCGCTATCATCAGCCGGCATAGCAGGCTGGTACAACTCAGCCAGCTGTTGTTCCTGCAAAGGCACGTTCGACGTGATGCTGCCATTGTCGCCCGCGGGGCCAAAGTACTGACCATTCATAACAAAATAGACCGCGCCGCTTTGGCCGGTGCGCAGGGTCGGTGGCTCTTCGAGCGAGGGCACGTTGTAGGTATCGCCCTTTTGCATCACGCTCTCGAATAGGTTGGTACCGTCAGCGGCACGTACACGCACCCATGTCTCGCCGGTGGCGACGATCTGCACAGCAGGGGCCGCGCCTTCAAGAACCTGCGGTACGGCAACGCCCGGAGGGCCAGCCGTCGTTGTCGATGCGGTGCCATTCAGTTGAGCGGTCAGAAAATCGCCAACATCTGGTGCACCAATCTGATCTACCCCAGCAATGGCAATGCCAGGAGCCGTTGGCGTCGGCGTTCTAAAAACACCGCTCGTACGGGGATCGAGGGTCGAGATGGCCGCGTCACGGGCGACAAGCACAGGAATATCCAATGCCTGCGGGCGGTAGAGACGATCCAGCGCTTCAACGCGTGGGGCATTAAACGCAATATTCGTGTCTGTCTCAACACCAGACTCAACACCAGATTCAGGCGTTGCGGCCAATGCACCGTCAAGCGGATCCAGATCTGAAAGCACAACTGGCGTCTGATCGACGGGCGATACCTGAACGCGCTGGACTTCTTTCAGCACGGACCAGCCACCAAACCCAATGGCACCAATCAACGCCAGCAAAACAACTGACGATCCGATGGCAGAAGGCTCGATGCGGCTCATCAGGCTGTCACCTGAGGGGACAAACGGTGTTGAGGGGCGCGAGAAAATGTCAGTCTCGCCGTTTCTCGCCAAACGCTGTTCGCGCGTTGGTTTCTTAATCACCGACGCTTCGGCGGACATGCCGTGCGCAACAGAAAAACCGGATTCGGTGCAGAACGTTGAAAATGCAACATCGGGGTCCATGCCAAGATAACGCGCATAGGAGCGCACATAACCTGCGATAAATCCGGGTGTGTCAAAGGCGTCAGGGTCCGCGTTTTCGATGGCGGCGATATAGGAGGCTTTGATACGCAATTCGCGCTGAACGTCGAGCAGCGATTTGCCCAATGTAGCGCGTTCGCCGCGCATAACATCCCCAAGGCGCAATTCAAATGCGTCGAAACCCTTTGGTTCGACATCATTTTCTTCACTACTTTTGGAGGACCAACGCCCGATCATGCCAAAATCCCACTCACTTACCTGCCATCGCGCCAATTCTCGAACCCTGCCTCGATTCGACCTCGGCCTCTTGTTCCCTCATCGATAGCATAAAGCAATGCGATTGACGACAGTTAGTAGGTCATCCAGCCTCTTCGGCGCGATTCAGCGCACAATGCGACCACAAGCCATCCATTGCGCGCACCAGCGCATCCATTTCCCGCGGGCCGTGTACTGGCGAGGGGGTAAAGCGCAACCGCTCCGTACCCTTGGGTACGGTTGGATAGTTAATCGGCTGGACGTAAATGCCATGCTCTTCAAGCAGCATATCCGACAACAGCTTGGTGTGGATTGGGTTGCCAACCATCACTGGCACGATGTGGCTGCCGTGATCGATAATAGGAAGCCCCAATCCTTTTAGGCGCAGTTTCAAAACCTTGGCTTGGGTTTGATGCTCATGGCGCAGTTCATGCGCACCCTTCAGAAAGGCAACAGATGCCGCCGCACCGGCCGCCACAGCAGGTGGTAAGGACGTGGTAAAGATAAAGCCCGGCGCATAGGACCGAATTGCGTCACACATCTTGGCTGACGCGGCGATATAGCCGCCCATGACGCCAAATGCCTTGGCCAAAGTGCCGTTGATAATATCAAGGCGGTGCATCAGGCGGTCGCGTTCTGCGACCCCTGCCCCACGCGGTCCGTACATGCCCACGGCGTGCACTTCGTCGATATATGTCAGTGCGCCAAACTCTTCCGCGAGGTCACAAATGGCTTCGATCGGTCCAAAATCGCCATCCATAGAATAGATCGATTCGAACGCAATAACCTTGGGCGCATCAGGATCATCCGCAGCAAGCAATTCGCGCAGGTGCTCTAGATCATTGTGCCGGAAAATCCGCTTGGCCCCGCCATTGCGGCGGACCCCTTCGATCATGCTGGCGTGGTTGCGTTCGTCAGAATAAATAATCAGCCCCGGAAAGAGCTTAGGCAGCGTGCTGAGAGTCGCGTCATTGGCAATATAGGCCGATGTAAACAGCAGTGCGCCTTCCTTGCCATGCAAATCCGCCAGCTCTGCCTCGAGCCGCTTGTGATAGACGGTTGTGCCGGAAATGTTGCGTGTTCCGCCCGAACCTGCGCCCGTGGCCTCAATCGCCTCGTGCATCGCTTCAAGCACAACGGGGTGTTGCCCCATGCCGAGATAGTCGTTGCCACACCAAACGGTGATGTCTTGTTCAGAGCCATCAGGGCGCGTGCGTACCGCATGCGGGAATTGACCGTTGCGCCGCTCGATATCGATGAACGTCCGGTAGCGCCCTTCGTCGTGCAACCGTGCAATCGCCTGATCAAGCTTTTCTGTGTAATTCACGGCCAGTCTCCGGTCTGTGGTCGGCATACGCGCAGGGCGCAAAACCTATCGAGTCCTTAGAATGATTACAGAACGCTGGCAGTTCGTTCAATGCCTTTAGCCGGCGCAAGTTGTCACAGGCTAGTGATTTAGGTCTAGGGCTAAGGAATTCCTTACTTCGCCGTAGCGAATTTTGTGTTAACCTTATGGTATTCAAACTTTCCAACGCTGTATTTTTCACGGCGTATTTTATCTGATGTTATTTTATCTGGGCGCAGATTTTTGCCCCCCCCCCCTTTGCAAACTGAGACCATTATGGCGCTAACTAACCAAGGGCTTACTCCCCTGAATTTACTCAAAATCACCGGAAATGCCCTCGCGATCAGGGGTATCAAACGCTTTGCCTATCCTTCCGGTGCAGCGCCAAGTTTTTACCCGTAACGCGCCAAATTCTACCCATTTCACGATTCGGGGCGTCTGCTGCCCCATAATTTTAGGACCCATTATCATGCTACAGATATATGCAAGTTTTGCTGCCCTCAGCCTTTTGACGATACTTTTCCTCAGCCTCACCTTTGCCAATGCGGGGCCAAGACGCCACTCCGTGACACCAGCCACCATGCCCGCCAGTGTCATTGCAGCGGGATTAACCGTCGCGGTCGCAACCGAGCTTTTGTTGCTTCGTCACGGCGGCCTGTCGTTGACGTGTCTGGGCATTCTAGTGGTTGAAACGGTTATCGTTTTTGGAGGCACAACACTTTTGTCACGCAGCGCGTAACGCGTCGCTCTGGACACCCCACTGCGCACTGATAATGTGCCGGAAATAACTTGTACCGGAGCGCAACAGATGTCCCTTGATGCCGTTTTATCCCAGATTGACGATGACCTGCCCCATGCGTTGGAGCGCCTGCTAGACCTGCTGCGCATCAAGTCGATCTCAACCGATCCTGCCTTCAAGGGCGATTGCGACAGCGCAGCCGATTGGCTGGTGGCTGACCTTGCCACACTGGGCATCGACGCGGAAAAGCGCCCTACCCCGGGTCATCCGATGGTTGTGGGCCATGTGGGCCCGGAAAACGGCAAACCGCATCTGCTTTTTTACGGTCACTATGATGTTCAACCGGTCGATCCGCTGAACCTCTGGGATTGTGACCCGTTTGATCCGCAGATTGAGGACACAAAAGCGGGCCGCGTTATCCGGGGGCGTGGATCATCCGATGACAAAGGCCAGTTGATGACGTTTATCGAGGCATTGCGCGCATGGAAGGCTGTTAAAGGCGATTGGCCGTGCCGCATTACGTTCTTTTTTGAGGGCGAAGAAGAATCAGGTTCGCCGTCCTTGGTGCCTTTCATGAAAGATAACGCTGAAGAGTTGAAATCAGACATCGCTCTGATTTGTGACACCGGCCTTTTTGAAAGCCGCACACCCGCCATCGTCACCATGCTGCGCGGGTTGTTGGGCGAAGAGTTGACCATCACAGCACCTGATAAGGACCTCCATTCGGGCATGTATGGTGGCATTGCGATGAACCCCATTCGCGTTTTGACACGCATCATTGCGTCCCTGCATGACGATCAAGGGCGCGTGACCGTGCCCGGTTTCTACGACGACGTCCCTGACCTGCCCGATGATCTTGAGGCACAGTGGCAGGGACTTTCGTTTGATCACGCCAAATTCCTTGGCGATGTGGGTCTTTCGCATCCCGCCGGCGAACAGGACCGCACGCCACTAGAGATGATCTGGTCGCGGCCTACCTGTGATGTGAACGGCATTTGGGGTGGCTATGAGGGCGACGGGTTCAAAACGGTTTTGCCCTCAAAGGCCCATGCGAAGATCAGCTTTCGCCTTGTGGGCAACCAAAACGCCCCTGCGATCCGCGAAAGTTTCCGTGCGATGGTTGAGGGCATGTTGCCACCAGATTGCACCGCCGAATGGAAAGGCCACGGTGCCAGCGGCGCATCCGCGGTTGAAACATCCGACCCAATGTTTGAGGCCGCACGCAAAGCGCTCAGCGAAGAATGGGGCATCCCGGCAGCCTATGTGGGCTGCGGCGGTTCAATCCCGATCGGAGGTCATTTCCAGACCATATTGGGCACCGAACCAATGCTGGTAGGCTTCGGCAAGGATGACGACCAAATCCACTCACCGAATGAAAAATACGACGTTGAGAGTTTTCACAAAGGCATCCGCAGCTGGGCACGGATTCTCGACGCTGTGACATAAGATGACGGCGACGATCATCCCTGGCTTTTCGGGCCATGTGGCCGATGCGAACGGCCAACAGATCGCCTATGCGCGTGGTGGCAGTGGCCCGGCGGTTCTGCTGCTGCACGGATTTCCGCAAACCCATGCCATGTGGCACGCCATCGCGCCGATCCTAGCCGAGCATTTTACGGTGATTGCGGCCGATTTGCGCGGCTATGGGGCCAGCAGCAAACCTGACGGGGCCGAAAATTACAGTTTTCGCGAGATGGCCGGCGATCAGGTGGCGCTGATGGCCGCGCTGGGGTTTGATCAGTTTCATCTGGTTGGCCACGACCGGGGCGCACGGACGGCGCACCGACTGGCACTGGATCATGAAGCCGCCGTAAAGAGCCTGACAGTGATGGATATTGTCCCGACGCATTTGCTGCTTGATGAACTCAGCACGCGGGTCGCACGCGCTTATTACCATTGGTTTTTTCTCGCTCAACCTGCTCCGTTCCCAGAAACTCTGATTGGCCATGACCCTGATGCCTATTATGAGAGCTGCCTGTTGGGTTGGGGTGCTGCACAGCTGTCAGATTTCGACCCTGCCGCGCTGGAGGCCTACCGCTCAGCCTGGCGCGAACCCGCTGCTATCGCGGGCATGTGCAACGATTACCGCGCGGCGCTGGACGTGGATTTCGACCATGACATCGTTGATCTGGCCCGACGTGTCAAAGCCCCGTCCTTGGTGATGTACGGTGCCGATGGGGCCATGGCAAAAGCCTATGATGTACCTGCAACATGGGCAGATAGACTGGCTGATATGCGCAGTGTCGCGGTCCCCGGCGGGCATTTCTTTCCTGATCAGCACCCGAACAAAACGGCCCATGCGCTCTTGGATTTCTTGCGTTAGATCACGCCGTCAAATCGATCCGGCAGGACATATTGCGTCCCATGGTCAGGTCGGTCGAATTGATAATATCCGGTGTCACCACGAGGCTTGAAACTGCGATGCATCTTGCGGCGCAGCGGGCGCATGTCAAAGCCCTCTACCAGTTCCAGATCAGCAAAAGCATCAAAAACAGCGCGATCTTCGCCGCGCGCTTCTGAATACCAATGTCGACCAATCGAGGCCTCTTTGATATCACCGCCAACTTCTTGGGTGATGGCATTGCGGCGATCCATGGCTTCTGCGTAATTGTCAAAATCGCAAAACTTCAGGTGCATCAGATACAGCACATCTGGCGTATAGATCTTGCGTTCCTGCGCAAAATGGCCGCCCCGCGAGAGTTTAGTCGGGGTCGAAACGATACAAGGTTTGGAATAATGCGGCGCCGGGCGGACGTGACTGCGTGGGCCAAGGATTGTCTCATCGATGGCATCCGTTTCAAGATCAACGCGGTGAATCACCTCCAACCCCAAAGGTGTCAGTACCCGACCCTCTGCCGCTTCTTCGAGAAACTCACGCAAATTCAAACCCGCGTCCGGATCGACAACCACCAATTCGTCCACATCGCCTACAATCACGTGGCGGTAATACCGGCGCAACCCGCCAACGAGGTTGTTCAAAAGCCCCCAACGCTTGATGTCAAAATTCTTGTGCGGATCGCCAGGAATGCCGATCACGTTGCACCCTTGTGCCAGTTCAGCCACCTGCTCGCCCCGCCCGTGGTTGATCACGTAGCAGTTTTCACGTCCCAACAGATTGCCATAATGGCGCAACCAAGCGCGCATAAAAAACGCGTCGTCGCGCACCATCGTTACCGCAGCCGCTGTCTGCATTGCATCACCTGCCCGTTTTTATTTGCCTGCGCTCGCACCCTAGCCCATCGCCTGTTACAAGGGAATCATATGTTGCATCCGAGGACAAACCCCTGATCCCTCCCGATTTTCATCTAACTGGTTTTCATTCCAGCCGCCCTTCTAAGGCCCCGATCACGCGGTTTCAGGTGCTGGGAGAGCGGTCGTCGGGTACAAATTTTGTCAAACGCCTGTTGGGGCGTAACTCCTCTTTGATACCCACAGAGGATTTGGGGTGGAAACACGGCTTTCCCCATGCCGCGGCGATTCCCCAAGATTTGGCGGTGATCTGTATGGTCAGGCGTGCCGACAGTTGGGCGCTATCAATGCATAAAAAGCCTTGGCACACGGTCCCTGCCCTTCAGACATTGGCATTTCAGGATTTTATCCGCGCGCGGTGGCATACGGTCGTGGATCATGAACGCTACTTTGCCGGAGCGGTGGAAGCAGGTCAGCTTGGCCGCCCGTTGCAGTTTGACCGCCATCCCCTTACCGGGCAGACTTTTCCTAATTTATTTGCCCTGCGGCGCGCCAAAATGACCGGGTTGCTCAGTTACCTGCGGCGTGATTGCACGTGCATCTTGCTTAGCACAGAAACCGCCCAAGCGGTGCCCGAAGCAACGGTCGACGCTCTGCTCGCAGCCTTGGGCCAGCCGCTGCGAAAGACTGAGTTTGCGCCCGTTCACAAGCGCTTGGGGTCAAAGTTCATGGCGGCCGTTCCCGAACGTCCCAACACGCCGCGGCTGATGGGCGTGCATGGGATTCGCTTTTTGCGCGCGCAGCTTGACCTGAAAGTTGAGGCCGCATTGGGTTACCGCTACGGCGAAGACGCTCTTTAGGCCCGATGGGGCTTAGATCACTGAGAAACCAATTCATGGAAACGAAAAAAGGGCCCTCTGAGAGGACCCTTTTCAAGCAGCGGTGGCGCGGTTGACGGGGCTCGAACCCGCGACCCCCGGCGTGACAGGCCGGAGCAACAATTTCTAAACCCCTGCTACAAAAGGAAAAATATATATGTATAAATGACTTACAGTGATATCTTGTTACTAAGTTACTGTTATAAATAACATAAAAATGAGGCGGCTGTGACAGGATATGGCCAGTATTGCACTGACAACACGTCAGTGAACGATGATATCCTATTAAAGCCATCATGTAGGCCAAGATGTTGGATTGGCCGACATCATCGCCCCTTATCACCAGAATGTTTGGCTTGTCGGCCTGCACCCAAGCGGGAACTGCAAACGACACTGCGGCAACGTGTATCCGTGCCCAAGCGTTCTTCGTCAGTACGCCCCTTCGGCAATTATTGGGGTGAACTCACATGCAACAGGATCATCGGCGCATCACGGGATTTGCCTCAATCGATAATACCGCACAGCAACAAAAACGCGTCCTTTCCCGCTAGGACAGGTTTGACAGCATAGATCAGATCGATACTGAAGATTTGCGCCCCCAATGGAGCTTTTACTGTCTCGTACCAAAGGGCTTATGCTTGCGAGCGAAATGTCGACCCAAGGTTCATGCCGTTTTTTGAGGATGACTATGATCTGATCGCACAAGACTGCCAACAGCGAGGCAGCCTGAGGCGCTCACAGGAGATGATCAGAACTCTCGCAAATTTACGGCAATTGCAGTTGCCGAAAGCCTAGATCAAGATGCAAACTGGGGGCGCTAGGAAGGTCAGTCTGGCCACTCAGTTTCAAAATTTTGCTCAACAACACTCAACAGATGCTCTTGATTACCTTCCATGGCTTTCGTCATGAAGTCACGAATATCCGCTTCGCTCGCGCCAGCCTCTCGCGCTGCTTTTTGACAGGTTCCTAAAATCTCAAAAGTGTCTAGACCCTAGTGAATGTCAAAAGCCCCTTAGAACAGCATGCGAATTTTTTTATCTAACTTCAGAAGTTTCTTTCTTTTGGATGACGTAATGGTGGGAATCACTAATTTTTCGTTTTTAATTGAACCGACCCAACACCCAAATAATCCATGGGAACCTTGTCGGTCAGCCAGACACCGTCTGTCAGCACGGTAGAGTAGGAACCCCGACACTAAGATTCACAAATTTATTAACATCAGATTAACCAACGTCTGGAAAAACGAAAGGAGATAAAAACAGGTAAGATATCCAATGAGAATAACTATTGAGCAGCTTGAAAAAAATTTGGAATACTTGGCATTCGCCATCAGTACTCGTCCAGATGGGACAGTCTATCTTCCGATCTACAAACGTTTAGAAAAAGAAATTTCGGAACGAAATAGCCAAATGGACACCATGACTCAAATCATGATGAAGGCAGCAAGCTACTCTGGAGCTGGTGCCACCTAACGCGACGAGCATCACTGCATCTTACACCAGCGACTGCTATTCGCGCGCCACAGCGGATTCCTGCACAAACTTGGACGACAACTGGGCTTGGGTCGGGAAAGCTTGATTGTAACCGCATAACAAAAAGTGCCGACGAGCTAAGAAAGCACACCGTGCGCGTGATGGTTCAGCCGATGAAAACGTCGAACAGAACAGCACCAGCTGCTATGAAGCATAGGAAGGCCAGCAGTAGTGCAAATGCCATCAATGCTCCTTCCAAAAATGAAAAGGATGGTTTTTTTGGATTTGGGTCAATGCTCATATAGATCGAATTAGCGGTACATTTTAGCAGCTTCAATAAGCGGATTTTGGCTTGGCAAAATGCCGCCCAAGCGGGTGGCGCTGCATGACATACGCCACGCCATTGATCCTACCTGAAACTCTCGACGGCACAGCTCAGCAATATTGTCTTCGCCACGAGGGCCACCCAAGATGATCCTGATCTTCTCTTAGGATAAGTAGTGCTTGCGCATGGCGCGTTTGATACCTTTGGCGACCTTCTCGCCTGGCATTTGCGTGTTCCAGTTGTCTGTCTCATGCCCCACCGCCCGCGCAGATTTGGTATTCGAGGGTGTCGAACCGACTTTGATTAGCCGTGTTTGCAGGCTGCTCAGCGACTAGTCGAAAACTACGTTGGGCAATTCGGTGCGCCTTAGGAAGACGCAGAGATTGTTGGCGAGTGCATGCGGTTGCAGTCGAACCTCGTTCTACGCCATGCCCTTGCAGGACATCCAGTTCTCGGAACAGCAGCAGACCGCTGTCCGAACTGATCTTCGAACCATGAAACTCCAACATCACGCGGCGGTTAAAACCGAGCCTGAAATCGTCCGTTTCGCCTGCACCCGAAGGGTGATCTATGATCTGCCGCCTCCGGCACATTAATATCCTGAAATAAAACATAATGGCCATCGGTGGCGTGAAGTTGGCAAGCTACTTAGGAAATCCGGGTTTAAGGCGTGTACCAGATTGGTGATGTGTATGCCCGATCCTGCTGCGTTGGCGGCACGCCTTCAGGCAAGCCAACACCGTAGAAAGCAGCATCATGAGTTGTCCAGCGCGGTGTGGGAATCTCAAGAACGCGAACATAATAGAAAGCACGCTGCGATGGATCGAAGTCCGGGTCTTCCCAAAATGCCATCAGAAGTGAATCGCCAATATTATTCGTGTACGTGGCATTCTCAATGTTTACGGTATTGCCGACGGCATGCTCACAACGGGCTTCAAAGATCTCTCGGTCGTCGGAGCAAACAACATCGTAGACAAGCTCTTGAGCTTGGCCGTTTGTATCGAGCCAGCCCTTGATAACCTGAACACGATCGAGGTTTGCTCCGTCAGGATCGCGCAGTGTGCGGATCATCAGTTTAGGAGCTACGCCTTCGGGCGCGCTTCTGAAATCTCCACCCATAGGCACACCGCCCAGATAGCCCGCCTTGGCGAAGTCCGGCCGCAACACATCGTCGGCCTCATACTCCCAGCCACCGAACACGCGGACAGTCATGCGGCTACCCGTCGTTGCATAAGTTTCCTTGCGCTTCATGGCATCCCACAGAGCTTCACGCGTGTTCTCCTTAGCCCAAACGCCTTGAAGGCCTGACGCTATAGTCTCAAAATCAAAAGTGGCTGTACCTTTATTTTCGGGATCGGGAACGATCTCTCCGTCAAACCGGTCGGAACCTGGTTCCATTGGCGTCACCTTACCGAAGTAATTATCCTCCCGGGTCGTTGAAAGTGAAGTGTGCGAGTCGGTTGCACCTATTAGGCCGAATTTGAAAGGATTGATGCCAAGCTGTTCTTCCATCCGCAGCCCGACCTTCAATCCGCCACGGGCGTATTCATATTGCAGCATTTCAGGCGTTTTAAGCTCACCGGCCCAATTTCCTCGATCCCATTGCTCATAATCGGCGAACTCGTCATTCGGTGACAGGATCGGATGCGCCTCTCCATCACCTTTCATTTGGGTAACTTCATAGAGGGGCTCCCATTTCGCACGGCGCTCTGCGTATTCTCGGTCTATTGGCTCCCCTGATTGCGTCTCGACGGAAAACATCACTCCATTTGAAAGGTTCCCGTTGTGCGGGATCGCAAGCACCTGACCGCCGGTCGATTCCTCATAGGCTTCCATCCAGTCCCAAAGTTTCTCAGGATCGGTGGAATCATAGGCAGCGAACGGCAGCACTTTTTTCGCCTCCGCAGCACCATCCCGCATCACGACCACACGGTGCAGATTGTTTCCGCCGGGTGCCGACGACCACTCATAGCCGATCAAGGCCGTAAACTGCCCCGGGGTATTGTGGTGTTCAGCGTGGTCAATAATTTCTCCCCAGACCGTGCCCGTAAGTACTGGGTCCTTGAGCGGATCATCGCCCTCAACGATCACTTTCAGCCCCCAATTTGCAAAAGCTTCGTAGATCTTGCCTTCCTTGGAAAGATCATGCGTCTCCCTTCCGACCTCGCTCTTGAGGATGGCAGGATCTGATCGCTCGATAAGTACCGCGACCCCAAGGCTCTCTGCGTGATCAGCCACAACGAGCCAGTCAAGTGGGCGGACCAGTTTGACTGGTTGCCCTGAGCTGGCAATGACCTGCTCGCCCTTCGCGAAGCGATAAGCCTCATCTGGACCCAATGTGTTGCCGACCAACCCTGCATCCCACGAATACGACGAGTGAAGGTGCGACTCCCCCCAGAAAACCCTGTCGGGAGCTTCAAAGTTTACGAAGGGCGAGTAGGTCTTTGCTTTATCGGAGACTTCGCCTTTCGGCACCGAAAAATCAGGCCCGCTTGCTTGTTGGGCAGACGCCGATGACGGCAGCACCGCATTTAATGTAAACAACGTGCTGGCTATGATTTTTCCAAGGGTCATTTTCATGGTCTCTCTCTATTATTCCAGCATTTCAAAAGTAGAATGTATGCTGTTGGTTTATGATCCCGATATTCCTACCCCGCATTGATCAAGACTAAGCCTCGTCGACACGCTTAGGAGGTGCGGATTGAACGTACAAACTCGAGCCAGAACTGTTCAAGAAACAGACATACTGCCTCACGGGAAGTAACAGTTGGCAAAAATGACCCGCCGCCGAGACGGCGGGCCAATTGGCGGTTTCAGGCCAGCTTATTTGGAACCGACCTGACTGAATATCTTGTCCTTGGCGTCGCCAATCGTAAAGGTGCCGGGTTTTTGGCGCGGTGGGAATTCCTCGAATGTCGCTAGGAATTTCGCCGTGTAACCGGCCGCTGGCAGCATCAGATATTGTGCCTATGTCACCGTCGAGACCAGCGACCCATACAAAGGGCGTTATGCTGAACTCCCAATCGCTGCCGGCCTCAACCGCTGTGGCTCCGGCAGTCTGGAGGGCCAAGGTCATAGTCGCAATGGACACTAGCTTCAAAGCACGCATAGCATTCGCCGCCTAAATAATTATATTTAAGCAGTAAATCGCAGAACTGTTTCAGGGACATTGACTCAGATCACTGTCTTTTGGAAAAGTTCTAAGAAGAATGGGGTCATTTCGCGACATCGGTGCCTTTAGTCATATCCCCATACAGAATGCTCGGACATTGTCCCTGATTGATTGTCCTTAACCTTAACGAAACCTCTTCGCTTAGAGGTGTTTGCTTGAGCGAAGAAAGGAGATCCCAATCCATCTCGTCACCACAGTTCCCGCTCGAAACCATTTTCCTTGCCACGAAGAAATATGTACGATTTGATCTCTCCCGGCGGGTACGGAAGATCATGGGCAAGGAAATACATGTTTCTGAAAGAAAAATGTTACGCTAACCATTCCGCAATCCTACGGATCATGGCCATATTATTCGTCTTTTTATTCGCTGGATGCGATACAACGGTGCCTCAAGCCGAACCGCTTAACTTCATGGCGCGGGTTCAATCAAAGACGGAAGACGGCGTTCGGGTTTCCTCGGCAGTGCTAAGTCCAGAGGAAAGCGCTCTCAGATTTTCGATGCCGTTGGCCAAGCAGGATATTCAGCCGGTCTGGGTTGAAATTGAAAACCGGAAGGACAAAGAGTTATATCTGATGCTGCTCAGTGTCGATCCAAACTATTTTTCACCGGCAGAAGTAGCTTGGCGGTTTCGGGCTTCCGCCGATGACATTTCAAATACATCGATGACGCTCCCTCAAAAGGTTGAGTATTTTTTTGACGCGCAAATTCCTATTATCATTAAGCCGCGCTCCACTGTTTCTGGTTTTGTGTATACAAACCTAGACCCGGGCAGAAAAGCCTATTCAATCGAGATTATTGGTAAGAGCGAAGCGCATGCATTTGAATTTTTTCAGGAAATTCCAGGTTTTGAATCCGATTACTCAGAAACCAATATTCAAACGATCTATTCTCCAGATAAAATCAAAAACTTGAACCTTGCACAGTTACGCCAATACTTGGAAGACCTACCCTGTTGTGCCTCAGGTGGAGATCGCAAAACTCCCGGTGATCCGCTCAATCTTGTGATCGTCGGGCGAGGAGACCTAGTTTTCGCAACTATGGCACGCCGTGGCTGGGACTTCACAGAAACTGCGCGGTTAGACTCGATTGGACGCACGGTCGTTTCATCACTTTTTAAATCCAACTATCGAACTTCGCCAGTCTCCCCGCTCTATCTTTTTGGCCGTCGTCAGGACGCAGCGTTGCAGAAAGTGCGTGCAACACTGAATGAACGAAACCACTTGAGACTATGGCGGGCACCGGTGAATCTGGACGGTGAACCTGTCTGGGTTGGTCAGATCAGCCGCGATATTGGAGTCAAGCTTTCAAGCGTGACCTTTATTTCCCACAAGATTGACCCAATCGTGGACGAAGCCCGACTGTACGTGACGCTTGATACGATTGCATCACGATCCTTAAGAGCAGTTGGGTATGTTAGCGGAGTTGGATTTTCAGACCGCACATCGGGAAGGATAAACTACACCAAAGACCCATATTATACTGATGGCAATAGGGTTGTCTTAATCCTGTCCGATGAAAAAACTCCCAGCGACCGGATCAATTACCTTCCCTGGGAACAGCCTCCAGGAAGAAATTAGATATGCCACCGGTTCCGCGAAATGATCTTCTTGCTCTGTAGTCCTAGGCAAGAAATGTTTGAGAAAACGGCCGCTGGAGGGCATCGAGTTTGGGTTCTACGGTCGGAACAACGACGTTGCAGAGCTTGATGATACCAACACTATTCAGGTCTCATTGGTTATGACAGACGGCCACGAAGAGTTCCTCTTAGATATGCCACTGAATTCTAGCAATGATCTACGTCAGTTCGGCCAAGTGTTCATTGAGATGCACTTTCAGGTAAGACTGGCAACTGGAAACTACATGACAGACTGGGGTCAACCACTCGATTATCAGCAAGTTTTCATAATGGAGGACAACTCATTTAGGGCAGCAAAACCAGAGACGATGTTTGACGATGTCATCTCTCAGTCAGCTAACCACTTGGTTGCTCTTGTAAATGTAGACACCCAGAGCGCTGCTTGATGACTAAACTACAGTAACTAATTGTGATATTGACTCGTCACACAGAGTTGAGCCATTCTCCCTTAGGAGGAATCACAATGGCTTACACACACCCACAGCACAGTATGGATAAATCCCATGTACTGGAGCTGAGAAAAAATCTCGGGAGCATTCTTCAAGGTCGAAGGAAGGCTCTTGGTAAAACTCAAGCGGCTCTCGCACATGAGATAGGCGTCGAATTCTACACATTCATCAGTCAGGTCGAGGGCGGAAAAGCCCGTGTCCCACCAGACAGGATCATAGCTTATGCGAGGGCACTTAAGATGGCACCGGCTGAGCTCGCTGAACTGATTATCAAACACTATGACCCGCTAACCTATGAGGCTTTGCGGATGAAAAAATAAGGATAAAGACAATGGCGGGTTACTATCAGGACAAAAAGACAAAAATCTACTACACAGATTTCTACATCGGCTCAGAACGAATTCGATTGTCTCTAAAGACAAAGAAGAAAGCTGAGGCACAGAAGAGATCAGACGGCAAGAGGGTTTGGCTTCGTGAGGACTCAGCAATGCGTAAGCCGCGTGCGATTTACAGGGCATTCGATGAGCTAGGGTTCAACAATCCAGACAGCATCGCCAAATGTGGGCGACGGTCACCTAAGAACCTTCGGGATACGTTTGCAACTATTCAGGTGGGCATGAATACACCCCTCGAACACGTTCAGAAAATGCTTGGGCACACGTCATCAAAAATGACCCAGAAATATGCAGCCTATAATATGGCGGACGTTTGGTCGGCGGCAAATGATGTAACTGATGTCCTCGAGACAATTCTTGAGAACAAGAAGTCGGCTTAAATAGGTCTCTTCGCCATAGCTGTACTGACGAGGCCGGACAAAGCGCAACAGCTCAGCTTCCCTCGTCTCAGCCAGGCACAGGCGCTTGCGGATGATATGGTGGGAGTGGCTCTCTTCTATTTTTTCACTGAACCAGTCCAAAACCCAAGTAATCCCTGGGAACCCTGTCGGTCAGCCAGACACCGTTGTCAGCACGGTAGAACAGGAAACCATCATTGTGCATGCGTTCTGCATCAACGGAAAGAATGACCGCCTTTCCATGCCGTTCGCCGACCCTCTTAGCCGTTGTCTCATCGGTTGATAGGTGCACTTGGGATCGACCTTTGGCCTCAAGCCCACTGACAAAGATGCTATCCAAACTGGACCGTGCTGTTCCGTGAAAAAGAGCTGCGAGCGGATCCGACGGCTCAAGACCTAAATCTACCTCAAACGAATGGCCTTGGGCAGCCCGGATGCGGGTCCCGTCCGGTGACAGAGTGAACCGTTGCTTGTCGTTTGTTGCGACAATCTCTTCAAGTTGTTGCCGTGACAGTTTCCGCCCGGCCTTCTTCATTTTCAGAAGTAGATCGTCGACATCAGCCCATGCATTCTTGTCTAATGCCAGCCCAATTTCTTCTGGCTTGTGGCGCAACGCCATACTTAGAAATTTGGCTTCCTTGCTCATTCCTGGCTCCATAAATTCTCATTTTTGAAAACCAGAACCGACTTTTGGCTCAGGCTTCCAAGGAATTCCAAATGTCTTCAGCTGGATTGCTTATGACGAAGGTAGTTATCCAACAACCCCTTGATATTGGCTTTTCCGACCGGGTTTTGGCTACCAGCCAATAACACATCTCTCAATGCGCCACGTCAGAAGGCGACCTCGTAAATTCTGGCGAAACTATCGGCTGCTAAAAAGCAGCAAGAAACAAAACATCTAAGGAACTCGGAAATATGAAAACTTTGGCCACCGTTGATCTAAGCGCGTGCAGCGCAAACTCTTTTGAGATTTTAGGAACCTGTCAAAAAGCAGCGCGAGAGGCTGGCGCGAGCGAAGCGGATATTCGTAACTTCATGACGAAAGCCATGGAAGGTAATCAAGAGCATCTGTTGAGTGTTGTTGTGCAAAATTTTGAACTTGAGTGGCCAGACTGACCTTCCTAGCACCACCAGTTTGCATCTCAATCTAAGCTTTCGGTAACTGCAATTGCCGCAAATTTACGAGAGTTCTGATCATCTCCTGTGAGCGCCTCAGGCTACCTCGCTGTTGGAAGCCTTGTGCGATCAGATCATAGTCATCCTCAAAAAGCGGCATGAACCTTGGGTCGACATTTCGCTCGCAAGCGTAGCTGCCGCGCAGGGATCGAATGTTTGCCGGAACCTGGGCCTGCGAAGGGGGTTGCATCTTGTAAACAGAGCATCGGTCTCTCAAAGGCTCTGGGATCTTGTTTTTCGTTGGCTTGCGAAAGTCCAAGCGGCAGTCCAGCCAACGATCCACCCACCTAAGTGTGCCTCCCAGGCAAGTGTCCCAGATAGCACTACGAACAGCACCAAATTGACGAGGAGCAGGCCCATTATTCCGCTCAGGACAGGTCGCACTGATTGGTTTAATTGGCGTCGCTGCCTGAAGTCCCACGCTTGCCACAGGCCAAGAAGGCCGAAAACGGCCCCGGACGCTCCAATCATTGGGCCGCTCGCGGCTGACAACAGCCCGAAAGCGGCGGCACCAGTAATTGCTGATAAGGCTAGCAAGAGAATGGTTTTACCGACGCCAAGGTATGCTGCCACCCCCTTTCCCAAGGCGAGAAGAACCACACTATTCATGACAAAATGCGCAATACTGCCATGCAAAAACGCGTGCGTCAGAAACATCAGCACTTTCTGACTTGCATAGAGCGGAGCAAGGCCTCCATCGAGCAAAAGTTGCCAGAATGCACCATACAAAAAGACGTTTATACGCCAACTGTTTGAGCCGATCCAACCTGCATCTGACAGAGTAAGTGGCAGCTCAATCACCGCCATAACGCCTATCAGAACCCAAAGAAATCCGGGCGCACCGGGTTCAACCTTTTTGGGGTGTCTGTGAAATTGATCGCGCTTATCTGTTGCCATGAAATTTCAATATTCCCTTCAAGACGACAATGAAAGCTGCCTTCGCTACGCGAACAGCGCCTCCATTAGACCGTAGCCTATTCGTTTTTCTGATTTCTTGGCGGTGTCCCAAAACGCGTCCGATATTCCTTCGAAAACTGAGTTGGAGAATTGAAGCGGACGCTGAGAGGACGAAACTGACTGTCGAAGTTATTGATATTTGCTATAAGGCGGTAATTATTGCAGAAAACCCGCATCACCCAGCAAGAAAGCTCCCACGAGCGTGACAGACGGAACGAATATGACAATGCCGCAGAACGAATTTGACCTCATCGTTGTGGGTGCTGGTATCGTTGGTATGTCAGCTGCGCTCTATGCTCAAAGGGATGGTCTAAAGACCCTCATCTGCGACCCCAACCCACCCGGGTCGGGCACAACGTATGGGTCGGCCTGTACCATCGCGACATATGCTTGCATTCCGGTCAACAACCCATCGATTTTTACATCTCTGCCGCATCTGCTGACCAGCCGGGAAAGCCCACTAACCTTTAACCTGTTGCACGGATTGAGAAACCCCGGGTGGATGTTGGCGTTCCTAAACAACTGCCGCCCCTCTCGTGTGAAACAAATCAGCGAAGCACTAGGTCAGCTCCTGACGCATACTGATGCCGGCCTCGACCCGCTGATTGCTGAGGCCGGAGCCGAAGACCTGATGGTAAATAACGACTGCCTTTATGTCTGGTCCACGAAAACGGGGTATGAAGGTGCGCGCGACAGCAATGCGATGCGGCGCGCGCAGGGTGTGGAATTCGATGAACTCTCCAAAGATGACGTCCACCAACTGGAACCAAACCTGAAACAACCCATACACTGTGGCCTGAACTTCAAAGGCGCACGACATGTGACCAATCCGCAGGAATTAGTCGAGCGCATGCACAAACGATTTGAAGCACTTGGCGGGACCTATCTATCCTGCGGTGTTGAACGTTGTGATGCCGATGACACTGGGGTGACAACTTATCTTAAAGATGGCACCGAACTCCGCGCGGGTCACCTAGCGCTAACAGCTGGCGTACGTTCGAACGAGATAAAAGGCTCTGGCGCTGAACATCTGCCACTAGGCACTGAGCGCGGCTATCACATCCTTTACCGCAACGACGGGGGACTGGTATCACGGCCGGTTGGCTGGGCCGAAGCGGGTTTCTACGCCACGCCGATGGCCCACGGATTGCGAATTGCCGGTACGGTTGAAATCAATGCTAAAGACGCTGCATTCAACACCAAATGCACTGATTACCTTCAGCGCAAATCACATGAAATGTTTGGAGATATCGGTTCGCCTGACGACGCATGGCTGGGTCATCGCCCAACGATGCCGGATGCTCTTCCAGTAATAGGTCCTTCACCGACCTCGAACCGCATCACTCTTGCCTTTGGACACCAACATATCGGCCTTACGCTAGGGGGAGTAACCGGCAAAATCGTGACTGATCTTGCGCAGGGGCGAGCACCCCATTGCAATATTAACGATTTTGCTCCGCAACGATTTACCTGATTGGATCTGAGCGGCAGTTTTGTACGGGTTCAGGTCATCTATGCACTGTGCCCCATCAGTTGGTTTGACCGCTCTAAGCCGCCATTCGCTACGGTGACCATCAAGACCTGCTAAGCGGGTCAAAGCTGCCGGTGCTGCCATATTCGTAAGGTCGGCTTCCGGCCCTTAGCTGCCGCTCGCCGGACATGTTGTATGCTGCGATGCGGCCCGTCTCACCAAAGCAGCCGCTCAACCGCGTCGTAAGACGCCAGATCCTAACTGTTTCTTCGCTGCACGGTGTTGGAACAGTCGAGACGCGGACTGACCGGCTTTTGGCCCGGTTTCACAAAATGCCATCGAACGGCTTTATGTTCATATCCTTGGCGTCATTGGTCATCTTCCAAAACCAATTGGATGCGCGCCGTAGCAATCCGCTCAACTCTGGCGTCTTTTTTGCTGTTAACTCTTGAGTTTGCGGGGTGGCTGGGAAATCTGACATGTTGAACCTCGTTTTGGGCATTGGAGTATGATCTAAGCCTAACGACTGCCCTTGCGGTGCGCTTGATCGCCGTCTTGCCATTTGCTTGCCGTTTGCTTGATTTCCATTGCCGCGAGGTTTTCCTTGATGATCTATGAGTTTGGCGACATCTGCATTGACGATGATTTACAGGAAGTCACCCGCGACGGCGCGCCGATTGCAGTGCAGCCTCAGGTCCTCGATCTCCTCCTGTTTCTTGTCGAGAATTCTGATCGGGTCGTTTCGAAGGACGAACTCATCGACGCGATCTGGGGTGGGCGGGCGATTTCGGACAGCGCGTTGAACGCCCGCATCAATGCCGCCCGCAAAACTGTGGGCGACACGGGCGAGACTCAGGAGATCATCAAAACCATCCCACGCAAAGGTTATCGTTTTGTGGCGAAGCTTTTGGACAGTGTGCCAGCCATAGCGGAAACCCTGATTGTCGAGCGGCCCTCTGTTCCATCTTTGACGGTCCTGCCATTCGCAGATGGTGGAATCGACCCAGAGTATCGCTTTCTGGCCGACGGGTTGACTGAAGACGTTGTGACGGCGCTGTCAAAGTTGAGGGGCTTCTTCGTCACCGACCGAAACACCACCTTTGCACTCAAAGATGCCAGCCGCGATCCGCGCACCATCGCTGATGAGATGGGGGTGCGCTACATTTTGCAGGGCTCTGTGCGTTCAGCCGGGCAAAGAATCCGCGTCAACGCATCCTTGACGGATACTGAAACTAATGCCCAACTTTGGGCCGAACGCTATGACCGCGATCTCACTGACATCTTCGATCTTCAAGACGAATTGACCGAGAGCCTCGTTGCCCGGCTTTCACCTGAACTTTTTGCTGCTGAACATGCCCGGTTGAAGCGACGGCGGCCGCAAAACTTGGATGCTTGGGAGTGCTTCGTACACGCGATGCATGAGTACGGCAAACAGTCCAAAGACAGTAGCGCCAGTGCTGTGGCGCAGCTTGAGCGCGCAATTGAACTCGATCCACAGTATGCGCAGGCTTTGGGGCTTTATGCGACAACGCTGGCATGGCGGGTGATCCAGGGATGGGAGCCGTTCGATGAAACTTTGCAACGCGCACGCAGCGCGGCGGATCAAGCTGTGCTGGCAGACCCGAACGATCCTTGGGCGTCCATCGGACGCGGCTATGTCTCAATCACGGCGCGCGAAGAGGACGCCGCGATCATGAATTACGGACGGGCTGTCGATCTTAGCCCGAACTTTGCATACGCAAGAGCGTTGCTTGGGGTTTCCAACGCTTATGCCGGAAATGCAGACCTTGCCCGCACCCATATTGAGAAGGCGATTGCGCTCAGTCCTCGCGATACATTCATCGACAAGTTCTATCTCTACCTTGCCGTCGCGGAGTTTCAGGCCGCGCGCTACGACGCCGCGGCCATGGCCGCCGAGCATGCGATCCAGATCAAGCCAGGGCACCCAAGTTCTCACTTGTTCAGGACCTCTGCTTTGGCGTTGGGTGGCGAGCAGACAATGGCTGAAGCGGCGCTTTCGACCTACCTTGCTTTGGTGCCCACGGCGTTGGCATCGACGATTGAAAAGACAGTGCTCTATTATCGGCCTGAGGATCGGCGGCGCATGGCCGAAGGCATGCGCAAAGCTGGCTTGCCGGGCTGAGAGCAATTGGGCCGATGCCTTTGCTTGATGCTGCTTTCGTCCTAAATCAGATAAGCACTTCGAGCCGACCTTCGCTGCGTTTGCACGACAGAAAAAACTGGTCGATGCCCAGAGCGCCCGCTTTCTTCGATCTGCGTTTTCGATTTCGCACTTACGGCGAAGGTCCGGTTTCCGCCCTTAGTACCGTAAAGTGCATACCGCAGCATCAGTCAGTTTGGGCTCTCTTCCGCCGTTCGCTGCGGAGCGCGCCAAGGTCCGCTTTGCGGCCAATCACCCGTTTTTAGTTTTTTGGGCCCCGAGCCTGGTTACTCCCTTTATTTCGACTGAAGGGAGTTTGTCGTGCGGAGGCGGCAAACTTTTTACCCCACCAAACCAAAAAAGTGCCGTTACCCTCGTAGCAATTGAGACCTCCACATCAGATGATGTAACCGCAACAATCGCCTTCAATTAGCAGAGACTTCGAAACAATCTGTTTCTCGAATTCCTGCGCTAGGGGATTTAAAGGTGCGATAACCATATCGACCATATCGCCTGGCCAGCTCGATCATGTCGGCCACAAGTTGTTGTTCATCTGGTCTGCCCCAAGGAATACGACTTTGCGTGGATCAGCACAGCTGCCAGCCTCATTATGGAGCCATTGCCATCGTTCTTTGTGCCCAATGGGATTGCTTCTAGACGTCCTGTTCTCTTGTAATCACCAAGCGCCCGCAGTGTGTTCTGGTCAAAAGCACATACAACATCACCCCCAAGGTGAATAATCTCACAGCTCGTCTTGAAATAGCGAAATGGATCAGACTTGATCATCCCGAGGCGCTACAAATCCGCCCTGCGCGCCTCAAGTCAGTTTTGTATGAAAGCGCCCCGCCAATTGATATAAAACAAGGCCTTTCTCTGACCTGTATGCGACCATCATCAAGTACAGCTGAGGAGAAACGTCATGTACCACAATATATTGGTTCCAGTAGTTTTTGATAACGAGCACGACATAACCGCACCGGTCAAGCTGGCCGGTATTCTAAAGACACCAGAAGCAAAGATCACATTTCTGCACGTAATCGAACGTGTACCGTCATATGCGATATCTTACATCACAAATGAGTTTCAAAATGAGATGCGGATGGCTTTGCATGATGAACTGGAAAAGCTAGCCAAGCATCTACCCGGAGCAGAAGGCCAAGTCGTCGAAGGGCATTCTGGCCGAACAATTGTGGAATATGCAAAGGAGCATCGCAATGATCTGATCATCATCGCGTCTCATCGACCAGGTATGGAAGATTACTTTTTGGGAAGCACTGCTTCGCATGTGGTGCGTCACGCTTCCTGCGCAGTACATGTTGTCAGGTAAGCCACTCAACCAGATGTGAAAGCTCGCCGCCCTTTGCAGGCCACTTTTCTTCAAGCATCAACGCATCGTCGGGCTCGAACCATCAGGAAAACTTTGCTTTGGATAAAGAACAATCTACAACACATCCCCCGCTCGTAGACCAACCGCCAGCGGCGCTGCTGAAGCGCCTTTTCCAATCTGGTGGCAAGGTTCCACTAAGCTTTGAGTTCTTTCCTCCCCAAACCGCTTCGCGTCGTGATCATTTATATGAAGTTACAGATCGACTTGCGCCTGTGGCTGCTGAAGGGTTTTCCGTCACAATGGGAGCCGGCGGTGCGACACGTACAGGAACCCACGAAACAGCCGTAGCGATTACTGAACGGTGCGCTCGTCCTGTGACTGCTCATCTTACGACATTGGGCATGAGTAAAACGGAAGCCTTGTCTTGTGCTGACGGCCTTTGGTCTTCCGGGGTAGATCGCATTCTTGCACTCAGAGGTGATCAACCTAAAGACATGACAGAGACACCTTCTGGCTTTGAACATGCCTGCGACTTGGTGAAAGCCCTGTCTCGCCAACACCCCTTTGAAATAGCTGTCGCCGCTTATCCGGAAAAACATCCGGACGCGGCGGATCTGGACACCGACATTGACCACCTAAAGGAAAAAATCGATGCCGGTGCCAGTCGGGCTTACTGTCAGTTCGTTTTGGACCCGGCAGCGTATGGCCGATTTCTTGAAAAATGCGACCGCCATGGGATTCACGCTCCCATCGTGCCGGGGCTTATGCCACTAGATGACTGGAAACGCATGCGATCATTTGCGGTGGCAAATGGGACCAGTGTTCCTGCGTGGCTGGATCAGCTTTTCACTATCGGAGAAACAACGCCGGAAATAATGCCGAACCTTGCATTAGCGGCTATGGTCGAACAGGCGCGTCGTTTGATCGCCTATGGCGCTCCGGCTCTGCATGTTTACACCATGAACCGATGGCCACTATCTCTAACGCTAGCCCGACTGCTTGGGCACTAGCTGTTTGCCAAGTATCTCATCGCTCGCGGACGCATTTTACCAACCGCAATCTGGCTGGCAAAGATAACAAGTATCACGTGGACTCAGGTGGCGGCGTCGTAGCTTGAAAAGACTTCCGCACTTCGATTGCGCCGGATCAGGAACACGTCATATGCTTCTCGCCGATTTTCCGATCCCATGCCCTAACCTCCTACCCCACTGTTAAGCGGTTGGCACACAGTGCCTAACCGCACCAACAAAGAAGAATCACCAACAGATTGTGGCAGAAATTTGTCCTGAACGTGACAGTACCGTGCGAGGTTGACTGATGCCGAACAGTAGCTGCAATAAGTTGAGATCGTTCAGAAATTTGACCCTAAATAAATCATACATGTGCGGTAGGTATTTGTTTTAAATAATTAAATATTCAAGCAATTGGCCAGTTGAACCGCACAAGGCATACTCATTTCACGGCTTATTTAGGATTAACCACAGTGTACCTTAGAGCCCTCTAGACTGTACCTCGTCCCTTCAGTCAGGAGCTAGGCTCGAGATTAACTAGTTCGGGTTGCGCAGCACTATCTGCGCAACCCTTTTTAAACCAAAGCGACTTTATCGTCGTAGTGAAAGAATGAATGATGACCCAATTTACCGCTGACAAAAGAAAAAATGAACTCGGTTCTATCGAGCTTGCTCCGATGCAAATTGACGAGCTGACAGCACGGAAATTTCAACTAAGTGCGACTCTTCTCCTCATAGTAACCACAACTGGATTGGGACTGCTCGGACTATAGTCAGCTGAGGTGATGTTGGGCATACGCTCGTTCATTCGCCAGCCTCCAGTATCTTAAGTGCCTCAGTTCCCGCCAGGTTTGCGTTTTGTTGGCCAAAGTCGAAGCCAGTTTCCCTCATCTCGGTTTTGGCAGCAGCATCGGCCCCAGCCTCCAACAACGTTGTGACACTCTTTGCAGAACCGAATTTGGCAGCGCCGTGTAAAGGCGTCCAATCATTGGATGTTTTCGCATTTACTTCAGCCCCGGCATCAAGAAGCAGCTTGATATTCTCCACGGTGCCAGTGGCTGCCACAAAGTGAAGCGGTGTGCGATTCCATTGGTCCTTGGCATTCACGTCAGCTCCCGCTGCAAGCAGTGCAGAGATCACCTCAGGCTTTGCGCCCGCAACCCAGTGCAGGGCCGTTTTCCCCACGTCATCCCGTGCATCCACATAGACGCCTTGGTCGATCAACTGCTGTACGCTTTCGGCAGTCGCTGACACGTAGAAATCAGCAACGCAAAGGTCCAAGCAGTCATCAGATGCTAGCACCGGTCCACCTGCAAAGACCAATGCTGACGCTATGATGCAAAGAGCATTTTGCATAGCATTACCCCCAATTTAAATGCCGCATCATAACACACAAACTTTAAGGCGGACATGAAAGTAACGGAAGTCAGATGGGGCTGCAACGCGGCTACAAAAGTAGCCTTTCGTCGTCGGCGTAGCGACGTGTGAACAGGCCATGACCGAGTAGTGGGCAAGGGCGACCTTAAGTTTTTCTGATGAATTCTTCAGCGCCCGGTTTTAGCTCATCTGATAGCCAGTAAAAGTCCGGCGGCAGGACCGGTAGCTTAGTCGTGATCATGGGGTCTGAAGAAAGCCGACGCGCTGCGCTCAGGCAGACTTCGGCTTGCTCTGTCATTTGCAGTTTACTTAGTGCCAGCGCACGCATTTTCAGGTGCCCGGCTTCGTTGGGGCGCAAGTTCGAAGCTGCCGCCGCATCTCGCTCTGCACCTTCGAAATTACCGCCACAAAAACGCGCCACGCTGCGTTGGAAGAGCCTGTAAGGCTGGAGCGGGTCTTGAGCGCCGCGTTCAATTAGGCGAGAGTAAGCCGCGTCCGCAGCCGCAAAGTTAGACTCGCGCAGGCATATTTGACCTTCGAGTTCATAATTCTCGAGATAAGCAGGATTCAAATCACGACTATGCCGCAGATCTGCGCCCGCGCCGGTTACGTCATCCATCACAGTGAGCCGGAACATCGCTCTCGTCCAGAACACATAGTCGCTCTGCGGCGACTGGATGACAGCGGTGTTCAAATCATCTAAAAGGGCTGACTTCAAATCAGCCCTGATCTTTGCATAGCGTGCTCCATGCAACATTATCTGAGCCTCGGCACGCATGGCGAGAGAGACCCCATCTAAGGGGTTCAGCTCGACGGCGCGCTCCATCAGCGACAGCCCGTAACTCCAGCTTTCTGTCGTGACCTTGTAATACTCGTTTGCTGCTCTTGCCCTGAGCTCCGAAACGCTAAGCTCATCACTTGAGATTTCCGCCAGCCGATCACCATCAAATGCGTTGGTTTGTAACCGCAAATCCCCTTCAGCCAGTTCCAGGACCTCGTCGCAAAACGCAAATATGTCGTCTGTTTCCGCCTCGTATGTTTGCGACCAGACAGGGCGAGCATCGGCTCGCAAGATCAGGGTCACGGTAAACCGCCCCTTGCCACCGGCGAGACGCAATCGTCCGCGCAGATCATAGGTGGCCTTGTCCGCAGTTTTGTTTTGGCCGTCAAAGACCATTACACCCTTTCGCCGCGAAATGCGCACGATCAACTGATCGTGCAGATCGCCAGCTAGCGAACCGGTTTCCGTATCAGCGGGTGCAAATTCGACAGGCTGAACCACAATCGAAGGAACGTCGCCCCAATTGGGTTTTCCGCTAGGCGTTGATCGCCACTGATAGAGCCTCATTGGTTGAGAAATGTTCTTGAGGCTGAACGAACCCGCATCGCTGAGCGCCTTGCCCTTATCATCTGAAAGCTGGCGGAAAAGGTCCTCGGAGATCATTATTCCACCCGGCGGCGCTTCCGTCTGAATTCGCTGAACGATGTTGACGCCAGCACCATAAAAGTCATCGTCGTCTTGGACAATTTCACCAATATGGCACCCTATCCGAAGCTTGATCTCGCCATGGGAGTAGAGATTGGACTGAACCTGCATGGCGCTATCCAAGGCCGCATCAATAGAAGAAAAAGCGATGATCCAAGCATCGCCCATGCGTTTGAGTACTTCTCCTCCAAAATCTGAAACAACCGGCTCAAAGTATCGGTTTTTGAGTTCACGAACTGCTTCGATTGCAGCATTCTGATCGCGTTCCATCATCGCGGAGTATCCAACGATGTCGACAAACATCAGAATTTTTATTCGTGAACGCATTGGTCACCTCCGCTTCACATCCTAGCGATGTTAGCAACTCCTACAAGAAAAGTTGGAAATACCACAAAACCATTGGTCCATAGTAAGTCTAGACGTCCCGAAAATTGGACGATTTTGGGGCTGAGAGCCACCTTGCGACGGTGCAGCAGGCCAAGCTTGAACCACGCTCCGCAAGCAGCCATTCCCAAACGCATATGCTCCAGCCATTTCAGCGGCCTGACCAGCTTCTCGGACATTCGAATTTTGGAAGCGGCCCATAGACGAACGGAGACGGAACGACAGCACCAGATGTTAGATTGCGGAATTTTACTCCGCGACGGTCAGATTACCCAACCATTTCCATGGCCATTTTGTCTCCGGGATTCACATGGGAGGGCAAACCAACGACGCTACTATGTCGAAAGCTGCCATTTATAAAGCTATTCAGCCGTGAAACCTGGTTTCTTTCAGCGCCGTCGCATGATTGTTCAGAGCCCTCGGAATACGCCGCCTAGGTTTTTTCTAGGAGAATTTCTCTGTTTCGCGGTATTCTTGCCAGAAACCCTGATGTTGAACCGTCAGGAAAGCGACCTAGGGGGATACAATATGCGTACATTTTTTGCGGCATTTTTGATGTCGACGGCTGCGTCCGTGGCGAATGCAGAACCGTCCGTCGAACGAGGTGAATACCTTGTCAGAGGGCCAGCAGGTTGCGGCAATTGCCACACTCCACAAACGCCAAATGGACCGGACATGAGCAACGAGTTGGGTGGCTTTATGGTCGAAAAAAATCCGGCATTTGAAGCTTGGGCGGTCAACATAACGCCAGGGGGGCGAGTTGCCGATTGGACGAATGACGAACTTGCTAGGGCGATCCGAGAAGGCATTCGCCCGGATGGCTCTTTGATCGGGCCGCCTATGCCGATGGCCCTTTATCGTGGGCTGTCCGACGATGACCTGTACTCGATTGTCGCTTTCCTGCGCACCGTCCCAGCCAGTCAGAATGAAACGCCGTTTTCCACATACAACATTCCGCTTCCACCCGCTTACGGACCACCGGTCGAAAGCGTTTCAGCACCTGCTCGTGCGGTAACCGTCGAGTATGGTGAGTATCTTGCTGGTCCGGTGGCACATTGCATGGAATGCCATACACCAATGGGCGATCAAGGTCCGATGTTAGATACACATCTGGGTGCGGGAGGCTTTGAGTTTCACGGCCCGTGGGGCAAATCTGTATCCGCCAACCTGACCACACATGAAGATGGGCTCGCCAACTACACTGATGCAGAAATCTTGAAGATGATTACCCAAGGCGTCCGACCAGATGGTTCAAAAATGCTCCCTCCTATGGGGTATCATCACTACGCTGCAATGACGGAAAATGATCTAGATGCCGTCTTAGTATATTTGCGCCAACTACCAGCGCTCCCAGACGGTTAATAAGCCTGTATGCTTAAGATTTGGCACGGCCAAGGCACCGCAATGACAGCAATGTCAAATGAGTGTTAGCTCATGCACCGTGTAGAGAATGGCGGCGTTTTTCTTAATCCTTTTGTGGTGCCAGACAGGGCAGACGGCAAGGCTTTGTCGGAAACAGAAACGCGTCAATTCCCCTTACTCTAGGTCGACGCTCATAGCGCAGACTTCGAAACGAAAAATTGTTCCTGAAAGTCTATACGCCGACAACTTCCGGACGAAGTGTATAAAAAATATAGAGCACTTCCGCTTTTTCTGCGTCGCCCACATTGGAGTTTGAAAGTGCCGCCATCAAGTCATCTACGGCGGCCATGTATTCATTGTCTGAAATATTCATGTGCTTATGGGCACTCAACATGTCTTTTCCATCGTAGACTTGCGGCCCCCCAGATCCCATCGAAAAGAAATCGGCTGCCTTCTTTTTCATATTATCGGCATCGCTGCCAGCGAACCGAGCAGAGATAAGTGGGTTGGCCATATGATTGTCGACAAGGTCGGATGCGATTTTGGAAATTCCTGTGGTGCCGCCGAGACGGTCAAAGAGTGTCGCTGACATCGGTTTTTCCCTTTTTTTGAGCCGGTGTTTGTAAATTGCCCATCGTCCTCTCAGCATCGGCTAAGAAATATGGCCTTGGCAAGGATTATGTTGCCCATTGGTCGGTGTGGTGGGATTTCTGAAACATCGCCCATCAGCCAAAATGCGAATTGATAAATTCGCCGGATGGCGGCTTTGTCCCGCACTGCGGTCGTTGATGTTCGACGCAGCGAACGTCTGTTGTCCGCCCTTATTGTCGAAATGTGCATACCGCAGCATTAGTCACAAACGGCCCAGAGCGGACCTTGGTACTCAGCGCGGCGAATGACCGGTCAGAGCCCAAAGTTCCAAATGCTGCACGCTGCATTAATGTCCGCTCCTTTGCCCCGATGAAATTGTGAAAGTGACGGGTCCTTTCGATACGAAATCTCAATCGAATTGTCATCGCGGCACAGCCCTTTAACCGTAGAAATACGGATTGGTGTTTGCGCCCGCACCTGCCATGAATGCAAATGGCTGTCTCATACTTAAAGAATTTCTGGCGATACGCATTGCTATGGGCGTTTGCCGTCATACTCGCGCTCAGCGGGGTAGCGTTTTTTGAACGGCAAAACTTGGTTCGTGAACTGACTGTCAAAAGTGCAACACTGCATCGCTTGGCCTCTCAGCGGGCTGATCAGCATGATGCGCATTTGACATCGTTGTCTGCGATTTTTGTGGCGGGTGGGGTGGAGCGGCAAGATTTATTGCTGGATGTCGCTGCAACGATAACGCGCTTCTACCCACGCATTACGTCGGTAAATGTCGTCCCTTATGACCAATCCCAACCGGTGATAGAAACGCCGCCCGGTCTGTCGATACAGGCAAGGGAGCATGTTGTTGAGTTGGCGAGCCGCACAACCGGAGCGTTGCAAATAGGGCAAATGCCAGACCTGCCAGATCACTATCTGCTTGTGAAACGCACACCTAACTCTGACGCGGCGCAGCATGGTTTGGCGCTGGTGATCGACGCCCGCGCGCTGATTGCCACAGATGATCCGTTTTGGGACGCGCCATCGGCTTCTTTGCGTCTTTCCACACCGGACGGCCAAACGGCATTGGTGGGCCAGGTTTCATCGGGTGAGACCGGGTTTTCAAAACCGCTTGGCAGTGTATCTCAGCCTTTGGTGTTTGAGACCTCTTTGGCCATCGTACTGACTGACCTCTTGCCGGTCGGGAATGTGGTCTTTGTAATCGCACTGGTCACAGCGCTCTTTTTGCTGTCGGCCTTCGGCTTCAAACAACGCGCGCGCACCAAAGACGCTGAAAGCCGCGCAAAGTTCAGCGCGCAGGAAACGCGACTGGCCCATGCGTCACGCGTCAATGCAATGGGTGAAATGGCCAGCGGGATGGCGCATGAACTGGCGCAACCGCTGACCGCCATCCTGAGCCAAGCACAGGCTGGTCGCCATTTAGCGCGGCGCGGTGACGTTGAACGCCTCGGCACGGTTCTGGATGATACGGTGTCGCAGGCGCAGCGGGCGGCAAATATTCTAGATCGCCTAAGACGTTGGAGCAAACCGAGCCGGGCACCGTCCAAATCCTGCGAGGTACACGTTGCCGCCCAAAGTGTGCAAAACTTGTTGGCATCAGAGGCAAAGACAAAAGGTGCCATTATCACCCTGTCATTGCACGATGATCCGCTTTTCATTGATGCGGATCCCGTCGAGTTAGAGCAGGTTGTGTTTAATCTGGTGCGCAACGCACTGGACGCTTCGGACGTGGCACGGGTCACGATTAGCACGCATGTCGATGGCCCGTCAGTCATTCTGGATGTCAGCGATAGCGGGCCAGGGGTGCCTGAACACCTCAAGCCTCGCATCTTTGAGCCATTCGTTACGGACAAGCCGGATGGCACCGGTCTTGGCCTCGCACTTTGCCAAAGGCTGGTTGAGGAAATGGGCGGTGACATTGCGCTCTTGGACGATACTGCCCAGACAACTTTTCGGTTATCACTGCCGCTCTCAAACAACGCAGTCGCGCCATGACCAATCACGTCTACCTCGTTGATGATGATGAGGCCGTCCGCAACGCCCTGAGCCTGCTGTTGGAAACTGTCGGGCTGAATGTGCGCAGCTTTGCGTCACCCGAGACATTCCTGATGCAAGCCGCAGATCTTACACCGGGGTGCCTGATCCTTGATATCAGGATGCCCGCGATTTCGGGTCTAAAACTACAAGAAAAACTGACCGATCAAGGCGTTTCATGGCCCACTGTTATTATCAGCGGACACGGCGATATCGAGGCGTGCAGGCGCGCGTTTCGCAATGGGGCAATTGATTTCCTCAGCAAACCTGTTGACGAACAAGACCTGATCGACGCGATCCAAAAGGGTCATGCAGAACTTGAAACACGCCGACAGGCTTCAGAGGAACGCGCAGAAGCGGTGGCGTTGGTGCGCCACCTGTCCGCACGCGAACAGCAAGTCTTGGAGATGATCGCGAAGGGTCTGACCACCAAGCAAATCGCCGATGCGCTCATCCTGTCGCCCCGCACGGTTGAAAGTCACCGCGCAGCAATTGCGACTAAAGCGGGCACGTCCTCGGCGGCGGAATTGACCCGTTATTGGCTGGATGCACAGGCAGAATAACGGGCAGAATGACACGCGGATCAGTAGAACTACGGACACCTTTGCGGATGCTACGAATATCGCCGATCACAGCGGCGAATTAGAACCAGAGCATCAGTTCAACAAAAGGAAATACACAATGATCCGTTCTATTGCTCTTGCTACAGCCCTGCTTACACCCATCGCAGCCTTCGCCCAAGACCTGCCTACAGCACCTTACCTGCCGCTGGATATAGCGACCACAGCCGCCCAAGCCGCAGTCGCTGCATGTTCTGCTGAAGGCCACAACGTCAGCGTCGCAATCGTTGCGCGCAGCGGTGAGACCAAAGTGCTTTTGCGCGCCGACAACGCGGGCCCGCACACAGTGGGCTCCAGCAAAGGCAAAGCATTCACATCCGCCAGTATGGGCCGTGACACGGCAGGTCTTGCGGGCTTTATCGGCGGCAACCCTGAAAATGGCGGTCTGCGCGACATGGACAGCCGTCTGGTGATCCAAGCGGGTGGTCTACCGATCAAAATTGGTGGCGCATTGGTCGGTGGTATCGGTGTTGGTGGCGCACCATCCGGCGCGATTGACGAGACATGCGCGCGAGCAGGTCTTGACGCAATCGGCGCTGAATAATCCAAACGCGGCCCTTCCCTTATTGGGGCGGGTCCCCCTCTTTGAAAGGTGTCACCATGCTTCGTGTCTTACTGCTCGCTGTGACCATTGGCACCGGTGGCTTTGCCCATGCACAGACAGCCCCATCAGCATCAGACATCACGTCTTACACAGGTTTGCATCTTGCCGCCCACGAGGGCGACGTGGATGAGATTAACCGTTTGATCGCAGCAGGTGCCGATGTCGATATCCGTGATCGGTCACAGCGTACGCCCGCGCATGTCGCAGCCTTTGCGTCACATGATGACGCGCTGACCGCACTCGCAAACGGTGGCGCAGATATGAATGCCTTGGAAAACCGCGTCTATGACGTGCTGACCATCGCCGCCGTTGCGGACGATCCTGAAATGGTGTCACTGGCGATGGAACTCGGGAATGCACCGGACCTGATCACCAGCGTTTATGACGGAACCGCCTTGATCGCCGCGGCCCACCTTGGGCACCACGACGTGGTGGCGCGTCTGGTGGCTGGTGGTGCGCCATTGGATCATATCAACAATCTGGCGTGGACGGCTTTGATCGAGGCAGTTGTTTTGGGGGATGGTGGGTCCGACCATATAAGGACTGTGCTGATCCTCGTTGATGCGGGTGCAGATAAATCCATCGGAGATCGCGATGGTGTTACACCTCTACAACACGCTATATCGCGCGGCTATGCCGAAATGGTTGAAATGCTGAAGTAGACGGTATGGCGATGACCCTACCAAAACGTGCTATTTTGGGAAACTGCCGTGTCATCCAACCTCGTCGTAACTTTCCTTTAAAGCTTCGCGCCTTTAAGCTGATCCATAGCCTGCCTCGCAAAAGTAGTTCCAGCATTCTTGCGGTGTGAACAGGTCGCAGACTTCGGCCAGTGCATCGAACATCTGATCGAAGGTCCTAGCACCGATCCTTCGAAGGTGTGCTTTCAGTTTTGAGAAGGCCATTTCGATCGGATTGAGATCCGGCGAGTATGGCGGCAGGTAGAGGAACCAGCATCCGACGTCTTTCAAAGCCTGCGCAGCATCCTTGTTGCGATGCGTCGCGAGGTTGTCGCAGATCACGACGGTTCCCGGCAGCAGTTCCGGCGCAAGGACCTGCCGAATGTATGCGGCGAAGGCTTCTCCGTTCATTGCGCCTTTGATCACCCAAGGGGCGATGAGGCTGTCATGGGTCAGACCCGCGATGAACGTTTGCGTGCCCCAAGCGCCGAAGGGCGCGGTCATTTCCAAGCGCTTGCCACACAAGCTGCGCCCTCGCAGGCGGGTCAGATTGGTTTTGACCGAAGTTTCGTCAATGAATACAAGCTGATCGGGATGCCTCTGCATTTTAGGAATGCGATATTTGAACCATTCCTGTCGCAGGTGTTTTACCCGTGCGCGCAGCCGTTCGGTCGCGACCAGTGACTTTTTTGTAGGTATACCCAAGCTTGCGCAGAAATCGTCCGATGGATGCGGCATGGGCGATAACGCCGGTGGCGGACGCCAGGGCTCCTGCGAGTTCAGGCAAAGTGATGTCACCGTCCTGCGCAACCAGTTCTTCAAGAAGCCCCTGGTGCGCAGCAAGCTTGCCATGACCTGGCGGGCGGCCCTGAATATCCGGCGAGATCGCCCCAGTCTCGCGCCACTTACGCTGCCAGCGGACACCCGTCGCCGCAGACAATTTCAATCGGGCTGCCGCCGCGCGACCGCTTAACCCTTCTTCAATATATTCACAAAACCGCGTGCGCAGCTCTGACGATAGTGCTGATGACATGAAACATCCTCCCAGTCAGGATGAATCACAAATCAAACCAATTGGGAATCCCACGATTCAGGTTTCAAGCTCCCCGCTTTAGGTTCCAACTTGGCGCAGCAGCAGCGAAAGGCCGCTCCGTCCCGCACAGCAGACCTCTATGCAAACCGCAGCGAAGGGCCGCTTCCCGCCCCTAGTGTCGAAATGTGCATGGTGCAGCATCGGTCAGTTTGGGCTCTCTTCCGCCGTTCGCTACGGAGCGCGCCAAAGTCCGCTTTGCGGCCAATCACCAGCTTTTAGTTTTTTGGGCCCCGAGCCTGGTTACTCCCTTTATTTTGACTGAAGGGTGTTTGCCGTGCGGAGGCGGCAAACTTTTTACCCCACCAAACCAAAAAAGTGCCGTTACCCTCGTAGCAATTGAGACCTCCACATCAGATGATGTAACCGCACCAACAAAGAAGAATCACCAACAGATTATGGCAGAAATTTGTCCTGAACGTGACAGTACCGTGCGAGGTTGACTGATGCCGAACAGTAGCTGCAATAAGTTGAGATCGTTCAGATATTTGACCCTAAATAAATCATACATCGCATACTTCACCCAAGCGGAGATACGAAAAGCGGCATGAGCAGAAACCTGGTACATCTTAGCCAAGCCGCAAACCTGTTCTAAAAAGCAGGACCACTTCACACCTATTCCTGTCGCTGACCTTTTTACCCCCTGAAATTTGGCGGGGGATAAATTCTAAGTGACTGTATCCCTTCGGGATATTCTCCTGATCCCTTCTTCTTAGTTGCAAGATTTCAGCTATATAATTTTTAGGGATACGGGATAAATACATGCCTTGTTCGACCGTATCCCGCGAAGGGATACACTATGTCGACAGATAAATTTACAGTTAAGCAGATCCAATGGAAGATCAGAGATGAAACCAGATGGAACTACTGCATGGATGCAGCCATTAAGGAGGGACATCAGTCACCCTCTGCACACGCTCGTGCGCTGTATGAACAAGAGGTAGGCCTAGATACGACAGAGGCCTCAAGTGCCGGCCGTAAGTTAGCCCTCACAGAAGACCAACAGGATGCTCTCAACAAGATCGATGAGCTCTACAAAATGTTTGGCACTCTACCCCATCGAAACCACCGGGCAGGATATGGGCATACCACTTATTTCGCATGACAGTAACTCTTATACTTTCAAGCTTAAGATCTTCAGAAATCGTTGTTATTAAACAATTTCTGAAGATAAGCAGTGGCGCGGTTGACGGGGCTCGAACCCGCGACCCCCGGCGTGACAGGCCGGTACTCTAACCATCTGAGCTACAACCGCCCGCTGCATCCCCCTTGGCCCTAAGGCCTCGGAGCGTTCGGTCGTAATATGGGCGTGGCCCGCCTGCGTCAAGACGCAAAACCTCGCTTTTTCGTAGAAAGTTTCACAGCGTGAAATTGGTGCTGTCTTGCGTTCCTCTGGCTTGGCAAACGCATGACGGGTGCCGCACTCCTTTGACGACCTCGCAGGTGATGTTGCGCGGCATTGCGCGCGCGCAAAAACTTTCCCGAACCTCCATTGAGTGCAGCAGTTCTTAAAATCTGGATGTGCTAGGGTTCATTGACCGATGCTAGCGATTTTGGTGATCTAACTAGCAGTCGAACGCACATTGGGATCGCGCGGTGGCAAAGGGCCTCCGACTGCGATCTCAACGGCACGGGCAGCGGCCAACACCACCGCCTCGCCCCGCGGCGGTCCGATCAGTTGCAGCCCCACCGGCAAGCCTTCATCCGACAGGCCCACAGGGACCGAAATCGCCGGAAGTCCAGCCGTCGTTGCCAGAAACGCAAATCGCAGCCAATCCATATAACCGTGCAGCTCAACACCACCAACCTCGCGCACCCATTCCTGGGTTTGCGGACGCGGCAGGTTGCCAACCACAGGACAAGCAAGCACGTCAAAGCGGCTGAACAAGCGACGTATTTCGTTGTATATCTTAGTGCGGTTCAGGTTGGCATCGGCGACATCGTTCACGCTAAGCGTTTGACCTAATTTGATATTTTCACACAACGTCTGTTTGAAATGTTGCTGCATTTCAGCAGGCGCATTACGGCCAAGCGCTACCATGCCAAGCCCACGCAGCGTATGATACGTGCGTTCCAGACCACTCAAATCGGGAGTGGTTTCTTCAATTTCAGCACCATTCGCAGCGACCTTGTCTATGGCGCGGCGCAAGTAACGGGCCATGTCCGCATCCACCGGCGAGAGGCCCCCGAGATCATCTGAGAAAGCGATCCGCAACTTGCCGTCCGCACGTGCAACCGCCTGTTGGAACGGCGCGTCGGGCGCTGGATATGACAGCGGAGACGATGCGTCGAACCCAGACATCGCATCCAGAAATAACGCACAATCGGTGACGGAGCGCGCCATCGGCCCTTCCACGCCTTCGATGCCAAAAGCGGTGTCGCTGCTTCCCGGCACCCGGCCCGGAGATGGGCGCAATCCGACAATGCCATTATACGCCGCCGGAGTGCGCAAACTGCCGCCGTGATCAGATCCTTGGCTGAGCCAAACTTGGCCCGTTGCCAAAGACACCGCCGCCCCTCCGGACGATCCCGCCGCATTCAGCGTTGTGTCGTAAGCGTTGAATGTCGGCCCGAACACATCGTTGAACGTGTTTGCCCCTGCCCCAAGTTCCGGTGTGTTGGTCTTGCCCATGACAATTGCGCCGCGCGCCTCCAGACGGCATACCAACGGGTCACTTTGATCTGGCACATGATCCGCATAGAATTTGGTGCCAAACGTCGTGCGGACCCCTTCGACGGGCGTCAAATCCTTGATACCTATCGGCAAACCACCCAGCCAACCGGGGTGATCGACGTCCCCCGCCATATGATTGGCCGCAGCGCGCGCTCTGTCAGCGCAGACCACCGGCATGGCGTTGACCGCCCCATCGACCTGTTCAATCCGCGCGAGCGATGCGTCAACAAGTTCCGCCGGGCTGACTTCGCCTTTGCGCAAAAGCTCCACGACCTCATGGGCTTGAAGTCGCGTCAATTCGGATCCCGTGAACGGAGGCTGCGTGTCTGTCATAGGTTAGGCCTTTCGAAATGCCATCATTGAGACGTTGTCTTTGATGATTTCATAGATGTTACAGGTTACCAATGGTCTCGGTTAACAAACCATTTCTGTAAGCCAGCGGTATTGCTCCCCACTGCGCCCTAAATCAGAGGCTGGCAGGCTCCGAATGGTTCACAATTTCTTGATCGGTGCGGCATCGGCCATTTAACAGGCGCGCACAGACTTTGATCGAAACAGAAACATCGCATACCATTGATTTAAATATTCTTTATGAGATGATCGGCATGCTCGCTCCGCAAAGATGCATCCTTCTTCCCGACACCGCGGGGCATATTCAAAATCAAATCACACGCACAAAGGCATACCCTCTAAACGCAAAGCTTGATTTGCCCCTTAATTTTGTGATTTGCAGACCTCATTATTGCCCTTTTTTTCCGCTACGCGTCACAGCTCTAGGGCAAGAAAACGATGTATTTTATTGACGACGAATTGGAATGCGAGCGATGTTTTATGCGGCGCAGATTGCCAGATCAGGTGCGGTGATCCGTCTAACCGGTCATCGTAGTTCTGCGTGCCCATGACAAAGAGTTTACCGCTTACCCCGTTGCAAACTGCAATGTATCTAGAATCGACTGGGTCTGACCGGCCTTGGCTCTATCTTGAGCAGATCGTTTGCCACCTTTCCGACGAAGTCCTGAACATCGATGCCATGAAGGCCGCGTGGAATGGTGTTTTGCGCGATCATCCTGCTTTGCGGCTTGTCGTGGACACGGCCGGAACAGATGCTCCGGTGCAATACGTTCATGATGTCCAAGAGATCGAAATCGAGGTGCTTGATTGGTCTGCGCTCAGCGCGCCCCAAGCCGAGGCGGCACTTGAGGCTTTTCTGGCCGAAGACCGCGCGCGTGGCGTTGATGCAGGGGTGTTCCCTGCGTTTCGTTTGGTGGCAATTCAACAAGGCCCCAAGTGCGCCAAACTGGTATGGAGTTTCCCACATAGCCTGCTAGATGGGCGCAGCTTTGCCCGTGTATTGGACAGCGCATTCGCCCGTTATGATGCACTGCGGTCTGGTACGCTTATCGATGATATCCCGGCGCTGCCCGATAGATTTTTTCAGCACACCCAGACCCTTTCAGAGATGTCGCATGATGCTGGCGTTGATCACTTCGCCGATGTGTTGCGGGATTGGGAGGGAGGCACAGGCCTTGCCGATCACACTTGTCCCAGCACGCGCAAGCATTTCGCAGATCACAACCTTAGCGTAAAACAATCCACGGGCTTGCGCGATCTGGCGGCGGCGGCTTGCGTGGCACCAAGTACCGTCATTTTGGCCGCTTGGGGCATTGTGACCGCGCGGTTTGCGGGGCGTAATGATACCGTCTTTGGCACCACGTTGAACGGGCGGCATCTGGTTACTGATACGGCCACGGCACCGGGGTGCTTCATCACAACAGTGGCGATGCGCATGCGCTTTGAACCGGGACTAAACCTAGGCGACGTCATGCGGCGCTTGCGCGATGATCAGATCGCATTGCGGCCCCATGAGCAAACACCGCTGACCGACATGCGCCGCAAGACCGACGTGCCCGTAGGTCAGCCCCTCTTTGATACGGTGGTGATGTACGAAACCGGTAGTCTTGATCAACAAATGCGCGACAGGCACCCTCGCTGGGCCAAGCGCCGGGTTGACCTGCACGAAGAAGGTGACATGGCCGTCACAATGGCCGCCTACCACGATGAGGCGCTGTTGATCCGTATGGAATACGACCCCGCTCAGGTCCCACAAGGCGCAGAGCTGGCCGCGTATTTTGCCCGTTTCCTTGCGGTGCTTAGCACGGCCACCCCCGAAACACCGCTGGCCACCCTATCGATGTTGGATGCCAAGCAAACCGCGCGCCTGACCAAGCTGAGTGGTGCAGATGTGACCGCTCCTTCGATTTGCTGTGTAACCCGGTTTGAAAATGCAGCGCGGGATCAAGGCCAAGCGACCGCCCTAAGCCAATCCGGAAAACACGCGCTAAGCTACACGGAGCTCGATTGTAACGCCAACCAGCTCGCTCACAAGTTGATCGACAGCGGTGTGCAAAAAGGCGACATCATTGCGCTTTATGCAGCGCGCAGCCCTATGTTTGTGACTGCGATGCTGGCGGCATGGAAAGCGGGCGCAGCGTTTGTCCCGATGGACCCCACCTACCCCCTCGAAACGCTGGCGATGATAGCAAGCGATAGCACAGCAAAACTGATGCTGGCCACGGATACTGCGCCTGATTTGGGCCTGCCGACTCTGACCTTGGCCCCCCACATGGCACAAAACTATCCCACCATTGCCCCTGACCGAAGTGCGATGGACCCAGACCGGTTGGCCTATGTAATCTTTACGTCCGGCTCGACTGGGCGGCCCAAGGGCGTGATGGTTCAACATAGCGCTTTGGGTGCACATGCGAATGCGGTGATCGAAACATACGGCCTGACACCCCAAGACCGCGCCCTGCAGTTTGCAGCCCTCAGCGTTGATGTCGCCCTTGAGGAAATTGTACCAACGCTGCTCTGTGGGGGCCATCTGGTGCTGCGTTCGCTCGAAATGGTGGAATCGACGTCCCTGTTTCTTGAAGAAACAGCCGCACTTGAGCTGACGGTATTGAACATTCCCACCGGCTTTTGGGTCGCCCTGACAGAGATGCTAGACAGCACTTCAGAAACGCTGCCGCCGTCTGTGCGCATCGTGATAGTCGGAGGAGAGCGCGTGCCGCTTTCAGTGCTCAGGCGCTGGCGTGCTTTGGTCCCAGACGTGCGATGGATCAATGGCTACGGCCCGACAGAGACCACGATCACCTGCACCAGCTTTGAGGCACCTGCCGAAACTCCTGCGCTCTACAGTGTTCCCATTGGATCACCGCTGGCCCATGCCCGCGCTTGGGTTTTGGCCGCTGATGGATCCGTCGCCCCCGAAGGCACGAAGGGCGAATTGTGGATTACCGGGCCCGCGGTTGCGCGCGGATATATCAGTGCGCCTGAGCTAACTGCAGAGCATTTTGTTGTCGCGCCATTTGATGCATCTTTGGATCGCGCCTATGCCACAGGTGACCGGACCTATTGGGACAACGGTCTGTTGCATTACATCGGCCGCACCGACCGGCAAATCAAGCTGCGCGGCTTTCGGATTGAACCGGGCCAGATCGAAGAACAACTCGAAGCGCAAACCGATATTGGTCGCGCCTATGTCGCCCTGCATGAAAGCCACGGAAGCACGCCGCGCCTTGTCGGTTGGGTTTCGCCAGCCAATAACACCGACATCCTCGACCTTGACAATGTTGCCATGCGGATCGCCGAAGTGTTGCCGCCCCATATGCGCGCCGCTCTGGTGCAGGTCGATCATTGGCCTGAAACGCCCGGCGGCAAGATCGCAACCCGTTCCCTGCCCGACCCGGTCCCGGCTGTCACAGATCCCACTAAAGCGGACGACACCACTCCGCTGACCCAAGAGGTCGCTGATCTGTTTGCCGCCCTACTCAAGGTCGAGGACGTCGCCCCGGGTGCATCATTCTTTGATCTGGGTGGGCATTCATTGTTGTTGTTGCGCCTGCTGTCAAAGCTAGAGCAGCGCTTGGGGACACGGCTCATGCCAGGGGCGGTTTACGCGGACCCAACGCCCCGCGGCATCGTGAGGGCCTTGCAGGAAAAAGAGACCGACCCGTTGGTGGTGATCCCTGTCCAATCAGGTGGCACAGAAGCCCCAATCTATGCGGTGCATGTTTTGGGTGATAATTGTTCTTTCTTTCGTCCCCTCTCGGCCGTTTTGGGCAGCGATCAACCGCTCTATGGTTTGACGGTGGGTCTTTTGTCGCAGAATACGCCCACCAACATCGTTGATATTGCGAAGTTCTATCTGCACCAGATTGAACGCCACCATCCAAGTGGCCCGCTTTCGTTAATCTCCGTGTCGATGGGCAGCTACGTCGCCTTTGAATTGGCGCAACAACTTAACGAGGCGGGGCGCGACGTCCGGGCGCTGATTTTGCTGGATGCCGAGGGCCCTGCCGGGCGCCCGCGTATTGGTAAAGTGGCTCGCTTTGGCGTTCATCTCGGCCAGATCGCAACAAAGGGATTACCCTACATTCGCAAAGCAATGCTGGAGCGGAGCGCAGACAGGCACCACCGCAAGGCGCTGGAGATAAACCGCAACAATTTGCGCGCTGGGGGCAGCAACCCTGTCCAAACAATTGATGCCTTCATCGCGGCCAATGCCCTGTCGGTCGAGGAGTATCAGCCGAAGCCTTATCCGCATAAAATAACGATCATCCATGCAGCGGACGACCGCTTTGACAGTCCAGCAGGCCGGGCAACTGGGCTAGGGTGGAGCGAGGTTGCAGCAGGTGGTTTTGATCTGCGAGATGTTCCCGGTGACCATCTTGGCATCCTTGATCCCCCAAATGTTGAGAAATTGGCGGTCGAGGTAAAACGCGCGGTCCGCGGTGGTGCTGCAGAAAAATAAATAAAGCCACGTGGTCTTTTGCGTGTCAAAGCAACGGTACCAAGAAAAAGATGCAGCGAATCTTGGTAATTTCAGAACATTACTAAAATCGAACCGGCGTTGGTAATTTCAACAACTTCGCTGGATTTACCAGTAAAGTATGGTGGGTTGTGAGAGGCTCGAACTCCCGACATCTTCGGTGTAAACGAAGCGCTCTACCAACTGAGCTAACAACCCGACAGCGGCTGAATAGCGAAGGTAGAGCCGAGCTTCAAGCCCTTTCGCGCAGCAATTTTTGCACTCTGTTCTCAAGATAGAAAACAATGCCTTGCCCGCCTTCAATTTTGCGCAATTCAGCTAGCGATTTCCCAAGCAAAATCACGCGCAACATGCGGCTGGTGATACCATGCGTCACAAGCACCGAAGGCCCAGTAAGCGTACCCAGAAACGCGTCACATCTAGCGTAGAGCACATCAAACCCTTCGCCGTTTGGCGCGCGTTCATACAGATCAAAACCGCTTCGCACCTTTTCGCTCCGGATCAGAGCGCCACGGTCCATGCCCGCCCAGTCACCTAGACCGATCTCGCTTAAACGCGCATCCGTCTGAATGTCAGCGCACACGCCCTCCAAGGCGATCTCAGCCGTTCGAAAGGCACGGCCTTGCGGGCTGCTGATGGCTTTGAAACCAGCTAAGTCATGCCTGCCTAAGATCGAATTTTGCGCCTTGGCCTGCGCCACACCGCGCTGCGTTAGTGGGCTGTCAAAACGGCCCTGAAGCCGTCCCGTCGCGTTCCAATCTGTTTCACCGTGACGCAGAATATAAAGCGGTGGCATCCGATTCACGGGCTTGGCCACACGACAGTTTCCTGTCCATTTTCAAGAAGATAGACGCAGCCTTGCTCATTGCTCAACTGCCCAACCTCTGGCGCTGGTACATTGCAAACATGCCCGCGCAGAACCTGACCCAGCAGCCCGTGCGCCACGATAACCGTAGGCACCGTCAACTCAGACAGAAAGTCGACGATACGCGCCTCAAGAGCCGCTAAACCCTCGCCGCCCTCGGCCGCTTCGTAAATATCCAAAGCACTGGCACCATCCTCGATAAATTCAGGGTGCTGCTTATAGATGTCGGACCTCAGCATCCCTTGCCATGCACCGGCGTGGATCTCCATTAAACGCGGATCTTCGATGTACGGCGCGCCACCCAGAGCGATCTGCGCCGTTTGGCGCACACGCCCCAAAGGGGAGGCAAAAACCTGAGGGGATTGCGCCAGAATATCTGGCATAATTCTGGCCTGATCCTGTGCGTCTGAAATGCCCCGGGGGGTCAGCGCTGAGTCGAGTTGGCCTTGCAAACGGTATTGGGCATTCCACTCGGTTTGACCATGCCGAAGAAACCAAATTTTAGGATAAGTTCTAGCCACTTACGTGTCTTTCTTCATGCGAAACATCAAAGGAGTATGGTGGGTGATAAGAGATTTGAACTCCTGACATCTTCGATGTGAACGAAGCGCTCTACCACTGAGCTAATCACCCGCTTGGGTCGGATACTCTAATTCACCCTTCGCATGCAAGGGTTTGCTGGCAAAACCGGGAGTGTTTTGAGAATGCTTCTGCTCAGACCTTGTCGGTTGGACCCGAAAGCGTTGATTGTGTCTTTTGGCGCAATTTCAGCACGATCACCCGCCCATCTGGCAGTTCCTTAGCACGCTGGATTTTCACCCGACCTAGTGGTGGCAAAACCATTTCGCGGTGCTCCGAAAGCGCCTCGCCCATGACGGCGAGCATTGCTTCGACGACTGGCTTGATGTCTTTTTTCTTCATGCCAGACCGGGCTGCAACAAGGTCGAACAATTCGCGTTTGCGCAGGCCTGTTGATACCACCACCGGAGACAACGTGTCTGCAACGACCGGCTTTGCAGCAGCGCTCGCGGGCGGCTTTGTGCTAATCGGTGTGGTTGGGGCAGACTTGGTTGAGTCAGTTTTGCTTTGCGCAGATTTGCTCGGAGCCGCAGCGACGTCCACTTTAGGCGACGTGGATTTCACGGCGGTCGACTTCGCGACAGGTGCGGCCGCGGTTGTCTTAGCTCCAGTCTTGGAGGCTGCAGATGTTTTTTTGGCTGTCACGCTCATGATTTTTCCTGCTCATTGTTTCTTATTTGGAAACATCATAACCCGGTGCGGTCTAAAAATCCAGCCAAGGCTAGGTCCCTACATCCCGAGTATTTGAAATAAAAAACGCCCCAACAATACATCAGGGCGTTCAGTTTACTTAGGTAATAGCAGCTTAATGCGCAGTTGCTGCGTCTCCACCAGAGGATTTCGCGGCCAAGGCAGCTGCCGCGGCTTCTTCAGCGGCTTCATCCCATTCGATAGGTTCAGGATCGCGAACCAGCGCATGCTTGAGCACCTCAGAGACATGGCTGACAGGTATAATGGTCAGCCCCTCTTTTACGTTATCCGGGATCTCTGGCAGATCCTTTTCGTTCTCTTCGGGGATCAAGACCGTTGTGATTCCACCACGAAGGGCGGCCAGCAGCTTCTCCTTGAGCCCTCCAATCGGCATCGCATTCCCGCGCAATGAAACTTCGCCAGTCATGGCAATGTCTTTGCGGACGGGAATTTGCGTCAGCACGGAAACGATCGATGTCACCATCGCCAATCCAGCACTTGGTCCGTCCTTGGGGGTCGCACCATCAGGCACGTGAACGTGGATATCGATCTTGTCGAACTTCGTCGGCTTCACCCCAATTTTTGGGCTGATCGACCGCACATAGCTTGAGGCGGCGTCGATGCTTTCTTTCATCACGTCACCCAGCTTGCCGGTTGTCTTCATCCGACCCTTACCGGGCAAACGCAGCGCTTCGATATGCAACAACTCTCCGCCGACCGAAGTATAGGCAAGACCTGTCACAACACCGATCTGGTCGTCCTTTTCGGCAAGACCATAGCGGTATTTCTGCACGCCAAGGAAATCATCCAGATTGTCGCCATTCACGTTAACGCTTTCTGCCTCTTTGCGGATGATCTTGGTCAGCGATTTCCGCGCAACCTTGGCAATCTCGCGCTCAAGATTCCGCACCCCCGCTTCACGCGTGTAATAGCGGATCATGCCGGTAAGCGCAGAATCCTCGATGCTGAATTCCTTGGCCTTCAGCCCGTGGTTCTTGATCTGCTTTTGCACCAGATGCTGCTTGGCGATCTCGCGTTTTTCATCTTCCGTGTAGCCAGACAGAGGAATGATCTCCATCCGGTCCAGAAGTGGGCCCGGCATGTTATAGCTGTTGGACGTGGTCAAGAACATCACGTTCGAGAGGTCATATTCGACCTCCAGATAGTGATCCACAAATGTGGAATTCTGTTCCGGATCAAGTACTTCAAGCATTGCTGATGCAGGATCACCCCGGAAATCCTGACCCATCTTGTCGATTTCATCGAGCAAGATAAGCGGATTGGTGGTCTTGGCTTTTTTCAGCGCCTGAATGATCTTACCAGGCATGGAGCCAATGTAAGTCCGACGGTGACCGCGGATTTCAGATTCGTCGCGCACACCACCCAGCGAGATGCGAATGAATTCGCGCCCCGTCGCTTTGGCCACAGACTTGCCCAAGGATGTCTTGCCGACGCCCGGAGGGCCAACGAGGCACATAATCGGGCCTTTCATCTTGGTCGAGCGTTGCTGCACGGCCAAATATTCGACGATGCGCTCTTTAACCTTTTCCAGACCGTAGTGATCGTTATCGAGCACGTCTTGGGCCTTGGTCAGGTCCTTTTTCACGCGCGACTTCACGCCCCACGGAATGGCCAGCATCCAGTCAAGGTAGTTGCGCACAACGGTTGCTTCGGCTGACATCGGGCTCATGTTCTTGAGCTTTTTGATCTCTGCATCGGCCTTTTCGCGCGCTTCTTTGCTCAGCTTTGTTTCAGCGATCTTGGTTTCCAGCTCAACGACTTCGTTCTTGCCGTCCTCGCCATCGCCAAGTTCGGTCTGAATGGCCTTCATCTGCTCATTCAGGTAATATTCGCGCTGTGTTTTCTCCATCTGGGTTTTCACGCGCGTTTTGATCTTTTTCTCGACCTGCAGCACAGACAGCTCGCCCTGCATCAAGCCATAGACCTTCTCAAGACGCTCAGAAATGCTCAGCGTTTCCAGCAGATCCTGCTTTTGCTCGACTTCAATGCCAAGGTGCCCAGCCACAAGATCGGCCAAACGCGCGGGCTCAGTCGCGTCTCCTACAGCTGTCAAAGCTTCTTCGGGGACGTTCTTTTTAACTTTGGCGTAACGCTCAAATTCATCCGCAACAGAACGCAGCAGCGCCTGTGTGGTGGTCGCGTCACCGGGCATTTCCGTCAGGTACTCTGCGCGCGCTTCAAAGAAGTTATCGTTTTCAAGGTAATCGGTAATGCGAACCCGCGCCTGCCCTTCGACGAGCACTTTTACCGTGCCATCGGGCAGTTTCAGCAGTTGCAGCACATTGGCCAACACACCCGCCTTAAAGATGCCCGCAGCGTCTGGATCATCCACACCGGGGTCAATTTGGCTCGACAGCAGGATTTGCTTGTCGTCTGCCATGACTTCTTCAAGGGCGCGTACGGATTTTTCACGGCCTACAAACAGCGGCACGATCATGTGGGGGAAAACCACGATATCACGCAGCGGCAGTACCGGATACGACGCGTTCAGGGGTTCTTGCATGCTCAATTCCTTATCTTGGCAAAACAGCGCTGGTCCCTAATTAGGCAACCATTGGCCGTTTCCTATGTCGGAATAGGAATGTGGGCACCCTATTCGCCTGTTTCAATCCCTTGTACCGGGGCTTTGGCATAACATGGCGCGATGGGGCCGGTTCGGCAACCGCAGACTGGTTCTGCTTTGACGGAAATTTCACCGAATCTGCGATCCCTGCCCTCGATTGTTTCCCCTTGGGCAACGAGGGGCAAATAATATGTTACCAATAATGACATCTTCCTGTAAATTTCGTAACGCAATACTTGTAGCGAATCGAGAATGACGTTAGGTGTATGACACCTAACCACCACCCAATCGGAGCCCCACTATGGCCAATGCCTTCATCTGCGATGCCGTTCGCACACCCATAGGACGTTATGGGGGTGCTTTGTCATCGGTGCGCACGGATGATCTGGCAGCAGCCCCATTGGCCGCCCTGATGGCACGCTCCCCTGCCGTAGACTGGACCCGTGTTGACGATGTCGTGATGGGTTGCGCCAATCAGGCAGGCGAAGACAACCGCAACGTTGCACGTATGGCGGCCCTGCTGGCAGGCCTGCCGATCGATGTTCCAGGCATTACCGTTAACCGCCTATGCGCCTCCGGGCTGGATGCGGTGGGCATTGCGGCCCGTGCGATCCGGGCTGGTGATATGGATCTGGCCATCGCTGGTGGTGTCGAAAGCATGAGCCGCGCGCCATTTGTGATGCCCAAGGCGGAAACTGCGTTTGGCCGGGCCAATGCCGTTTATGATACGACCATCGGCTGGCGGTTTGTGAACCCCAAGATGAAATCTGCATATGGCGTCGATTCAATGCCAGAGACCGCAGATAACGTTGCCGAAGACCACGGTGTCAGCCGCGCGGACCAAGACGCCTTTGCGCTGCGCAGCCAGCACCGTTGGGCAGCAGCGTCCGAGGCTGGTGTGTTTGACGACGAAATCATCCCCGTCACGATCCCCCAGCGCAAAGGTGATCCCAAAGTGGTGCGCCATGATGAACACCCGCGCCCCGACACGGACGCGGCGACTTTGGCCAAACTGCGCGGGATCAATGGCCCAGATAAAACAGTCACGGCCGGCAATGCGTCTGGCGTGAATGACGGTGCCGCCGCGATGCTGATCGCATCAGAAGACGCCGCATCAGCGCAGGGGTTGACCCCAATGGCGCGGGTTGTCGCCATGTGTGCCGCAGGTGTGGCACCCCGGGTGATGGGCGCAGGCCCAATTCCCGCCGTGCAAAAAGTACTGGCCCGTGCAGGGTTAAGCATCGAACAGATGGACATTATCGAACTCAACGAAGCGTTTGCCAGCCAAGGCATCGCCACTCTGCGCGCTTTGGGCGTTGCGGATGATGCGCCCCATGTAAACGCAAACGGCGGGGCCATCGCAATTGGTCACCCGCTTGGCATGTCTGGGGCCAGGTTGGTTCTGACGGCGACCTACCAACTCAACCGAACCCAAGGTCGCTATGCGCTTTGCACCATGTGTGTGGGCGTGGGCCAAGGAGTTGCTCTTATTCTGGAAAGGGTCTGAAACATGTACGCACAGATGATAAAATCCACTGGCGAGGGTCTAAAAACCCTTGATGAAATGGACCCGATCGAGCGCGCATTTCAGGAGCGCATCGACGCCGGCGGCAAGATTGAGCCAAAAGACTGGATGCCAGATGGCTACCGCAAGAACCTGATCCGCCAGATTGGCCAGCACGCCCATTCCGAGATCGTCGGCCAACTGCCCGAGGGCAATTGGATCACCCGCGCACCAACCCTTGAGCGCAAGGCGATCTTGCTGGCAAAGGTGCAGGACGAGGCCGGGCATGGCTTATACCTTTATTGCGCGGCCGAAACGCTCGGCATTACCCGCGATGAGATGTTTGAGATGCTCCATGAAGGACGCATGAAATACTCGTCGATCTTTAATTATCCGACACTAACATGGGCCGATATGGGCGCTGTCGGTTGGTTGGTAGATGGGGCGGCAATCATGAATCAGGTGCCGTTGCAGCGAACGTCTTATGGGCCTTATGCGCGGGCTATGGTGCGGATTTGTAAGGAAGAATCCTTTCATCAACGCCAAGGCTTCGACATCATGATGAAGATGTGCAAGGGCACGGATGTTCAGAAAAAGATGGCGCAGGATGCGCTGAACCGCTTGTGGTATCCGTCGCTGATGATGTTCGGCCCATCCGACAAAGATAGCGTGCATTCTGCGCAATCGATGGCGTGGAAAATCAAGATGAACACCAATGACGAGCTGCGCCAGAAGTTTGTCGACCAAACCGCACCACAGGCCGAATTCCTTGGCCTGACAGTGCCTGATGAGACGCTGAAATGGAACGGCGACAAGGGCGGTTACGACTTTGCTGAGCCGGATTGGGACGAGTTTTATCAGGTGCTCAAGGGCAACGGGCCATGCAACACCGAACGGCTCGCGACCCGCAAGAAGGCATGGGATGACGGCGCGTGGGTGCGCGACGGCATGCTGGCCCACGCGGCCAAGAAACGCGCAGCAAAGGTGGCCGCAGAATGACCAATCCAAACGTTGATCCAAAAAACAAACCACGCCGCACGGGCGAATGGCCCTTGTGGGAAGTGTTCATCCGCGGCCAGCATGGCCTGAGCCACCGCCACGTCGGCAGCTTGCACGCGCCTGACGCCGACATGGCGATCAAAAATGCGCGCGACGTCTACACCCGCCGCAACGAGGGTGTGTCCATCTGGGTGGTTGAGGCAGAGCGGGTCACGGCCTCAAGTCCCGGCGACAAAGACGCGCTTTATGATCCGGCAAATGACAAGGTTTACCGGCACCCGACGTTCTTTGATATCCCCGATGAAATAGGCCACATGTAATGGAAAATGCGGCACTTTTTCAGTTCCTCTTGCGGATGGGCGACAACACATTGGTGTTGGGTCACCGTATTTCGGAATGGTGCGGTAAGGCACCGGTGCTCGAAGAAGATATCGCGCTGGCCAACACGGCGCTGGACCTGATTGGCCAGACGCAGATGTGGCTGGGATATGCGGCCGAGGTCGAAGACGCTGGTCGGTCCGCCGATGATCTCGCCTTTTTGCGCGACGTCTGGGATTTTCGGAATGTCTTGATGCTTGAGCGGCCCAATATCGATTTTGGCCATACCATGATGCGGCAATTTCTGTTCGATGCGTTTCAACATCCACTGCTAGGTGCAATGGCAAAGTCGAGCGATCCGCGCGTGGCCGAGATTGCAGCAAAAGCTGTAAAAGAGGCTGCTTATCACCTTGATCGTTCGGCCGAGACGGTCGTGTCCTTGGGCGACGGCACTCAAGAAAGCCATGCGCGCATGCAAAACGCGCTTGATTTGCTGTGGCCCTTTGTCGGCGAGATGTTCGCCAGCGATGACGTGGACGCAGCGATGGCCAAGGCTGGTGTTGCGCCCGACCCTGCAGACCTGCGCGACAATTGGGAGGCCTCGGTCCGTGCAACACTGTCAGAGGCGACGTTGCGCATCCCTGAGGATGATTTCGCCCATCAAGGCGGCAAAACCGGCCGACAACACACGGAACATCTGGGCCGCATCCTGACCCAGATGCAGTGGTTGCAGCGCGCCTACCCCGGTGCGAGCTGGTAGATGTCGCAGCCTGATGTTGCCACCGTTTGGGAATGGCTTGATGCCGTGCCCGACCCAGAAATTCCGGTGATTTCAGTCGTTGATCTCGGAATTATCCGCGACGTTGCATGGGCCGGCGACACGCTTGAGGTGTCGATCACGCCAACTTACTCGGGCTGCCCTGCGACCAGCATCATCAACTTAGACGTCGAAACTGCTCTGCGCGCTCACGGCATCGACAAGATCACATTGAAACGTCAGCTTTCGCCGCCTTGGACAACCGATTGGCTGTCTGACAAAGGCCGTGCTCGGCTTGAGGCTTATGGCATCGCACCACCAAGTCCCTCGGGCGGGCCCTCAAAATGCCCACAATGCGGATCGGTGGACGTCCAAAAGGTCAGCCAGTTCGGCTCCACGCCCTGCAAGGCACATTGGCGCTGCCTAAGCTGCCTAGAGCCGTTCGATTACTTTAAATGCATCTAATAAGGCTCTGATATGGCACAATTTCACGCCCTTACAGTTACAGACGTTCGCAAGACAATCAAAGACGCAGTTGTGGTCAGCTTTGCCGCTCCTGAGGACGGTAGTTACGATTTCGTCCAAGGCCAATACCTGACCTTTCGCCATAAGTTTGAAGGCGACGAATTACGCCGCAGCTATTCAATTTGCGCGGGCCGTGATGAGGGTATCTTGCAGGTCGGGATAAAGCGGGTCGAGGGTGGTGCGTTTTCAACTTGGGCAAACGACAGCCTCAAACCTGGCGACACCCTTGAGGCCATGCCGCCCATGGGTAATTTCCACACCCCACTCGATGCAGCAACGCGGCGTCACTATCTGGGCTTTGCAGGTGGCTCTGGCATCACGCCGGTGCTGTCGATCTTAAAAACGGTGTTGACGCAGGAACCCCAGTCGCGTTTCACGCTTGTCTACGCCAACCGTGCGGTCAATTCGATCATGTTCCGTGACGAGCTGGAAGACCTCAAGAACACCTATATGGGCCGCGTGAATGTCATCCACGTGCTGGAAACCGATGCGCAAGATATTGATCTGTTCACGGGCCGCGTTGACGCGGAAAAATGCGCCCGCCTCTTTAGCAGTTGGATCGACATTGCATCGATTGACACAGCGTTTATTTGCGGCCCCGAACCCATGATGCTCGGGATTGCAAAATCGCTGAAGGACCACGGATTGGACGACGCTCAGATCAAGTTTGAGCTGTTTGGCGCGTCGCAGCCGGGCCGTGCCAAGCATCGCGCTAAGATCGCAGATGCAGGCCAAGCCAATACCATGACACAAGTGTCCGTGACGATTGACGGGGCCACGCGCCAGTTCGAGATGTCCAAAGATACCTGCCTCTTGGACGCCGCCCTTGAGAATTCTATTGATGCGCCGTTTGCCTGTAAGGCTGGTGTCTGTTCATCATGTCGCGCCAAAGTTACCGAGGGCGAAGTTGAGATGCTGACCAACCACGCGCTTGAGGATTACGAAGTCGCCGCAGGTTTTGTGCTGACCTGCCAGTGCTATCCCTTGGGTGACAAAGTGGTGTTCGACTATGATCAGTGACCAACGTCCCCTCATTTGCACGCAGACACTCAAAACGCCGGGCCTCACGGCACCCGTCTAAAGGATACGCCCCATGACCTTTCACGCCATTCCGTCCCTTGTTGCGGGTCAATGGGTTGCCCCCGGCCCCGGCGCGCGGCCAATCGAGTCTGCGATCACAGCACAGATCATGGCCGAGGCTGGTAATGACACTCTCGATGTGGCGGCAATGCGTAGCTTTGCCCGTGATGTTGGTGGGCCAAACCTGCGCGCGATGACATTTCATGACCGCGCACGGATGCTCAAAGCGTTGGCGACGCATCTCAACACCCACAAGCAAGAGCTTTACGATCTGTCGTTTCACACCGGCGCCACACAGGCCGATGGGACGGTCGATATCGATGGCGGTATTGGCACGGTGTTTGTCTACGCCTCCAAGGGCCGGCGCGAGATGCCGGATGCGCATGTTTATCTCGACGGTGAGGTCGAACAACTGGGCCGCACGGGCGCGTTTCTCGGCCAACACATCGCCACCTCGCTGCAAGGCGTTGCGGTCCACATCAACGCGTTCAACTTTCCGGTTTGGGGCATGCTTGAGAAGCTCGCTCCGACCCTGTTGGCGGGGGTCCCCGCCATAGTAAAGCCTGCCACGGTGTCGTGTTATGTCACGCATGCCGCCGTGCGCCTGATGCACGAGAGCGGAATTTTACCTGAGGGCGCTGTGCAGCTTGTATCAGGTGGTCTGGGCGATCTGTTGGGGATGTTGGACGCCCAAGATGTGGTGAGTTTCACAGGCTCGGCTCACACGGCGCTAAAGCTGCGCTCCCAAAGGCATATCCTGGAAAACTCTATCCGTTTTGTGGCCGAACAAGACAGTTTGAATGCCTCGGTGCTTGGCCCTGATGCCGGTCCCGGCACGCCAGAGTTCGATGTGTTCATAAAGGAAGTGCACCGCGAGATGACAGTCAAAGCGGGCCAGAAATGCACCGCGATCCGGCGCATCATGGCGCCAAGCGCCCATATCGACGCGGTGATTGAAGCGCTCAGCGCACGGCTGGCCAAAACCGTCATTGGCGATCCGCGTGACACGGAAACCCGGATGGGCGCGCTGGTATCGCAACCCCAAAAACACGACGTGCTGGAAAAGGCGGCGTTGATCGGGACTGAAGCCACACGCGTTTACGGCGATCCAGATGATTTCACCGTGCATGGGGCTGACGCCCAAAACGGCGCGTTTGTTCCGCCAATGCTGTTTCACTGCGACGATCCGGATGCGGCGACGCATCTGCACGACACCGAAGCCTTTGGCCCTGTCAGCACCATTATGCCTTACCGCGACATCGATCATGCCATCGCGCTGGTAAATCGCGGGGGCGGTTCGCTGGTGGCGTCTGTTGTAACCCGCGACGGCGATGTGGCGCGACAGGTGGCGCTGGGTGCTGCTGCCTGGCATGGGCGGCTCTATTTCAACAACCGTGACAGCATGTCGGAGGCTACAGGCCACGGCGCGCCCCTGCCTCATATGGTGCATGGCGGTCCAGGGCGTGCGGGTGGTGGCGAAGAGCTGGGCGGCATTCGTGGGGTTATGCATTACATGCAGCGCACCGCCATTCAGGGCAGCCCCGATATCCTAAGTGCAATCAGCGGCACATGGGTGCCCGGTGCGGCGCAGACAGACAGCGGTGTGCATCCTTTCACCCGCAGCTTTCACGATTTGCAGATTGGCGAGACGCTCATTGCTGGTCCGCGCAAAGTCACGTTGGAAGATATTGAGACCTTTGCTCATTTCACAGGCGATACGTTTTACGCCCACATGGACGAGGACGCAGCAAAGGCAAATCCGTTCTTTCCGGGGCGCGTGGCTCATGGCTATCTGCTGCTGAGCTTTGCGGCAGGCATGTTCGTGCAGCCCGATCCGGGACCTGTCCTCGCAAACACCGGCCTCGACAATCTGCGGTTCATGAAGCCGGTATCGCCCGGTGACAGCATCACGGTGCACCTCACGGTCAAGCAAAAGACGCCGCGCAATGACGAATACGGCGAAGTGCGCTGGCACGTCGCGCTGAGTAATCAAGACGCCGATCAGGTCGCGGAATACGAGCTGCTTACGATGGTGTCGTTTGAGTAAAGCCCAACATTAAAGCGGATCAATATCGCCTTGCACACGGGTAGCGTGGAACTCTGACTGCCACGTTGTGAAAGACCCAGCAGCAATCGCTTCGCGCATGCCCGCCATTAGGTCCTGATAGTAGTGCAAATTATGCCACGTCAGCAGCATGGAACTGATGATCTCTTGGCTGCGAAAAACGTGGTGCAGATAGGCGCGCGAGTAATTGCTGCACGCAGGGCATGTGCAGGCCTCGTCCAAGGGACGCGGATCATCCATGTGGCGCGCGTTTTTGATGTTCAGCACACCGCGCCGGGTAAACACCTGACCTGTGCGCCCCGAACGGGAGGGCAGCACGCAATCCATCATGTCGATCCCGCGTGCAACAGCACCCACGATGTCATCAGGTTTCCCCACGCCCATCAAGTACCTCGGCTTGTCTTGGGGCAATTGATCGGGCGCGTAATCGAGGCAATCAAACATCGCTTCTTGCCCTTCGCCCACGGCCAATCCGCCAACTGCGTAGCCGTCAAAGCCAATCGACGCCAAAGCCTCTGCACTTTCACCGCGCAGGTCTCTTTCCAACCCACCTTGCTGGATCCCAAAGAGCGCATGGCCCGGCCGGTCGCCAAATGCTTCTTTTGAACGTGCCGCCCACCGCATCGACAGCTGCATGCTCTCATTGATGCGCGCGCGGTCCGCAGGGAGTGCTGGGCATTCGTCGAAACACATCACGATGTCAGAACCCAAAAGCGCTTGAATTTCCATTGAGCGCTCAGGCGTGATTTCGTGTTTGGACCCGTCGATGTGGCTTTTGAAGGTCACGCCGCGCTCTGTCAGCTTGCGCAGATCAGCAAGGCTCATCACCTGAAAGCCACCGCTGTCGGTCAAGATCGGACCGGACCAGTTCATGAATTTGTGCAACCCCCCAAGGGACGCAATCCGTTCTGCCGTGGGGCGCAGCATCAAATGATAGGTGTTGCCCAACAAGATATCGGCCCCTGTCGCTGCCACGCTGTCAGGCATCATCGCCTTGACGGTCGCGGCCGTGCCCACTGGCATAAACGCTGGCGTGCGGATATCGCCCCGCGTGGTGGAAATTGCCCCGGTGCGGGCCTTGCCATCTGTGGCTGTGATCTCAAAGCCGAAACTCATGGTGCGTTGCTCCTATCGCATGACCGCCGCATAGCGCGCAAGGACCCGCGCCTCAAGCCACGTGTGGTGGTTTCTTTCGGCAAGGCCCCGCCAAATTGCCCACCGAACCAACTCTTTTGCGTGGGTTTTCAACAATGTCAGATGGAGCAAAAGCTGAACGTTTCAACGCCCAACAACCTTGCATTTCCCCTGTTCCCTCCCCACATTAGCACCAACACTGTGTAAGGAGTAACGGGTTTGGATTTCGAACAATTTCTATTAGATGCGCTGCAAAACAACTTGGTTTTTTTGCTTCTGGCGCTGCTTTTCGTCGTTTTGGTATTCAAATCGGTCAAAATCGTTCCGCAGTCTGAGAAGCATGTGATCGAACGTTTTGGCAGATTGCGCGCGGTGCTTGGACCAGGGATCAATATGATCGTGCCCTTTATCGACAAAATTGCCCATAAGATCTCGATCCTTGAGCGTCAGCTGCCAACAGCAAGCCAGGACGCAATTACCCGCGACAACGTGTTGGTGCAGGTCGATACGTCTGTATTTTACCGCATTATCGAACCCGAAAAGACCGTCTACCGTATTCGCGATGTGGACAGCGCGATTTCGACCACTGTTACCGGGATCGTGCGCGCCGAGATCGGCAAGATGGACCTGGACGAGGTACAATCAAACCGGGATTCTTTGATCGACACGATCAAGGCTTCGGTTGAGGATGCCGTTGATAACTGGGGCATCGAAGTCACCCGCGCTGAGATCCTCGACGTGAATCTTGATGCCGCCACGCGTGCAGCAATGATGCAGCAACTGAATGCCGAGCGTGCCCGCCGCGCCCAAGTGACGGAGGCCGAAGGGTCCAAACGCGCTGTTGAGCTTTCTGCGGATGCGGAGCTTTACGCGTCTCAACAGACGGCCAAAGCGCGCCGTGTGTTGGCTGACGCCGAAGCTTATGCCACCCAAGTGGTCGCCACTGCGATCAATGAAAACGGGCTGGAGGCCGCACAATACCAGATCGCGCTCAAGCAGGTTGAGGCGTTTAGCGCGATGGGCAAGAGCGATGGCAGTCAGACAGTCATTGTCCCCGCAGAGGCGCTTTCTGCGTTTGGCGACGCGTTCAAACTGCTTAAAGGCCGCGGGTAATGGAGAGTTTTCTGACAATCTGGTGGGTTTGGCTGTGTATTTCGCTGGGTCTCGGTGTGATCGAGTTGCTGGTACCGGGCACGATTTTTTTAGGATTCGCGCTTGGGGCCTTGGCTGTGGCGGTGCTGGTTGGCGTGTTAAGCGTTACCAATGTGCCAGCACTATTGGCCGTGTTCGCGGGTTTATCGCTGATTGCGTGGGTTGTGCTGCGGATGGTGTTTCGCCGCCAATCCAGCGGTGCACGGGTTGTGACCCACGATATCAACGACAACTAGGCGTGTTCCTTCCTCGCTAACGGGGAAGGCCGAACATTTTCTCCCATTTTTTCGAATTTGATATTGGCTGATGTACCAGTTGCGGTACAGATGAATGCGCATCCTTGTCACAATACGGAAAATTGAACTCATGAAAAAATATATCGCCGAAGCCATCGGCACTTTTGTCCTCGTCTTCTTCGGTGTCGGCGCTGCTGTCCTTGCGGGCGGCGGTATGGGCATCGATGTCCCAATTTCAGTCACTGGCATCGCCCTCGCTTTCGGGATCTCGGTTGTCGCAATGGCCTATTCCATCGGCCCGATCTCCGGGGCGCATTTGAACCCCGCCGTTTCCTTTGGTGTGCTGGTCGCAGGCCGCATGTCAGTCACTGATTTCATTGGCTACGCTATCTTTCAGACCATCGGCGCTATCGTCGCGGCTATTGTCATCTACGTTATCGCGACCAACTCGGTCGGCGGTTACGATGTTGCAGCCAATGGGTTGGGCCAGAATGGTTGGGGTCCGGGTTATGGTGCCGAATTCTTCATGATCTCCGCCTTCCTCTTTGAAGTGATCGCGACAGCTGTGTTCTTGGTCGTCATCCTTGGCGTTACTTCGGACAAGGGCTCTCCCATCATGGCGGGCTTGGTAATCGGTCTGACACTGACGATGATCCACCTTGTGGGTATTACGTTGACGGGCACATCTGTGAACCCAGCGCGCTCCATTGGGCCAGCGTTGTTGGTGGGCGGCACGGCAATGAGCCAGTTGTGGCTCTTCATCGTTGCACCGCTGATCGGTGGTGCCATTGGTGGCTTGCTGCACAAGGTACGCATCGTCGCAGCTGACTAAAACATTCCTCAAGGCGGTCACTGCCAAGGTTTTGGCGGCCGCCTTGAGGTCCAAACTCAGCCCTGCTACCTCTTTGTAAACAGTGAAGAAGGGGCAACAGGCCATGGAAGATCTCACATTCGGCTGGGAAGAATGGGTGGCGTTGCCTGAATTGGGGTTGCCCGCACTCAAGGCCAAGATCGACACTGGGGCCCGCACCTCCGCGCTATATGCCAACGACATTGAAGTCTTTGGACCAGCAGCAAAACCCAAAGTTCGCTTTAATGTTCATCCGATTGCGGGCAACCGCGACGTTTCGATCACCTGCTCTGCGGCCATTGTGGACCGGCGCGAAGTGACATCATCAAATGGCGAAGCGGAACTGCGCTATGTTATTTCCACCTCACTGGATGTTGGGGGCCAAAACTGGCCCATCGAAGTGACCCTCAGCGACCGCAGCACCATGCAAAGCCGAATGTTGCTGGGCCGTCAGGCGCTTGGCGATCACATCAGCATCTCGCCCACCGAAAAAATGATGCAACCCGTGCTGAGCTATGACGCTTATCACACTGCCAACCTGCGGCGCACTGCGCCTCAGCGAGCGCTGCGTATCGCGGTGCTTAGCCGAGAGGCCAATTATTCCACCAACCGTCTGGTAGATGTCGGCGAAGCCCGCGGTCACACGGTCGAAGTCATCGACACCACGCGTTGCTACATGGCCATCAATGCCATGGCCCCCGAGGTCTATTATGATGGCGCCCGCCTGCCCCGCTATGATGCCGTCATTCCGCGTATCGGCGCATCAATCACGCCCTATGGCTGCGCAGTGATCCGCCAGTTCGAGACGATCGGGACCTATTGCGTTAATGGCTCAGCTGGGATCATGGCCAGCCGCGATAAACTGCATGCTCATCAGGTTCTTGCTGCCAAAAAGATCGGGATGCCAACAACTGCCTTTGCCGCATCGCCTAAGGATACATCAAACCTGATGGGCCTTGTGGGGACGGCGCCGATGATTGTGAAACTGCTGGAATCGACCCAAGGCAAGGGCGTCGTGCTGGCAGAAACCAAAAAGGCCGCAGAAAGCGTGATTGACGCGTTTCGGGGGCTAAAAGCCAATTTTCTGGTGCAGGATTTTGTGAAAGAAGCCGCAGGCGAGGATATTCGCTGTCTGGTCGTTGCAGGCAAAGTTGTTGCCGCCATGAAGCGCACCGGGGCGGATGGCGATTTTCGCTCCAACCTGCACCGGGGCGGATCGGCCAAGGTTGTGCGTATCTCCAAACAGGAACGCGACACGGCCGTTCGCGCGGCGCGTGCCTTTAATTTGGGGCTGTCGGGCGTTGATCTTTTGCGCTCTGAAACCGGGCCAAAGGTGCTTGAGGTCAATTCCTCTCCGGGGTTGGAGGGGATTGAGAAATCCACCAACAAAGACATTGCCGGACTGCTTTATGATGAGATTGAGGCACGGGTAAAGCCGCAGCCGACCCGCCGCAAACGCAAGTGACAAGATGTAGCCATTGCCCCTCTGGACGTGGGCCGGGCCAATCCCTATATAATTAGTAAGCTAATAGGATGAAGAGCGCATGACCGACACCACACTACCGCTTGAGGGAACCCCACTGATTGCACCCTCCTCCACTGATCATCCGATGTATGAGCAGGTGGCAGATGCATGCCGTTCCGTCTATGACCCTGAAATTCCTGTGAATATTTTCGAACTTGGGTTGATCTACACGATCGACATCAACGCCGAAAACGAAGTTAACATCAAGATGTCGCTGACCGCGCCAGGTTGTCCTGTGGCGGGTGAAATGCCTGGTTGGGTTGCCGATGCAGTCGAACCTTTGCCCGGCGTTAAGACGGTTTATGTTGAGCTTATCTGGGAGCCACCGTGGGGCATGGACATGATGTCTGACGAAGCGCGGCTCGAATTGGGTTTCATGTAAGCCACGCTTGTTAGGTTTAGCGGCTCAGGCCCTTTGGCGTTCTTGCGCCAGCTGACGGTTCCTGCAACATTGCCGCTATGGCTCAATGGACTGTTTTCACCGGCGATATCGTCAAATCAACCGACTTGTCTTCGCAGGCGTTGGACGCAATCTTTGCGCGGCTTGACCAGACCGCGCGAGACATCGCAGGTTGGCAAGACGGCCCTGCCCCTTTTGCACGGTATCGTGGTGATGGCTGGCAGATGGCGCTGGCACCGGAATTTACGTTCCGAGCAGCCTTGGCTTTGCGCGCGTCAGTCCGCAGCCAAGGCAAAGGGTATGATACCCGCATCGGCATCGGACTTGGCGCAGGCAAGCTTGGAAACGGAGCGCTGAATGGGGCCGAGGGCGAGGCTTTTGTCACTTCAGGCCATGCACTGGATCACATGAAACGTACCGCGCGGATGGCTGCGCCGACTGGCCCGCTTGCCCTGCGCGTGGCTTTGCCCTTGGCGGACAGGGTTGTTGCAGGCTGGACGGCACGACAGGCCGAAGTCGTACTGGGCCTTCTGCCGCCACAAGCACCCTCACAGGCGGCTGTGGCCGATCTTCTGGGCACCACGCGCCAGACAGCACAAAAACAAGCAGAGGCGGCAGGTATCACTGCGCTGTATGAAGTGTTTGAGCTTTTAGAGAGTGAAAAGCAGCCAAAATAGGCTGCATCAACCAAAAGCAGCCAAAATAGGCTGCGTGCCACCTAAGGCAGACGAAAGGCCCATTGATGACCCTCGCCACAACCGAGCTTTTCATAGCCCTCCTCACCGCCCATATGCTGGCTGATTTCGTATTCCAGACCACGGGCATGGTGCTAAACAAGAAGCGCCCTGCGGCTTTGTTGATGCACGGCATCCATGTCTTTGTCCTAACGGCGTTATTCTCGGGTGGGGCCATGTGGTTGAGCCTCGCAATTGCCGCCAGCCATATCGCGATCGACGCGATCAAGGTTTACTTCGCGCCAGACAGTCTGCGCACCTACCTCACCGATCAGGCCGCACATATCGCGATCTTGCTTGGTGTGGCATTGTGGGTGCCAAATAGCGCGCTCACAGGCCTGTGGCCGCTGCTGCCGCCCGATGGCATTAAACTAAGCCTTATGATCAGCGGGTTGATCGCGGCCAGCATGGCAGGTGGTCCGGCAGTTGGATATCTGATGGCGCGCTACAAAGTTGCCGCACAGCCCCAAGGGCTTGAAAACGCAGGCCGTATCATCGGATTGATGGAACGCGGGTTGATATATCTTATGATCCTTATAGGGGAGCCAGCCGGCATTGGTTTTCTGATCGCTGCAAAGTCGATCCTACGGTTTGACACCGTGTCCAAGGACCAGAAGATCAGCGAATATGTTATCATCGGCACGCTGGCTTCATTTGGTTGGGCGCTTGCCGTCTCTCTTATCGCGACCAGCACGTTATTTCGTCTGGGCTATTAGCGCTGGGCCTTGAGATTGCCACACCGCCCCCCTATCTTATGCGCAAAGGAGACACATCCATGTTCGGCATCCCCGGCAAGCAAGCTGTGACCATCACGCCTAAGGCCGCTAGCCAAATCTCCAAGCTGATGCAGTCAGCGGGACATTCAGGTTTGCGCATCGGCATTAAAAAAGGCGGCTGTGCGGGTATGGAATATACCATGGAATATGTCACCGACACCGACCCTAACGACGAAGTGGTCGAACAGGACGGCGCACGCGTCATGATTGCCCCTATGGCGCAGATGTTCCTATTTGGCACTGAGATCGATTACGAGACATCGCTGCTCGAGTCCGGATTCAAGTTCCGCAATCCCAATGTGACCGAAGCTTGCGGCTGCGGCGAATCCATCAAATTCGGCTAATCTCGGGTCTCGTTGGTCTTGAGGTGTACGTAGGTTTCATTGAACCGCCGCTCAAGGTGTTCGCCCGCCAGCATCACCTGACCTGACCCCATTGGGGCAACATTCGTATCGTGGGACGGGTTGAAAAACAACGGAATTGATATGCGCTCATCTTGCCCCCCGACCACACGGTGCGGCGTTGCGCGCACGACACCATCGCTCCACAGCTCCATCATTTCACCGAAATTGATGATAAACGTGCCCGGCTCTGCGCGCACAGGGATCCATCCGCCACTGCGCTTGCGCACCTCCAAGCCTGGCACGCCATCTGTCGCCAGCAGCGTCAGACACCCATAATCCGTATGGGTCGCGATACCAAAGTCCTTGGCGCCAGCGCCTGCAGGCCGCTGAGGGTAGTAATTACCGCGCATTAGCGCCATCGGCGTCTCAAATGCCGCGTCAAATACATCGCGCGGCGCATCAATGGACTGCGCTACTCCGCGCAAGACATCCAGCGCCAAGCGGCGCGCATCGTCGTAATATCGGCTGATCCCAGCTTGGAAACCTGTCGGGTGCTCTGGCCAACGATTGGGGGCATAGACGCGCATCTTCAGGCGCGGATCACCCTCGGGCAGAGTAAATCCACTGTCAAAGAACTGCTTATAGTCAGGGTTTGAGTTTGGATCGACCTGCTCAGAGCCTGTCGCGCCCCAGCCGCGGTTGGACCCAGTTAATGCCATATCATAGGCGCGCTTTTCGGCTTCCGGCAGGTTAAAGAACGCGCGGTATAGCCCAATTGCCTCGTTTACGCGGTCAGCACCAAGGGGCGTGTGATAAACCGTGGCAAAACCGATATCTGTGGCGGCTTCACGCATGGCGGCAAGGGCGTCTGGATCTGCTGCGATCAGCCGTGCCAAATCGATTTTTGGTATCATATCGCCCTCATTTTCGTCCGTAGCCTTACGTTTCCGAGCCCCGTATGGGATGCTAACGCCAGTGAAATCAATCGGGAAAGCGCTTCATGAGACGTAAAATTGCTGCTGGCAACTGGAAGATGAACGGAACCACTACGGCTCTCTCGGAGCTTGCCACCCTTGCAGGTCAGATCCCTGCGAACGCCCCTAATGTGGTGATTTGCCCCCCTGCGACGCTGCTCATTGCCAGCGCAGAGGCCTGTGCAGGGACTGGCGTTTCGATTGGTGCCCAAGATTGCCACATGCAAGCCAGCGGGGCCTATACCGGCGATATTTCGGCCTCAATGGTCGCAGATACTGGGGCGGGATACGTCATCATCGGCCATTCAGAGCGCCGCGACGCGCATGCAGAAAGCGACGCAGATGTGAACGCTAAGGCCCAACAGGTTTGGGGCGCAGGCCTGACCGCGATTTTGTGCATCGGCGAAAGTGGCGCGGTCCGAGAGGCAGGCACCACACTTGAAGTCATCGCAGCTCAGCTGGCAGGCTCCCTGCCCGACGCAGCCACAGGTGCCAATTGCGTCATCGCATATGAACCGATCTGGGCGATTGGAACCGGCAAGGTGCCAACGCTTGAGCAGATCGTCGAAGTGCATGACTTTATTCGCGCCGGCCTTGTCACTCGCTTTGGCGCTGAAATCGGCAATAGGTTTTCCCTGCTTTATGGCGGATCGGTCAAACCCGACAATGCCGCCACCATCTTTGAGGCGGAGAATGTGGATGGCGCGCTAGTTGGCGGTGCCTCTTTGAAGGCGTCCGATTTCGCCCCCATCATCGCGGCCCTCGCCGCGTCCTGACCGACATAGAAAAAGGCGGTAGGTGTTTGATCCTACCGCCCTCTTTTTATGCCATGTGTCGTGCAGACCCTTTTTCAGGGCCTGCTCTATTTGGTTATGATCTCGGGGCCCATCATCAGCGTCGGTAGCCATGTCGACAGGATCGGGATGTAGGTCACCATAATCAGGAACACAAAGAGCACCGCGAGGAATGGCAGTGCCGCCCGCACAACTCGCATCATCGGCATGTTCGCCACCCCTGAGGTCACAAACAGATTGAGCCCCACAGGCGGTGTGATCATCCCGATCTCCATGTTGACCACCATGATGATACCAAGGTGAATGGGATCGATCCCCAGCTCGATCGCAATTGGAAATACCAGCGGCGCGACAATCACCAACAAGCCCGACGGCTCCATGAACTGCCCACCAATCAGCAAGATGACGTTCACAATCACCAAGAAGATCACTGGGCCAAAGCCCGCACTCAGCATAGCTGCTGAAATCTGCTGCGGAATTTGTTCGTCAGTCAGTACGTGCTTTAGGATCAACGCATTGGCGATGATGAACATCAACGTCACCGTCAGCTTGCCCGCCTCGAACAGGGTATCGCGCGTGTCGCGGTGGAAAAATACGGTGACCAACGCCATCGGCTTTTTCATGAATGGAATGTTCGGCGCGTCGCCTTTCACGTGCAACGGCCCCATATCGCGGTAGACGAATGTGGCGATAAAGAACGCATAGATCGCAGCAACGGCCGCAGCCTCGGTTGGCGTGAAAATGCCCCCATAAATACCGCCCAAGATGATCACGATCAGAAAAAGGCCCCAGCCTGCTTCGATCCCGCTGCGGCGCACTTCGCCCCAGCCTTTCCAGTCGCCTTTGGGAAGGTCGCGGACCCGAGCGATGATGTAGATCGTCAGCATCAGCATGAGACCTGCAATGAGCCCTGGGATCACCCCCGCTAGAAACATCCGCCCCACGGAAACATCCGTGGCAGAGGCATAGACCACCATCACGATGGACGGTGGGATTAAGATGCCAAGCGTGCCCGCCACGGCGATGACGCCTGCGGCAAAATCCTTGGTGTAGCCAACTTCACGCATGCCCACGATCACGATTGATCCGATGGCCACAACCGTCGCGGGTGAGGATCCGCTCAAAGCGGCGAACATCATACACGCGAATACGCCCGCAATCGCCAGACCGCCGGGCAAATGTCCTACCAATGCGATGGAAAACCGGATGATCCGCCGCGCCACACCGCCCGTCGACATAAACGACGACGCCAGAATGAAAAACGGAATGGCCAGCAACGTGTAATGCCCGGCCATCGCTTGAAAAAACGTCTGCGCGATGGACGCAAGCGATGTGTCTGAGAGCACAAGTAGGAACACGATGGACGACATGCCAAGCGACACCGCAATCGGCACCCCGATCAGCATCAGGCCGACAACCATGGTAAAAAGGACGATAACTTCCATGGTCTTAACCCTCGGCGTTCAAGTGTTTGACGTCTTCGACTGCATCTTCTGCCTCATGGCTGACGATCAGACTGTCTTGGCGGCCCGACATGACCTTTAGCGTGGCTTGCACAAAGCGCAGCAGCAGCAGAAAGGCCCCAAAAGGCAGCATGAAATATGGAATGAAACGCGGCAGCTTCTCGTAAGCCTCGCCTTCGTTCATGATCGGCTCAATAAAGCGGAGCCATTCTGGAAACGGTATGTCGATAACTTCGTACCATGCCTGATCGCGACTGTTTTCAAACCCTATGGGGAACCAACGGCCAGACGTCGCATCCAGCCCTGCAAAAGGCGCCCAATAATCCCACGCACCTTTAAACAAGAGCGCCGCGTAGATTACACAGACCAGCCCTGCAAGAACGGCTACCGCTTTACGCGGGCCCGGTGCGAATAGGTTGATGATCGCATCTACGCCCAGATGCGCAGTCACTTTGACCGCATAGCTCATGCCAAACAGCACCAGCCACGCAAACAGGAACGTCACCACTTCGAGGCCCCAAATCAGACCACCGGGAAAATCGACCCCCAGCATTGCCTCAACCTTGCGGCCAAAAGCCGAGTTCAGCACATAGCGCAGAACCACATTGATAAAGGTGATGATGGTCATCAGCCCGAGGATCACCGCAATGGCAGTCTCTTCGATTTCGCTGACAATTCGCCCAAGTAGCGTCTGCTCGTCATGATCCGCCGACATGAACCAACCCCTCCCCAAGGTGCCGAAAAAAATACTCCCCGCCCGAAACAGGCGAGGAGTGATGTCAAAAATCTAACGCTTAGTGCTTGGCGTTGATCGCCTGTGCCGCGTCGACATTTTCTTGGCCAACGTCACCGATGAACTGCTCCCAAACAGGCTTCATCGTTGAAACCCACTCTTCGCGCTGTGTTGCATCCAGTTCACGTACAACGCCGCCGGCGTCCAGAATGGCCTGCTTGGCTTCTGCGTTCACTTTGGTGGATTCAGAGTTACGCGCCTCGGTGACTTCATCAATGATGGTGCCAAGCTGCGTGCGGACGTCATCTGGCAGGCTGTCCCACCAGTCGGTGGACGTCACGAGCATATAATCGATGATGCCGTGGTTGGTTTCTGTGACACCGTCCTGAACTTCAAAGAACTTCTTGCCATAGATGTTGGACCAGGTGTTTTCCTGACCGTCCACAACGCCAGTTTGCAGCGCGCCATAAACTTCGGAGAACGCCATTGGCTGGGGTGAGCCACCCATTGCCGCCATCTGCGCTTTGAGCACCTCAGAGTTTTGCACCCGGAACTTCAGGCCATTTGCGTCTGCAGGTGAGTTCAGTGGCGTGTTGGCAGACATTTGCTTCATGCCATTGTGCCAGAACGCCAAGCCAAGAAGCCCACGACGTGTCATGCTTTCCTTCATCGCTTGACCTGTTTCGGAGGTCTGGAATTCGTCTACAGCGTCGATGTTTTTGAACATGAACGGCAGATCGAAGATACGGAATTGCTTGGTGAACTGCTCAAACTTGGACAGCGACGGGGCGGCCAGTTGAACATCCCCCTGCAGCAGAGCTTCGAGCACCTGGTCATCGTTATAAAGCGTCGAGTTCGGGAAAACTTCGATGCAGGCTTTGCCATTCATCTCGTCGTTCACGCGCTGCTCCAGCAAAGTGGCTGCGATGCCCTTTGGGTGCTTGTCGGTATTGGTGACGTGGCTCAACTTGATGACGATTTCGCCATCATCACAGGCCGCTGCGACGGCACCGGCGCTGACAGAAAGGCTTAGGGCCACTGTGGCCGCGGTAAGAATTTTCATGGTGTCTCCTCCCAGAGAATCAAAGGGGTCTGCCGATTTTGTGACAGTACTATTTTAGAAAACACCAACGCGGGCGGGCTCGCAAGGTTGTGATGAACGCGATACAACTATCGCCAAAGGCGTTATATTTCAGTGCGTTGCAGTGATATTTTAAGTGCCCGCAGAAACCATCCGTGACCCAATGTGCGATAAACCGCACAGGGCAAATGGCCCCTGTGCGGAAATCCGCACAGATCAGCGGCGAAAATCTTCGGGGCGGATGCCATAGCGAGCCAGTTTGTCGTAGAAGGTTTTGCGCGGCAGTTTCAACGCCTCAGCAGTGTCTGTGGCGTTGCCATTGTGACGGCCAAGGGCAGCGGACAGAAGGCTGCGTTCAATCCGAGCCATCTGATCAGTCAGGCCCAATTCCGTCGTGTGAGAGATTTCCTCGGGCATACCAAGCACAAAGCGCATTGCGGCACTCATCAGGGACCGTGCATTGCCGGGCCAATCTTGCACCATCAGGCCGTTCAAATGCTCAGAACTGATCTTGGGTGGCGCAAGGCCCGCCTGCTCGGAGGCCTGCATTACATATTGCTGAAACAGAATTGGAATGTCTTCGGGCCGCTCGGACAGGCTCGGAATACGTACCGCCATACCATCCAGACGGTAGAAAAGCTCGGTGTTGAACCGGCCACCAGCAACTTCAGCGCTCAAGTCACGCGTTGTCCCGGCAATCAATCGCGCCGCGGTGCCGCCCTCAAGTGTTTCGATCAATGCAAGCTGAGTCGCAGGAGGCATTTGGGCAATTTCGTCAATGAACAAACAGCCAATGTCGGCATCTTCCAACACCGCAGCAAGCTCTTTGGGGTGCAGCCCGCCGCCAGCGCATTTCACAAACGGAGCCTTCGAGCGGGCCGAGCTCAGGTGGATCACTTCGGCAACCTTGGAAATCCCAGTGCCCGCCGCACCTGTGACCAACACATCCGCTTCGGCCTGTGCCAGACGGCGGACCCGAACGCGCAGTTCTTGCGACAAAGGTGACGCGCCAAAGATCATCCGGGCCGCCGGATCGCCCGTTTCGACCAGTTGCGTCAGCCGCCGGTTTTCCAAAACCAACGCACGGGTTTTCAACGCACGCTCTAACACCGCCAACAGGTCAGCCGGCGCGCAGGGTTTTTCAAGGAAATCAAAGGCACCCTGCCCCATTGCTTGCACGGCCATGGGGATGTCACCCTCGCCGGTCAGCAAAATCACCGGCAGATCAGGGTCCACTGCATGGGCGTGCGACAACAGGTGAAACCCATCGCGTCCCGGCATCCGCATATCTGACAGGATCACCCCATCAAAGTCGGGGGTAATCTTGTCTTTTGCCACGACAAACGACGCCGCCGGCAAACAGGTCAGATCCGCCAGTTCAAGCGTCTGCGCCAAGGCCTCGCGCACGGCGGCATCATCATCAACCAACAATACTGTGGTGCTCATGCCGCGTCTTCCTGTTCAAGCTCGCGCTCCAACGTCACCGAGAAAAGTGCGCCGCCGCCTTCGCAGTTGGTGCCTTTGATCTGCCCGCCAAAACTTTGCACGATGCCATAGCTGATCGACAGGCCAAGGCCCATCCCCCCGGTCTCTCCGTCCGTTTTTGTTGTATAGAACGGGTCGAAAATTTTGTCCGGCATCTCGACGCCCGGGCCTGTGTCCTGAAAATTGACTGTCAACATTTTGCCCTGCGACACCTGCACCCGCAGTACTTTTATCTCGCTTGTGGCCATCGCATCCACCGCATTGGTGATCAGGTTCACGAACACCTGACTAAGCCGGACCTCGCCGCCGCGCACCCAGATCGGGCCCGGTGCCGGATCATACTGCAGCGTCACGCCCGCCTCTTCGATGTGACTGCGCGTGAGGTCAAACGCGGCATCAAGTGCAGCACCCAGATCAACATGTCCCTGCGGTGTGTTTTCTTGTCGTGAAAAAGCGCGCAGGTTTTTGATAATCCGCGCCATACGCCGGGCCATGTCAGAGATACGCGTCAGGTTTTCAGCAGCCCGCGCAGGATTATCACGTTCCAGAAACTGCACTGCGTTTTCGGAAAAAGACCGGATCGCCATCAAAGGTTGGTTCAGCTCGTGACTAATCCCAGCGCTCATTTGCCCAAGGGCCGACAGCTTTGAGGCCTGCACCAACTCGTCTTGGGCACGACGCAGCGCGGCTTGCGCCTCTTCGCGCACTGCAGCTTCATGATGCAAAGCGGTATTGATCTCGGCCAAGGCGGCTGTGCGGCTGGCGACCCGCTCTTCAAGCTGAGCGTTGGCGCGCGCAAGAGTGCGCCGCCGCTCCGTCGCCAAAAACAACAGCGCCCCGAAAGCAAGGCACAGCGCTGCCACGGCGGCGGCTTGGCTTGCAGCAAGGCGGCGCGCAGGAGCCACATCAAGCAACACCTCTCCCGTCATGCCAATCACAGGCAAGGCTTGGGTCAAGTGAAGCGCCTCTCGCGGCAGATATGGGCCCCAGCCCAGTTGCCAAATTTCAAGTGTGCCTTCCATACTCGATGAAAACGGAGGTGCTTTGCCTTGCGCGGGCTGCAATCCCGGCTCCCCCGGCGGTCTGCGCCAAAAAACGAGTTCCGACCGGTTCGAGATTTGGACAACGCCCTGTGGATCGGTAAAGAACACCGCCGGATTTGCCCCACGCCAGCTGTAATCAATTCCGTTCAGATCGGTGGACACGACCAACACGCCGTTAACCTGCGCTGCGTCGTCAAAAATGGGAGAGGCATGAAAAAACACCCGCGGGGTCTGCGCGTTCCTTGGCCCATGGCCCCACCCAAGCGCGCCTTGCAACGCCCGGCGAATGTAGGGTTTGCTGATAAAATCAACTTCAGTGCGACTGGCGAGCGCCCAATTCGCAGCCGCGCGCAGCTTGCCATCTCGGTCAAGCACCTGCACATCAAGTGCCGCAGATTTATCGGCAACCTCCTGCAACAGCGCAATATCGGCAGGTTGCGGATCACGCCGGAGCATTTCATCCACCTGCGGATGACCCGCCATCAATACAGCAAGATCGCGGTAGCGTTGCAATTGCCCCACCAACCGGTCGCTGGCCAGCGCCAGATCGGCCTGCCCGCGCGCCGCCAATTGGCCCATCGCCTGATCAGTGCCATAGCGCCAGACACCGAGCGACCCTGCCGCCACGGCCCCAAGAAACACCAACACCACAACGGCGCGACTGATTGCTGCATTTTTCATCTTGGCAACTTTATGCACACCCCCTTGCGTTGACCAGCCTTGCGCGTTCATGTGAGCGCTATGACAACTCTGCACCAATCCCCGCTTGATCCTGAATTCATTCAGAACCCCTATCCGTTTTACGATCACGCCCGCGATGTTGGGCCGGTCGTGTTCTGGCAAGACTACAATATGCTGGCTGCCTTTGATGCCGCCACAGTGCAGGCGCTGTTGCGCGACCGTCGGTTGGGCCGCGAAATACCAGCCGACCAGCGCCAAGAGGCGGCCCCGCACCTTGGCCCCTTTGATGCGGTCGAACGCCACTCCATGCTTGAGTTGGAACCGCCAAGCCACACGCGACTGCGCGGACTGGTGCTGCGGGCCTTCACCTCTCGGACGATTGCGGGGCTGCGCCCTGACATCGAAGCGGTCACGGCTGAACTCTTGGCCACACTCCCACAGGGCGAGGTCGATTTGATCCCGCATTTCTGCACGCAACTCCCTGTGCGCATTATCGCGCGATTGTTGGGCGTCCCCGAAGAAATGTCGCCTGACTTGTTGGCATGGTCGAACGCGATGGTGGCGATGTATCAGGCCAACCGCAGTCGCGCGATTGAGGATGCCGCCGCCACAGCCGCCGCTGAATTTACCGATTTTTTGCAGAGCTACATTGCGAAACGCCGCAGCGATCCGCGCGACGATTTGATCACCCACCTGATCGCCGCCGAAGAAGGTGGCGAACGCCTGAGCACTCCAGAACTGATCGGGACTTGCATTTTGCTGCTGAACGCCGGGCACGAGGCCACGGTGCATAGTTTGGGCAATGCGGTGAAGTGTTTGCTTGAAGCGGACACGCCCCGTGCCGCACTGGACCCTGATACAATTGCAGCCACAACCGAAGAATTGCTGCGGTTCGACCCGCCTCTGCATATGTTCACACGCTATGCCTACGAAGACGTCCAGCTTGGCGACGTCACCCTGAAAAAGGGCGCGCAGATTGCGTTAATGCTGGGGTCTGCGGGCCGTGATCCGGCGACGTATCCTGCGCCGGCAGCGTTTGATCCCGCGCGTCCAGCCAAACCGCACGCGGCTTTTGGTGGAGGTTTGCATTTTTGCGTTGGGGCCCCTTTGGCCCGGCTCGAGCTGCACATCGCCCTACCCGCGTTGTTCGATCACCTGCCAAAGATGCAATTGGTCGAGACGCCGCGTTACGCCGACAGCTACCATTTCCACAAACTAGAACGGTTGCTGGTGACCGGCTAAAGCGGCAGCATGGTGGTCGATTTGATTTGCTCCATCGACAACAACGCCGTGACGTTGTGCACGCGCACCTCTGAGATCAGCGCCTGATAAAAGCGATCATAAGCGCGCGCGTTTTCCACCCGGACCTTGAGGATATAATCGATGTCGCCCGCCAGACGGTGCGCTTCTTGCACTTCGGGACGGTCCTGCAACGCTTTGAGGAACCGCGCCTGCCAGTCGGCTTCGTGTTCAGACGTGCGGATAAGAACAAAGAAACACGCCTCAAATCCCAGCGCTTCGGCATCCAAGACCACGGTCTGCTGACCGATCACTTCCGCCTCGCGCAATTTGCGAATCCTATTCCACACTGGCGTCTTGGAAGAACCCACCGCGCGGGCAATATCGTCTAGGGATTGGCTGGCATCGCGTTGCAGCTCCGCCAAGATTTTCCTGTCTGTGTCATCTATTCGGACGGCCATTCTACTTTTCCTTCAAATCCAACGAAAATGTTCCATTCGGCGACTGTATTGGAACAAAATTCCTTATCTACGGGGCTATCTGGCGCAATACCGGGAATATTTCCTATATTGAGGTAAGTCAAACAAGGATCGGGCCACCCCATGGATCATTTTCCAATCTTCCTCGCCACGCAAGGCCAACACATTGTTCTGTCAGGCGGCGGCGATGCAGCACTGGCAAAGCTGCGCTTGTTGATGAAGACACGCGCCCGGATCAGCGTTTTTGCATCCAAGCCTGCCCCCGAAATTGAAACGTGGGAAGACGAAGGCCGCCTAACCCTGCACCGGCGTGCCATGCAGCAAGGTGATGCGCTGTGCGCGCGCCTGTTTTATGCCGCCGACGAAGACGCGACCGAGGATGCACGCACTGCAGCGATTGCCCATGCAAGTGGCGCGTTGGTTAATGTGGTCGATAATCTGCACGACAGCCAATTCATCACGCCCGCCATTGTGGACCGCGATCCGGTGACGATCGCCATTGGCACCGAAGGGGCAGCCCCTGTGTTGGCCCGTGCGATCAAAGCGGACTTGGAGGAGCGCCTGCCCAGCACGCTTGGCACTCTCGCCCGGATCGGTAAATCGTTTCGCAAGATGGCAGATGCCCTGCCCTTTGGCCGCGCGCGCCGAGATTTCTGGCGCGACTATTATTTCGCCACAGGCCCCCGCGCCATGGCAGACGGCACAAATGCAGTGCAGCCTGCACTTGATGGTCTGCTGAAAGACCATCTAAGCCGGACCGCTCGTGAGGGCCACGTGGCCTTTGTTGGCGGTGGCCCAGGTGATCCTGAATTGTTGACCCTCAAGGCACGCCGCGCGTTGGATGAGGCGGATGTGGTGATCTACGACCGCTTGATTACACCCGAAATTCTGGAACTTGCCCGCCGAGAAGCAGTCATGATCGACGTCGGCAAAGAAGGCTTTGGCCCGTCCACCTCGCAAGAAACCATCAATGACCTGCTGGTTCAGCATGCTGAAAAAGGTGCACAAGTCGTGCGCTTGAAATCAGGTGATGCAACGGTATTCGGGCGTCTTGACGAAGAGATTGACGCGGTCGATGCCCACGGCATTGGCTGGCACATCGTGCCGGGAATCACGTCGGCCTCTGCGGCTGTGGCCGCCATTGGACAAAGCCTGACGAAGCGCGGCCGCAACGCCTCTGTTCGGTTCCTGACCGGGCACGATATGAAAGGCTTTGCCGATCATGATTGGGCCGCCCTGGCGCGTAAAGACGAAGTTGCCGCGATCTATATGGGCAAGAAATCTGCCCGTTTTGTGCAAGGCCGTCTGATCATGCACGGCGCGGACCGCCAAACGCCTGTCACGGTTATTGAAAACGCCAGCCGGCCTAATCAACGGGTGCTGGACACAACGCTAGACGCCCTGCCCGCCGCCCTTGCAGCAGCCGATATGACCGGTCCTGCGCTTACTTTTCTGGGGCTTGCCCCCCGCGCAGCACTTGCTGTCGCACCGACTGTTCACGCCCCTGCCCACCCCATCGAGGAATTTGCATAATGGCCAAAGCATTCACCCCATCCGTCATCACCGCCAACGCGCTGCTTGAAGGCGATGTGATCTATCTGACCGCGCAAGGCTGGACACGCGATTTGGCCCAGGCCGAAGTTTTTGACGACGAAGCCATCGCCGAAGACCGCTTGATTGAGGCCTCCGCACAAACTGACCAGGTCGTTGGTGTCTATTTGGCCAACGTCGACGCCAGCAGCGGCACCCCCGTTAGCACTCATTTCCGCGAAGCGTTCCGGGCCAAAGGTCCGTCGAACTACATCCACGGCAAGCAGGAGACACTCTAATGTACAGCTACACCGAATTTGACGACACATTCATCGCCGCGCGCAACGCGCAATTCCGCGCTCAGGTTGAGCGGCGCGTGGACGGATCGCTGACCGAGGATGAGTTTAAACCCTTGCGGCTGATGAACGGTCTATATCTGCAACTGCACGCCTATATGCTGCGGGTTGCGATTCCCTATGGGACGTTGAATGGCGGCCAAATGCGGCAGCTCGCGTTCATCGCGGACAAATGGGACAAGGGCTACGGCCACTTCACCACGCGCCAGAACATTCAGTACAATTGGCCTGAGTTGCGCGATGTGCCGGACATGCTTGATGCATTGGCCGAGGTTGATATGCATGCCATTCAGACATCAGGCAACACGATCCGCAACGTGACCGCGGACCATTTTGCAGGGGCCGCCGCGGATGAGGTTGCCGATCCACGCCCGATTGCGGAGCTAATCCGTCAATGGTCCACCGACCATCCAGAATTCCAGTTCCTGCCGCGCAAATTCAAAGTTGCCGTCTCTGGGGCCGCCCATGACCGCGCGGTGATCAAAGCGCATGATATTGGACTGCGCATTGTAGAGCGCGACGGTGTGCAAGGTTTTGAAGTCATCGTTGGTGGGGGCCTTGGCCGCACGCCAATGATTGGCAAGGTCCTCTATGATTTTGTAGACGCCGAAGACCTGCTGCCCACGTTGGAAGCCATCGTTTCGGTCTATAACCTGCTGGGACGGCGCGACAATAAATACAAGGCACGCATCAAGATCACCGTGCATGAAAATGGCATCGAGGACATTCGGGCCCGCGTTGACGCGCGCTATGCGCTTATTCGTCCGCAGTTCACCGGCGTCGATCAACAAATGCTAAGCCGGATCGAAGCGGATTTCGCGAAGCCGACATTTAAGACGCAATCGCTCGCAGCCTATGAGAGTGCTTATACCAATGATCCGGTATTCCGTTCTTGGGCGGATACGAACCTCGCGGTGCACCGCGCACAGGGGTACGCGATTGTGTCCATCTCTCTGAAAGCACACGGGAAAACGCCGGGCGATGCGTCAACTGAACAAATGCGTGTGATGGCGGACCTGGCCGAGGAGTTCGGCCATAATGAGCTGCGCATCAGCCATGAGCAAAACGTGATCCTGCCGCATGTCCACCGGGGCGACTTGCCTGCACTGCATGCGCGGCTCAAGGAGTTCGGGTTGGCGACGGCAAACATTGGCCTGATCTCGGACATCATTGCGTGCCCCGGTATGGATTATTGCGCGCTGGCAACGGCTCGCTCGATCCCCATTGCCCAAGAGATCGCTACCCGTTTTGACGAATTGAAACTGGAGCATGACGTAGGGCCGCTGAAGATCAAAATCTCGGGCTGTATCAACGCATGTGGGCACCACCATGTGGGTCATATCGGCATCCTTGGACTGGATCGTGCGGGGGTTGAGAACTACCAGATCACGCTTGGTGGCGATGCAACCGAAGCTGCAGCAATTGGCGAACGTGCAGGTCCCGGATTTTCGGCCGATGCGATTATTCCAGCGATCGAGCGGTTGGTCTTGGCCTATCTTGACCTGCGCACTGAGCAATCTGAGACGTTTCTGCAAACCTACCGTCGCCTGGGCCTTGCCCCGTTTAAGGCGGCCCTGTACCCAGAAGCACAAGCTGATGCGGCCTGAAACAGCACCCTTCCCCCGTGGATCTGACGCTCTAGCGGAGCTGAGCGCGCAGGCCCACGGGCTGAACGCACGGCTACGTCACCACGCAGCGGCGGATGTGCTCCAAGCGGCAGTTGAGACGATCCCAAAGCTGGCCTTGGTGTCGAGCTTTGGGGCGGAATCAGTAGCTTTGCTGCATGTCGCGGCGATGGTGAAACGCGATTTGCCGGTAATTTTTATCGATACCGAGATGCTGTTTGCGGAAACGTTGGTCTACCAACAAGAGCTGACGGAACGGTTGGGCTTGCGCAACCTGCAGATCATTCGCGCAAAAGACAGTGCGGAACGCGACCCAAACGGGACCCTGCACCAGCGCGATACAGATGCCTGCTGCGCTTTGCGCAAAACGGTGCCGCTAAATGCTGCGTTGCAGGTGTACGGTGGCTGGATCACCGGACGCAAACGGTTTCAATCGGGCACGCGCGCGCAATTGCCGTTTTTCGAAGTGGAAACACCCCGCGACGCCGCCCCACGCATCAAGGTCAACCCGCTTGCCCATTGGGCCGCGTCAGATGTTGCGCAGTACATCGCAGAAAACCGCCTGCCGCGTCACCCGTTGGTGGCACGTGGGTATCCGTCTTTAGGCTGCGCACCTTGCACATCACCGGTGAAACCGGGTGAAGATCCCCGCGCAGGTCGTTGGCGTCAAAGCGAAAAAAATGAATGTGGCATCCATTTTGTCGATGGCAAAATGGCCCGAACAGGAGCATGAATATGAGCGTTATTGTAAATGACAAAGGTTTTGCCAGCGACGACTGGACCCAAGGCTATTGCGGTCAGGGGGCGGCGAATGATTGCGCCGCACTGGATCTGGCATCAGATGCAAACCCCGAAGAGGTTGTGCTGACCGCCTCACTCAAGATGATCCGGGTCGACTTCCCATCCTCTGCTGATGGCCGCGGATTTACCATCGCACGTGCGCTGCGACTGCGTGGATTTGAGGGTCGTTTGCGGGCACGCGGCCATGTGATTGCCGATCAATATGCTATGGCGCGGAGATCCGGTTTCGACGAGGTTGAGATCAACCAAGAACTTGCCACACGTCAACCTGAAGATCAGTGGCTCTTTCGCGCCGATTGGCAGGACAATAATTATCAGTCGCGCCTGCGCGGGTCTGACACAGCCATGGCCTGAACAGCCCCCGTTGCCACACCCCTTTCCTTCTTTTAAGACAAAGGCCGCAAGCATGCCTTGCGGATATTCCCATGACCGAAGCGACTCCAGTGAACATAACCACTTCCAAACCCGTCCCGACCCTGCCTGATGCGCAGACCGTTACCTCTGTCACGCATTGGACGGATCGATTGTTTTCGTTTCGCGTGACGCGGCCTGCATCTTTGCGGTTTCGCTCCGGCGAATTTGTGATGATCGGCCTCATGGGCGATCCGCATCCTGAGACGGGCAAGCAAAAGCCGCTGTTGCGCGCCTATTCGATTGCGTCACCTGCGTGGGATGACGAGTTGGAGTTTTATTCGATCAAGGTCCAAGACGGCCCGCTGACCTCCAGGCTTCAGCACATTCAGCCCGGCGATGAGATGATTTTGCGCCCCAAACCTGTTGGAACGCTGGTGCATGACGCTTTGCTGCCCGGCAAACGGCTGTGGATGTTCGCAACCGGCACAGGATTTGCGCCGTTCGCATCGTTGCTGCGCGAGCCGGAGACCTATGAGAACTTCGATGAGATCATCATCACGCACACCTGTCGCGATGTGGCAGAACTTGCTTACAGCGAAAAGCTGATCGCGGATCTGCAGTCCGACGAAATGATGCTGGAATTGCTGGGCGCAGAGAACCTTGCCAAAATACGCTATTACCCCACGACCACGCGCGAGCAGAGCCCCAAGATGGGCCGCATCACGACGTTGCTGCAAGATGGCACGGTATTCCGCGATCTGGGGATTGATGGGATATCGGCTGAGACGGATCGCGCGATGGTCTGCGGCTCCATAGGGCTGAACAAAGACATCAAGGAGATCCTTGAGGGATTCGGCCTTGAGGAAGGTGCTAATTCCGATCCTCAGCACTACGTGGTCGAGAAAGCATTCGTGGGCTAAGGCGATAGTCCTACCGTAATAGACCTAAGACGCAGACACACAAAAGCCGCGCCCCATATGCTGGAGCGCGGCTTATTTGTTCTTAATGCTGGTGCGTCGGGTTCAGAGACCCATCGCTTCGCGGATTTTATCCAGCATACCAGACAGCAGCTCAGGATTGTCTTTGGCCGCGTCGAGACCTGTGGTCAGCGTGGTTTTCTGCAAAGCATCAAGATCGGAATCTTCGATCATCGTGCTGACTTTATCCATGTCAAACCCATCAACAGTCAGCAGCTCTGCCATGCCGGCGGTGCCTTCTTCGGCAACATCAGCAGCCGCAGCAGTGTCAGTCGCAGCATCGGTGGTCGATTCTACGGCGTCTGTAGCTGCATCAGCGGTGTCTGTAACTGCGTCTGCAGTTGCCTCTGCGGCATCCGTTGCAGTTTCTGTAGCAGCGTCGACAGCCGTGTCGGCTGCTTCTGCAGTTGCATCAACGGCGTCGCCTACGGCATCCGTTGCGGCAGCAGTTGCTTCTTCGGCTGCGTCGGTGACGGCATCAACGGCTTCGCCAGCAGTTTCTGTCGCTGCGTCAACCGCATCGCCTGTGGCTTCAACGGCACCTTCAGCAGCGTCTGTCACTGCATCAGCGGCGTCTGTTGCTGCTTCGGTGACTTCGTCGACGACAACGGCAGTTGTGTCGGCAACCGCGTCAGCTGCACCATCAACCGCATCCGTTACAGCATCTGCTGCATCTGATGTTGCATCCACTGCGCTTTGTGTGGCGCTCGTTGCTGTGTCGCTCACGTCCGTCGCGATTTCAGTCACTGACCGACCAGAATACAGCATATAGCCGCCTACTGCGATAATGGCTGCAATAACGATCCAGATTACATTCTTCATATTCAAGTCCCCTGATTTGATCCAAGGCCAGTCCCAAATGCGGGTTCTGGCACCTCTTGTGTGTCAAATGCGCGGCAGCGGCCAAAGGTTCAAGGGGAAATCAACCATACTTCCGTCATTCAGATTGTATTTCGGCTTGAAGACGGAGCAACGCGGGTCTACTTTGCATACTCGGATTCATGAACAATCAAAGGAAGACCATCATCGCTCGCAGACCACATAACGCGCCGCCCCAACGAGACACCGGCCCGCGCGTCAACGACAATATCCGCTCCACCGAAATCCGCCTTATTGGCGCTGATGGTGAGAACGCTGGCGTTGTTACCCCTGCCCGCGCCATGGAAATGGCCGAAGAGGCGGGATTGGACCTCGTAGAAATTTCGCCGAACGCAAGTCCGCCTGTGTGTAAGATCATGGATTTTGGCAAATTCAAATATGAGACGCAAAAACGCGAGGCTGAGGCCCGCAAGAAGCAGAAAATCATCGAAATCAAAGAGGTGAAGTTTCGGCCCAACACCGACACCAATGATTACGAAGTTAAAATGCGCAATGTTTTCAAGTTTCTGGAAAACGGCGACAAGGTAAAGATCACTTTGCGTTTCCGGGGCCGCGAGATGGCACACCAGAATTTGGGTCGTGAATTGCTGGAGCGCGTTGCCGTGGACACCAAAGAAGCTGGCAAAGTCGAGAACTTTCCGAAGATGGAAGGCCGCCAGATGGTCATGCTGATCGGTCCATTGCCGAAATAAGGCTGCCACGCTGAACGAATTTAAGTTGCAAAACGCCCCCGCATCACTGCGAGGGCGTTTTTGCTTTTTGGGCCCCTGGGCGTTGGTCCAGCGACGTTCTGCGCGTTGATGTTGCCGTCTTGCGCAGACACATCCCTAAACGCGGAAAAGCCGCGTCTGGGGTAACCCCGAACGCGGCTTTCTAAATCTGTCGTCGCCTTTAGCTTTACGCGGCGGCTACAGCGCGGCGCGTCATGACCCCGACCAGATGTGCCCGGTATTCACCCGTGCCATGCAAATCGCCGATCATACCATCCGCAGGTACGCTTAGGCCCGCGATGCTATCTGCTGCAAATGAGCCGTTCAGCGCCGCTTCGGCCTCTGTCCAGCGGAACACACCGCTTTCAGATGCACCCGTGATCGCAACGCGCACGCCGTCCGCATAACGCGCAACAAAGGCCGCAACCAAAGGAAAGCGCGATGCAGGCTGCAGGTGCTTTTCATAATGCGCGGCTTGCGGGATTGGAAATTTCACTTCCGTCACAATCTCACCTTCCTCAAGGGCCGTCTCGAACATACCCTGAAAGAAATCATCCGCCGCAATCTCGCGGCTGTTTGTTAGGATCGTGGCCCCAGAGCCAAGCGCGCCCGCGGGATAACATGCAGATGGGTCGTTATTTGCGATTGAGCCGCCGATGGTGCCGCGATTACGCACCGCGGGATCGCCGATCCGGCCGGCAAGGCCAGCCAGCGCCGGGTAATGCGCTGCCGCTTCGCGCATCACCACCGCGTGGGATGTGGCACCGCCAATGCAAAGACACCCCTCTGCGTCGACGCTTACGCCCTTCATTTCATCAATGCCCGTTAGCGATACCAGCACCGATGGGGCAGCCAGCCGCGCCTTGAGCGTCGGGATCAGCGTTTGCCCCCCCGACATGGGCTGGGCCTCGTCGCGAGTCATCGCCTGGACCGCATCCGCGATCGTCGCGGGTTTTTCTACGTCAAAGTTGTACATCTTGTTTCCTTCCAATCCGGGCCGGGCGCACGCGCCCCTTTGCCCTTCATCTTTCAAATGAACTCAGGCGGGGTTCCTTGGGTTGCCCCCTGGAACCCCGTCACCTTAGCCTTGCATTGCCGCCCAAACACGTGCGGGCGACACCGGCATGTCGATATGCGCCACGTCATGACCGCCTGAACGCATCGCATTCAGAACCGCATTGACCACAGCAGGTGGCGATCCAATCGCACCCGCCTCGCCGCAACCTTTGACGCCCAGTGGGTTATGCGTACAAGGTGTCTGGCACGAATGATCAACGTCATACATTGGCAGATCCGAGGCCCGCGGCATTGCGTAATCCATATAGGACGCGCTCAGCAGTTGGCCGTCTTCATCATAGGCGCAATTTTCCATCAGCGCCTGACCAATGCCTTGTGCAAGCCCGCCATGGACCTGTCCGGTCACGATCATCGGGTTGATGATGTTACCGAAATCATCGGCTGCCGAGAACCGCTCGATGGTGACCTGCCCTGTTTCAGGATCCAGCTCCACTTCGCAGGCATAAGCACCAGACGGATAGGTAAAGTTTGACGGATCGTAAAATGCCGTCTCTTCCAAGCCCGGTTCGATTTCTTCCAGAGGATAGTTGTGTGGCACATAAGCTGCCAAAGTCACATCACCCCACGCGACGGATTTATCCGTGCCAGCCACGCTAAACGCACCATCCTTCAGCTCGATATCCCCTTCTGAGGCTTCCAGCAGATGGCTTGCGATTTTCTTGGCCTTGGCGATGATCTTTTCTGTTGCGCGCACCATGGCTGATCCACCAACCGCGATGGAGCGTGAGCCGTAAGTGCCCATGCCCATTGGGGTATTGGCTGTATCGCCGTGCACAACTTCGACCATATCTTCAGGAATGCCGATCATGTCTGCAACAACTTGCGCAAACGATGTCTCGTGGCCTTGGCCGTGGCTGTGGCTGCCGGTCATGACAACCAAGCCGCCAGTTGCATTGACCCGCACAGTGGCGCTTTCATAGAGCCCCGCACGCGCACCCAACTGTCCCACAAGGTTGGACGGTGCAATCCCGCAAGCCTCGATATAGCAGTTCATACCGAACCCGCGCAGCTTGCCTTTGGCCTCAGATGCTGTGCGACGTGCGTCAAAGCCCGCGATGTCAGCCATCTCTTCAAGCTTGTCCATCGTCGCCACATAGTCACCGGTGTCATATTCCACAGCCACAGGCGTGGCATAGGGGAATTCGGTGATGAAGTTCTGCCGCCGCAACGCAATTGGATCGACACCGAGCTCATGCGCGGCCATATCGACCAACCGCTCCAACTGATACGTGGCCTCGGGGCGCCCGGCACCGCGGTAGGCATCAACCGGCACCGTATTGGTAAAGACGGCTTTGACGTTCACATAAATCAGCGGTGTCTTGTAGTTACCCGCCATCAATGTGCCATGCAGCCATGTCGGCACTGAAGGCGCAAACGTGCTGAGGTATGCCCCCATATTCGCATGGGTATCCGTGCGGATCGCCATGAAGTTATTGTCTTTGTCCAAGGCCAGTTCGATCTTGGTGACGTGATCGCGACCATGGGCGTCAGACATGAAGGCCTCAGAGCGGCTTGATGTCCATTTGACCGGCCGGTTGCAGGCTTTGGCAGCGAATGTGCAGAACGCTTCTTCTTGGTAATGGAAGATTTTGGTACCAAACCCGCCGCCCACATCAGGGGCCACAACACGCAGCTTATGCTCTGGAATACCCAGCACAAATGCGCCCATCAACAGACGGATCACATGGGGGTTCTGGCTGGTTGTGTATAGGGTGTAATCGCCAGTGCCGCGGGCAAAATCACCGACAGCCACGCGTGGTTCCATCGGGTTGGCCACAAGGCGGTTATTGACCAGCTCAAGGGTGGTGACATGGGCCGCGTCGTCAAAGGCTTTCCACACCGCTTCTTTGTTTTCCTCAACAAAACCCCAGTCGTAGCACATGTTGCTGGTCAAATCGTCGTGGACCTTGGTCGCGCCATCCTTGACGGCATCCTTCATGTTCACGACGGCAGGCAGTTCGCTGATCGAGACCTCAATCGCCTCGGCCGCATCGCGGGCCTGTTCCAGCGTTTCGGCCACGACGGCTGCAATCGGTTCGCCAACATGGCGGACTTTGCCGTGGGCCAGCACCGGGTGCTTGGGCTCTTGCATGACTTCGCCATGTTTATCAGTAATTTGCCAGCCACACGGTATGCCGCCGATGGCTTCAAAGTCCGCGCCGGTAAAGATCTGAACGACCCCGTCCATCGCAGCCGCTGCCGCCGTGTCCACGCTATTGAGCGTTCCATGCGCTATGTCTGAGCGCAGGAAAAACACATGCGCCTGCCCCCGGATGTTGATGTCGTCGGTGTAGTTTCCCTCGCCGGTCAAAAACCGGATGTCTTCGCGCCGTTTGCTGCTGGCGCCGATACCGCTGTCCTTAGGCATTGTGATCTCTCCTCCCAGAAAGTGGAGCGCCTCGGCACTCCAAGCATCATATGTCTTGTGGCGGCGTTCATCCGCCGCCCGGATGATTATTCTGCTGCGATTGTTTCGACGTCCTGACCGGATGCGGCCATGATCGCCTTAACGATGTTGTGATACCCCGTGCAACGACAGATGTTGCCGTCCAGATAGTGACGAACTTCTGCTTCGCTTGGCTTGGGGTTTTCTTTCAACAAGGCTGCGGCAGACATCACCATACCGGGTGTGCAAAAACCGCACTGCAGGCCGTGATGGTCCTGAAACGCCTGCTGGATCACATTCAACGTGCCATCTGGGCTAGCTTGCCCTTCGATCGTAGCGATTTCTGCGCCGTCGGCTTCGATCGCCAGCATGGTGCAAGCTTTAACCGCTTCGCCGTTCACGTGCACAAGGCATGCGCCGCATTGGCTGGTGTCGCAGCCGATATGCGTGCCAGTCAGTCCGAGATCTTCGCGCAGGAACTGCGCCAAAAGCGTGCGCCCCTCGACAGTGCCAGATGCGGCCTTGCCGTTCACGGTCATTTTGACCTGTGTCATTGGTATCCTCCCAGTTTTTTGTAGCGTGTTTAAGCGGAGTTAAGCATGTGGTCCCTCAGTTGAGAACCTAAATTTTCAACTATCGCGTTATAGGTCCCCTTTTTCGCAGGATAGTGCATGTCACCGCGCCGGTTATTTTGGCGGGCGATTGCGCGGCTGAGGCCGTGTTGGGATTTCCTTGAGCAGACCACCCACACCCATGGCAGCAATATCGCGCGCGGTGACATCGATGCCGCACACGACGCGGGACAATACCCAATCAGCTCCATTGAGTGCCGGTGCACGGGCGCATCCCGGCAAGCCTATGACGATCTGGCTGCCCTTGTGGCCCAAGAACAGCAAGTTGCCCGGGTCAACCGGCATCCCAAAGCGTTCGATATGCCCCCCAGCCTGCGCCAGTGCCAGCGGACCCACATCTTTGATGTCAGAGGTGGCCGACCCGGTAAGGATCAGCACAAGTGGGCTGTTTGATGCAGCAATCGCAGCGCTCAACGCGTCTGTGCGGTGGGGAACCATCTGAACCGAATTTAATGCAACACCCAAGGCGGTGAGCCTGTTTTCAATCGCAACCCGGCCTTTGTCGCCAGCGCCACCGGGTATTTCTGTGATGATCAACGTCGCATCCTTGAGCACCGGTTGGGCAACACGGATCGCCCCACGCGCAGCGTCTGCCGCTTGCTCAAGGGCCGCCTGCCCGACGGCATAAGCAATGATCTTGATCGTTGCCACCATGCCGCCTTCGGCCATTTGCAGCATCGGCGGTACGGTTGCGATGGTGATCATCGGATCAACTGCATTTGCAGCCTCAAGGGCGGCGACATTCAGCACGGCAACACCGGGTCCATCCGCAATCAGGTTAACCCGCCCGGTAAAAGCGTTGGTGCGTCGCAATCCGTTTGCGTCGGCCATCAAAGCATCCGCAAGCACATCAGCAGCGGCGTTTTCGTCCACATCGCCGGAATCCAGCCGGGCGACGATCACTTCGGCGTGGCCAGCATCCTTCAGCGACGCCAGATCAGCAATGCCGAGCACATGCCCCTTGCGCAACCGCCCCTTAGACAAAGCAACGGAATGCGCCAGCACCGAACCGCACGCATCTTTCACCAAGATCGGACCGAACCTCATGGGCGGCGCAGCGTTTCGATCATCTGCGCCAGAACTGAAACAGCGATCTCGGCCGGGCTGGCAGCACCAATATTCAGACCAACGGGGCCCGCAATACGTGCGATGGTGTGAGGATCAAAGCCCGCTTCGCTCAGCCTTTCAATCCGGCCGGCATGGGTTCGCTTGGACCCCAACGCGCCGACGTAAAACGCTTTCGATTTAAGGGCCACATGCAGTGCGGGATCATCAAGCTTGGGATCATGCGTGAGCAACACAACGGCGGTGCGGGCATCCACGCCCACCTCGTTCAGGGCTGCATCGGGCCAGTCATTTAGCACCCGGGCCTGAGGAAAGCGCGCATCCGACCCAAACGCCTCGCGCGGATCGACAACAATGGGATCAAACCCGGCAATCTGTGCCATCGGGACCAATGCCTGGGCGATATGCACCGCGCCCACAACGATCAGGCGCAAGGGTGGGTTGTGAATGGCAATGAAACGGCTGCCGTCCTCGCTTAGGCCGGATTTATCCTTGCGAAATCGCTCTTCGTTGCCGTCCTCGCTTAGGATGCCGCTCGTTCCGTCGAGGGCCACATCATAGGCAATTGGCCGGCGCGCCGCGCGGGCGTCAACGAGCGCCTGCAATGCCTCTATGCTCATCCCCTGCCCGCCCACAGGTTCCACCAACACACGGATTGTCCCACCACACGCAAGGCCCACAGCAAAGGCATCACCGTCACTGATCCCGTATTCCAACAATCGGGCTTGGCCTTGTTCCAACGCCTCGAGCGCCTCAATGACCACGGCCCCTTCAACGCAACCGCCCGACACGGAGCCCTCCATAGCACCTTCTGAGGACACCACCATTTGTGCGCCCACACGGCGCGGAGCCGACCCCCATGTGTCAATCACCGTGGCGAGTACCACTCCCTGACCTGCCGTGATCCAGGCCAATGCCTGTTCCGGCGCGCCGCGCAAATCTTGCATGTCTCAAACCCTCTCGATTGATACAGAGTTGTGCGCGCCACCCCCGGCACCGTCAAACGAATAATCCAACAGCGCGCCGTCTCTTGCACCTGTGCAGTGGCCCTACTACATAGTAGTGGACCATAAATTTCCATACCCCCGGAGCGCCCTTGATGCCGATGCAAGCCCAAGAAATCGAAGACCTCATCCGCGCGGCTTTCCCCGACGCCCAAATCACTGTCGAAGGAAATGACGGCGTGCATATGGCAGCGATGGTTGTCGACAAAAGCTTTGCGGGCATGAACAGGGTGCAGCAGCAACGCGCAGTTTATGCAGCGCTCAAAGGCAAAATGGACGGCCCCAGCGGTGAATTGCACGCGTTGGCCCTCACGACAAAAGTGCCGGACTGATGGATTTCTCCTGGCTTTGGCCGGTTGGCATCACTCTTATTGGGAGCGCCGCGGTCCTACTAAATGCGCGAATAACTCGAAACCGCCCCAAGCGCCCACATGGCACGGCCCAAACGTGATCTTTACCAGTGTAGATCTCGGACAAGGTACCCAACACTCCAGCGTCACGCGAGTCGCGCGTGACCCACAGACATACGCAAAGGCCTTTGTGCCTGCCTCAGCAAGGAAAAAGAAATGACCGACGCATCAACACAGATCAAAGAGACCATCACCACCAGCGACGTGGTTTTGTTCATGAAGGGCACCAAGGAGATGCCGCAATGTGGTTTCTCAAGCCGCGTGGCTGGGGTGCTTAATTACATGGGCGTTGAGTTTGCGGATGTGAACGTGCTGGCCGATGAGGGTCTTCGCCAAGGGATCAAAGATTTCTCCGATTGGCCGACTGTCCCGCAGCTTTATGTCAAAGGCGAATTCGTTGGCGGCTGTGACATCATCACTGAGATGACTTTGTCAGGCGAGCTGGACACGCTTTTTGCCGAAAACGGCGTGGCATTTGACAAAGACGCCGCAGATAAGATCCGCGAAAGCAACGCCTGAAGCTAAGCGGCTATAAGAACAAACGCGCCGCCGGAATGCCGGGGCGCGTTTTTTTGTTGGCGTCTGGTTAACTGGGCTGACTGCAAAGATTGCACTGAAGAGGTGCTGCCGATTTTATCGACTTCTATTGAGCGGCTCGGAACATAGGGAACAGAGGCGGTGCCTGATCGGCTTTGATGACGCCCATCTCTTCGAAACCATAACGCTTATACAGCGACAGGTTCGCCGGGTTCGTTGATTCCAAATAGGCTGGCCTTCCGTCATTGTCGCAATGTTTGAGGCTCGCCTCTAGCAAAGCAGAGCCCTGCCCCTTGCCTTGGCACGTCGGATCGACCGCAACAAACGCGAGATGCCAACAGTCTTCGTCGGGATGGTATTGATCCATTTGTCCAAAAGTTTCGAAAAGCGCATCATGCTTTTCTGGCGTTACGGTCTGCTCGAAACACGCAACCAGCTGTTCCTCGTCGGGGTGTATGCTTGGTGGAAGCCAAAGAGCGCCGGCAGTAAAATCTTCGTTTCGAAAGGCACTGCCGTTGTCGAATGCGCGCCCTCCAAAGAAATCCATGACGCGCGGAAAGTGGGTCAGAAACTCCGCCGGCTCTGGATACAGCCACCGCATAAAAGGGTCCGCAGAAAATCCAAGCGTTAGACTGCTTAAGACTTTGGATGCTTCGCTTCTGTCCGATGCTGTAAACATTTCGACACTCTCTTTGTCGTTGCTTTTGTTAGAGGGGGGTTCACGTTGCTTATGTGTTTGGGCACCTGAATAACGCTTCAGCCCTTAAGAACTGCAGGTTTGAGTGACCCGACCTTACCCTCCGACCTTCTCATCTACCTCGGCAGCTAGCGATTCCGCGCGGGCGGCAATCTCGGCGAGGGTGTCGTTGACCGCTTGTGGAATCACAGGCACTTCGACGCGCTCAGGCTCGACCACTGTGCCGCGCAACCCAGCAAGTTCGGCTTCGCGCTCGGCAAGTTCTGAGCGGATCTCAGTGATCCGGTCTTCGACGCTGGCGGTTTTGTCAGCGAGCATCAGGCCCGCCATCAACAACATACGCGCTTCGGGCATCCGGCCGACTTGATCGGACAATACCTGAGCCTCGTCATCGAGCATTTTTGCGGCGGCTTGCAGATAGGATTCTTCGCCTTCTTGGCAAGCGACCTCAAACTGACGCCCACCAATAACAATGTTGGTCTCTGGCATTATGCGTCCTCCTCTTTTGCGGTGTTGCCCGCAGCATCCAACAATGGTTGCAGGTTTGCTAGAATTGCGTCCGCCTCGGCCACATCTGCGGTTCGGGCGGCGCGCAAGGCATCCAGTTCTGTCATCATCGACTTATTAATCAGATGGGCATCCCCCACCCCTTCGGCATTGGCGTCGCGCAAGGCTTTGCATGCTTCAGAGAGTTGCGCATTGGCGCGGCGTACCCGTTGCAGATCGATATCAAGCTGGGCCATTCGCGCTTCACCGGCCTCGGCTCGCGCACGCAAGCCCTCGGTCTCAGCTTGGTTTTTTTCGCGCATCGACTTTACCCGCTCTTGAAGCTGGGCATTGGCAGTGCGCTCTTCTTCTAGGGCGCGTGAGGTATCCGCGTCGGGTTCAGAATCCGCACGTGGCCCCAGTTTCTCTAGCCCAAACGCGATTTGATCCATCGCTGCCGTAATACGTCGCTGCAGCTCGTCAATTTCACTCATGGGTGCTGTCTCCCGTCCATTTTGATCTGTTACGCCCCATCAGTGGGCGCGAATCGATGTTGTCACCTAATTTCCCGTAATCCTACCCAAACTGCTGGGCAATTGCGCCCCCCCTTTGAGATCAGCGGCTTGAAGCCCGACCTTGATGTGCTGAGACAGCCGTTTACCACCTGCGCTTGATCTTTGGCGCGGCACTGTTATTCAGCGTTAACGCCATTTTGCCCTCCATAGGAGCCCCTACACGTGGACATCAACGCACTGCGCACTGCCAACCCCGATCACTGGTCCAAAGCGACTGCCATCCGTGCCCTGACACTCGACGCTGTTGCGGCGGCGAATTCAGGCCATTCTGGTATGCCGATGGGCATGGCCGATGTGGCGACGGTGCTGTTTGAAAAGCACCTTAAGTTTGATGCCTCTGCTCCGCTTTGGCCAGATCGTGACCGTTTTATCTTGTCGGCAGGCCACGGATCGATGCTGCTTTATTCGTTGCTGCACCTCACGGGTTACGGCGAATTTCCGCTAAGCGAGCTGGAGAATTTTCGCCAGATGGGCGCGCGCACTGCGGGCCACCCTGAGAATTTCCTGGCTGACGCAATTGAAACAACGACCGGCCCGCTGGGTCAGGGACTTGCCAACTCTGTTGGTTTTGCGATGGCCGAAGAAATCCAGCGCGCCACATACGGTGCCAAGGTTGTGGACCACTATACCTATGTCATCGCCGGTGACGGATGCTTGATGGAAGGCGTGAGCCAAGAAGCGATCACCCTCGCCGGGCGGCATCAGCTGAGCAAGCTAATCGTGATGTGGGACAATAACAACATCACCATCGACGGCCCGCTGAGCCTGTCAGACCGCACTGACCAAGTCGGACGCTTTGTTGCAGCAGGTTGGCATGTGGTTGAGATCGATGGTCACAACCCCGATGAAATCGACGCCGCTCTGACCGAGGCGCGCGCTTCTGATCTGCCCAGCATGATCGCCTGCAAGACGCATATCGCATTGGGTCACGCCGCACAGGACACCTCCAAAGGGCATGGCGCATTAACTGATCCTGATCAGCTGACCGCCGCCAAAGCGGCATATGGCTGGACCACAGGTCCCTTCGAGGTTCCAGCGGACGTGAAATCCGCTTGGGAGGCCATCGGATCGCAAGGTGCAGATGCGCGCCGTGCTTGGGAAGAACGCTTTGACGATATGCCCCGTGGCAAGCGGGACGTGTTTAACCGCGCCCATGCGGGCGATGCCCCCAAAAGGCTGAGCGCCACGATCAAAGCGTTCAAAAAGCAGATGGCCGAAGCTGCGCCCAAGATTGCGACCCGCTCAAGCTCTGAAAAAGTGCTCGAAGTCATCAACCCGGTGATGTCTGAGACTGTGGGTGGATCTGCGGATCTGACAGGCTCGAACAACACCAAAACCAGCGATTTGGGCGTTTTTGACATCGACAGCCGGGGTGGGCGCTATGTGTATTGGGGCATCCGCGAACATGGGATGGCCTCTGCAATGAACGGCATGGCGCTGCATGGCGGCGTCCGCCCCTACGGCGGCACGTTCATGTGTTTCACCGATTATGCGCGGCCTGCAATGCGCCTGTCTGCGTTGATGCAGATCCCGGTTGTCTATGTGATGACCCACGACAGCATTGGCTTGGGCGAAGATGGCCCCACCCACCAGCCTGTCGAGCATCTGGCCATCAGCCGCTCAACACCAAACACGTTGGTTTTCCGGCCGGCCGATACCATTGAAACGGCTGAAGCATGGGAAATCGCGCTGACACAGGCCAAGACGCCTTCTGTCTTGTCACTGACCCGTCAGGGCCTGCCGACTGTGCGCACCGAGCATAAGACCAAAAACCTCACGGCACAGGGCGGTTATGTTCTGGTCGATGCGGAAGGCAAACGTCAGGTAATCTTGATTGCCAGCGGCTCTGAAGTGTCGGTCGCAATGGCTGCGCGTGAATTGTTGCAAGCCCAAGGGATCGGGACGCGGGTTGTGTCCCTGCCCTGTATGGAGCTTTTTGCCCAGCAGGACGATGGCTACCGCAAGCGGGTTTTGCCAGGTGGTGCTGTCCGGGTCGGAATTGAAGCTGGCGTGCGCCAAGGCTGGGATCAATGGCTGCTCGGTGAGCGCGGCAAATGGGGCAAGTCAGATTTTGTCGGCATGGACCGTTTTGGAGCCTCTGCACCAGCTGGTGAACTGTTTGAAAAGTTCGGAATCACCGCCGAAAACGTTGCCGAAAAAGCAAAAGCGCTACTGTAAAAATGCGCGCGGGGCCAAGCGCCCCGCGCCAATTTTCCCCTAGCGGGCATTTAGAAAGGTCAAAATACACGTTTTGACCCGCAAAACAGGCGATCTTCCGCCGTTCACAAAACATAACAAGCTCGCGACTTGTATCGGGTTCATTCTACTTTAACGATTGAACTCCAATAATATGAAACGCGGTTAGCGCGTAATTGGCGAGGTAATGCAGTGGCAGCAATATATGTAATGAGCGCCGTTTTTTGGGGCAGCCTTGCGGCTGTTTCAAATCAGTATGTCGGCGGAACAATCATGACGTCGGTGGCGGCTTACGTGATTTTTGGGCATCTCGGTATGCTCATGATGATCAGCCTGACCTACAAGGCGAACACAAATTTCATGCGTCGCCGTTAAGGCGAAATAGCAGCTTACGAAAACCCGGTTCAGGCTTTCTTCGCCCTGCTCTTAAAGAGTGCGCGCCATGCCGGTGTGACAATCTTTTCCCCGATGGGGATGAACAACAGTCCTAGCACCACACCAAACACACCATCCATTGCGGCTTTTGCGATCCACTGCGTGATCCCTTGCAGCGATAGCGGCACAGCCTGCCCGATGGACACAGCCACATCATGGATCCAATGCCCTATCGTGCCAAAGCCGAGCACTTCGAGCCCATGGACAATGATTGAACCGCCGACCCAAAGCATCGCGCCCGTTCCAATAATCGTCAGAAGGTTTAAAAACCCTGGCATCCCCTTCACAAGACCACGCCCCAGTGACCGCGTCACGCCGAGCCGTCCGTGGTTTGCCATCGCAAGCCCCAGATCATCCATTTTCACGATCAGCGCGACCGATCCATAGACCGCGACGGTAATCATAACGGCCACAGTAGCGAGGGTTGCGGCTTCCATCCAAAAATTACTCTCAGGGATCGCAGCAAGAGCAATTGTCATAATTTCGGCTGAGAGAATGAAATCGGTCTTGATCGCTCCCTTCGCCTTTTCTTCTTCCAGGCTAGCGGGATCTTCTACTGTGGTCGCTGCCGCGGCGTAATCCTTATGCGCATCACTCATCCCAATAGCATGGGCGATCTTTTCAGCCCCTTCAAAGCACAAGTAAGCGCCGCCCAGCATCAAGAGAGGTGCAATGAGCCAAGGTGCAAATGCCGACAGCGCCAAACCCGCAGGCAGCAAAAACACCAGTTTATTCTTGAGCGAGCCTTTGGTGATGCGCCAGATGATCGGCAGCTCGCGGCTGGCCTCAAAGCCTTGCACGTATTTGGGAGACACAGCGGCATCGTCAATCACAGCACCCGCAGCTTTGGTCCCCGCTTTGGCCGCCTGACCAATCACATCGTCGACACTGGCCGCCGCCACTTTTGCAATGGCTGCAACATCATCGAACAAGGCAATCAGTCCACTCATAACGCTCTCCTTTTGACCTCCACCATAGCTAACGAAACACGGTAGAATTGCAAAGTGCCGATTGGGACCACAAAGGGTTACCGCTAACACTCGACTTTAGCGCTAACACCCCGAAATATAGGGCCTTTCGCACTTTAATCTCGCCACAATCCCCCGCTATAGAATGTGCAACCTGCACCTTTAGAGGATACGCAAAATGACCATCAAAGTTGGTATTAACGGATTTGGCCGGATTGGCCGCTGTACGCTTAGCGCGATCGCGGCGTCGGGCCGCACTGACATCGAAGTGGTCAAACTGAATGCGACGGGCCCCATCGAGACCGCAGCGCATCTGCTCAAATACGATTCTGTTCACGGACGGTTTCCGGGCGAGATCATAGTCGGCGACAAGATGTTGAACCTTGGTCAAAACGATATCGAAGTGATGTCGAGCTATGATCTTGAGGCGCTCGACTGGTCTGGCTGCGATGTGGTGTTGGAGTGCACCGGCCAATTTAACGATGGCAAGCTGGCGCAAAAACATATTGAGCGTGGTGCCAAGCGGGTTCTTTTGTCCGCGCCTGGCAAAAACGTTGATCGGACCATCGTCTACGGTGTGAACCATCACACGCTTCAGGCCAGCGACACGATGATTTCAAACGGATCGTGCACCACCAACTGCCTCGCACCATTGGCCAAGGTTATGCATGATGCGGTGGGCATTGAGAGCGGTCTGATGACCACAATTCACAGCTATACTGGCGACCAACCCACGTTGGACCGTCGCCACAACGACCTCTACCGTGCACGTGCCGCTGCCATGGCCCTGATCCCAACATCCACGGGTGCGGCCAAAGCATTGGGCGAAGTGCTGCCAGAACTGATGGGCAAGCTTGATGGAACCGCGATGCGGGTCCCGACACCCAACGTCAGCGCAGTTGATCTGACCTTCACGGCGTCGCGCGAAGTGAGCGTCGAAGAGGTCAACGCTGCAGCCTTTTCGGCCGCCAGTGGACCGATGCAGGGCGTCCTGGGCTATGATCCGGAACAAAAAGTCTCGATTGATTTCAACCATACCGAAGAAAGCTGCATCTTTGCGCCCGATCAGACCATCGTCGTCGCCGGTCGCACGGTCCGAGTTCTGGGCTGGTATGACAATGAATGGGCGTTTTCGGTGCGGATGGCGGATGTTGCCGTTGCGATGGGCAATCTGGGCTGACTTGCACGCGCCGCGGCCCTGCCCTATCACGGAGCCGAGGACAGCAAAGGATCATCCATGACCAACCGCATCGCCATTGTGCTGGGTCTTTTGCTGATCGCTGCCATGGTGTTGGACGGCTATATCTACGGCAACGAGCACCTGATTTTTCTGGGCAAAAAACTGGCTGAGCTGATCGAATGGATGGCGTTCTGGCGTTAGACGCATCCGCATTATTGCAGATTTCGATGCCGGCTGGATACAACAAGCGTTGACAGTTCCATTTACCTGTTCATCATCGATTTACACAATTTGATCAAAAGGTGCCCCATGACAACAACCCTTGCTATCAACGGTTTTGGCCGCATTGGCCGCAATATTCTGCGTGCTTTGATCGAAAGTGGCAGGGACGACCTGCGCGTCGTGGCGATCAATGATCTGGCTCCGCTTGAAACCAACGCCCATCTGTTTGAATTTGACAGTGTACATGGGCGGTATGGTGCGCCCGTTACCACCGGTGACGGGGTCATGGACGTTGGATATGGCCCGATCCGTGTCACCGCTGAGCGCGAGCCTGACAAATTGCCTTGGGATGACGTCAATATCGCGCTGGAATGTACCGGGTTTTTCCGCAGCCCAGAGACGGCAGGCCTGCATCTCAAAAACGGCTCGGGCAAGGTCCTGATCTCGGCACCCGGTAAGGGTGATATCAAAACGGTGGTGTACGGCGTCAACCATGACCTGATCACCGACGCAGACCGCATCATTTCAAACGCCTCCTGCACCACAAATTGCCTGGTGCCCATCGCTCATGCGTTGCACGAGGCATTTGGCATTATCCGCGGCCACATGACCACGGTTCACAGCTATACCGGCACCCAGCCGGTCCATGACCGCACGCACAAAGATCTTTACCGCGCGCGCGCTGCTGCGTTGTCGATGATCCCCACCACCACGGGTGCTGCGCAGACTTTAGGCATCGTGTTGCCCCATCTTGATGGCCTGATAACGGGCACCGCGATCCGGGTGCCCACGCCAAACGTATCCTGCGTTGATCTGGTGGTTGAACTGTCAAACTCAGCGACCGAAACCGAAGTGAACGCGGCGATGGAAACTGCGGCGGCGGGCATGAACGGTGTGATGGGTGTGGAAACTCGTAAACTGGTGTCGATTGACTTTAACCACGACGCCCGTTCGGCAATTTTTGCCAGTGATCAAACTTCGATGCAGCAAGGTAACCTGCTGCGGGTGCTGGCGTGGTATGACAATGAATGGGGATTTTCCAACCGCATGTTGGATACCGCAACTGTGATGGCGCAAGTCTAAGCGAGGCTAGTTGCCAAAGCGCTTGCGCAGCTCCTCATTCACCCGCGGCGTCACAAATTTGCTGACGTCGCCATCAAGCCGCGCGATCTCTTTGACCAGCTTACTGGCAATGGCCTGATGCTGTGCCTCGGCCATCAAAAACACCGTCTCAATCTCATTATCAAGCTGGCGGTTCATACCAACCATTTGATATTCATACTCAAAATCAGCTACAGCACGAAGGCCTCGGATGATCGTTTGTGCGCCCACGTCCCGCGCGCATTTGATCAATAGGTTCTCAAAAGGGTGCACGACGATTTCAGTGCTCGTTTGCTCTGATAGAGAAACACACTCCGCTTCGATCAACGCCACGCGTTCCTCAAGATCAAAAAGTGGTCCCTTGTCGCGGTTGATCGCCACTCCGATGACCAGCTTGTCCACCAAGCGCGCAGCGCGGCGGATGATATCAATATGACCCAAAGTTATGGGATCAAACGTACCGGGATAAAGGCCAATGCGCATCGGCACGCTCCTTGGATCGTCAAGTGTCAGGTCAGGCATAATGCCCACGAGATTTGCAAAAGTGCAACCCGGTGGGGCGGAGGCTCAATGCCCCATGATCATGCCTTCTAGCGCTTCTTTTTCCATCGAAAGTTCCATCAAGCGCGCCTTGACCACATCACCAAGTGAAATCAAGCCAACAAGGACACCGTCCTCAAGAACCGGCATGTGCCGAAAACGCCCATCTGTCATTTGCTGAAGCACAGCGTCAGAGCGGTCGCTTTTTGTGCAGGTCACCAATTTACGCGTCATCAAGGCCTCAACGGTTTGGTCCAGGCACCCCGAACCACTGCGCCCCAACTCTCGTACGATGTCACGTTCTGACAGGATACCGTCGGGTGATTTGCCGCTGGCGGAAACGATCAGGGTCCCGATCCGCTTTTCGGATAGCATTCTGGCAGCCTCTGCTACCGTCATACTGGGCAGCACCGTCACAACCGCATCGTCGGCCTTGGTCTTGAGAATTTGCGATACAAGCATGTCGACTTCCCCATTTTTGATCAGTTATATTTCCAGCGTCACGATAAAGCAGTGACCTGTCAAGCATTTGCCTCCAACGCGGCCACTTCTGCCCGCAACCCCGCCACCAAACATTGTGTAAATCGCGAAAGCCGTAAGTTGCGTTGATCATCTGCGTGGCGGATCAGATAAAACGCCCGCGTAAGCGCAATTTCATCCACAAGAATGCGCCGAACGCCCGGAGCCTGCGACAGGCTAAAGTCATGAACGACGCCAATGCCTGCGCCTTGTCGGATCATATTGACCTGTACCGATACCGAATTTGACGCCATCGGCACCCGCCCCACGCCAAGATCGGCGAGGTAATCGAGCTCACGGTCAAATATCATGTCCGGAATATACCCCACCAAACGGTGCCCCTTCAAATCCGCCACGGACCGGATCGGGGGATGGCCATCCAGATAGGCGTCTGACCCCGCCAGATGCAGCTGATAAGCGGTGATTTTCTGTACCAGCAATCGCCCCGCGGTGGGTGCGCTAACGCCAATCGCCACATCCGCTTCGCGCCGTGACAGATTAAACACCCGGGGCAAGGCGACAATCTGGATATCCAGCTCTGGGTTTTCCTCGGCGATCCGGGCACACACCTGCGGCAATAGATAGTTTGCGCAACCATCCGGGGCTCCTACCCTAATCTGCCCACTCAGTCGGTCGCTTTGCTCGGCAACACCGGCCGTGGCAGCGCGCATCGCTTGCTCTGCTGCCTCAGCGCGGGCCAACAAATCCGCCCCGGCTTGCGTCAGCGCATAGCCCTGGGGGGATTTGGCAAATAGCACCGCTTGCAACGATTTTTCCAATCGTGCCATCCGCCGCCCGAGCGTTGCAGGGTCCAGCCTTAACTGTTTGCCCGCACCTGACAGGCTTTGTTCGCGCGCCACCGCCAGAAACAGCCGCAGGTCATCCCAATTGCTTTCCACGTCGTTTCCTTCTTGGTTTTGCAAAAATGCAAAATGATTTTGAAACCTTGCCCCTGTTACATCTCTTTTTGCAAGGCTATCGTACCGCCAACCCTCAAAGGAGATTTCCATGCAAGAACTGACCCACTATCTCAACGGTGCCCATGTCAAAGGCACCTCTGGCCGCTTTGCTGATGTGATGAACCCCTCCACTGGCGAAGTGCAAGCCAAGGTGCCGCTCGCAAATGGCGCTGAGATGGATCAAGCCGTTGCCTATGCCGCAGCCGCACAGCCTGCATGGGCCGCGACCAACCCACAGCGACGCGCACGCGTGTTGATGAAGCTGGTGGACCTGCTGAACCGCGATATGGACAAACTTGCCGAAGCGCTTTCGCGCGAGCACGGCAAAACCCTGCCAGATGCAGCTGGTGACGTGCAGCGTGGCCTTGAGGTCGTGGAATATTGCGTTGGCGCACCACAGCTTCTCAAAGGCGAATATACTGACTCCGCAGGCCCCGGCATCGACATGTACTCCATGCGTCAGGCTTTGGGCGTCACAGCGGGCATCACGCCCTTTAACTTTCCAGCGATGATCCCGATGTGGATGTTTGCCCCGGCCATCGCTTGCGGCAACGCCTTTATCCTCAAGCCATCAGAGCGCGATCCATCTGTTCCATTGATGCTCGCAGAACTTGCCGAAGAAGCAGGCCTGCCAAAAGGCATTTTGCAGGTTGTGAACGGTGACAAAGAAGCCGTTGATGCGATCTTGCACAACGACGTCATCCAATCTGTTGGCTTTGTTGGCTCGACCCCGATTGCGGAATATATTTACGCCACGGGCTGTGCCAACGGCAAACGCGTTCAGTGCTTTGGTGGTGCCAAGAACCACATGATCATCATGCCAGACGCTGACATGGATCAAGCCGCAGATGCGCTGATCGGTGCCGGTTACGGCGCTGCAGGCGAACGTTGCATGGCGATCTCGGTTGCGGTTCCGGTGGGCGATGACACGGCGGACCGGTTGATCGAGAAACTGGTGCCCCGTATTGAAGCGCTCAAGGTTGGCCCCTACACCTCCGGTAAGGACGTCGATTACGGCCCCGTTGTAACGGCTGCTGCCAAGGCCAATATCGAACGCTTGGTTCAAACCGGCATCGATCAAGGTGCCGAGCTGGTTGTAGACGGACGCGATTTCAAACTGCAGGGCTACGAGGATGGTTATTTCATCGGCCCACATCTTTTTGACCGCGCGACCAAAGACATGGACATCTATAAGTACGAGATCTTTGGCCCTGTTCTGACCTGCGTGCGCGCCGAAACCTACGAAGAGGCGTTGGCGCTGGCGATGGATCATGAATACGGCAATGGCACCGCGATCTTTACCCGCGATGGCGATGCGGCACGTGATTTTGCGAACCGGATCAATGTCGGCATGATCGGCATCAACGTGCCAATCCCTGTGCCGCTGGCCTATCACACCTTTGGCGGTTGGAAAAAATCTGTCTTTGGTGATTTGAACCAGCACGGACCGGATGCATTCAAATTCTACACACGCACCAAAACTGTGACGGCCCGCTGGCCCTCAGGCATCAAAGAAGGCGGCGAATTCTCCATCCCTGTAATGGAATAACGATCCGCCCCCGACACAAACAAAAGGCAGCCCTGAGGCTGCCTTTTTTCGTTCGATATAGCTGTCTTGCGTTAGGCAGCGCGACGACGCCGGCGCGCAGCGGCCAAACCGCCCAGACCCGCCATCAGCATCCAACCAGCCGCAGGCAGCGGCACTTCGTTGACCGGGGGTGGTGTACCCGGAATGCCAATCATCTTGTTGCTGCCACCACCAAGCTGGCCCACGCCAACTTCTTGGAAACGCAAGCCAACGCGTGTGAAGTCCATTGCGAAAAACTCACCAGACAGAAAGAAGCTCTGCGAAGTCGGATAGACCGAAAGCTTATCAAACCGGATAGCCAGGTCGAAATCTCCCGACGACTGCATTCCGACCGTCATATCGTCCATATCACCCTCCAGGTTGGCACCCATTCCCGCATCATTGGTATCAAATGAAACAGCCTCAAACGCCGCGAGTGGGTCCGAACCAAGATTGAAGTAAATGTCGTCGTAATTTGCGGAACCACCAAAGTCGAAGAACAACCCTGTCAACGTACCTACGTTCACGGTTGATCCGAGCAAACCAACATTTACTTCGACTTCACCGACGACGCCGGTGTCTGTCACAGTTACAAACGGTAGAACACTGTTAGGTGTGTCGTTGAATGTATAGCTTTCGAATGACACCACCGCGGCCGATGCGGTTGATGCAACAAAAAGCGATGCGGCAACTATGCCGCCTCTAAACAAATTTTTCATATAATCTTCCCCTAAGGTTCATCGTTATTGACACCCGACCTAACGAGCAGGGCACCGTTTATCACCTTTTTAACCCATAACAACAAAATACAGGCAAAACTGCCTTAAATCTGCCACTTTTCCCTTTACACGAGAAAATCAAACCTCCTTTGGAAACAAACTCGTCTTTTACGGGTCATTGTTTACACGGACTAACTTGAATGAGGAGTGATTCTATCCGCAAAAAAACGCCTAAATCCCCTTTGAATACTTGCCAGACCAGTTGCTCCCAGCTAATTTAACATGTGTTCAATAATCGTTACTTTTGGGGGACGACGACCATGGATTTTGCACTAAGCGAAGAGCAGACGGCCATTTTCGATATGGCGTACAGCTTTGGACAAGAGCATATCGCCCCATTCGCGCGGGCTTGGGAAAAAGACGAGACCATCCCAAAAGATCTGTGGCCCAAAATTGCGGAGCTTGGTTTTGGCGGGCTCTATGTGTCTGAGGACACGGGCGGCTCTGGTCTTACTCGGCTGGATGCAACGTTGGTGTTTGAAGCACTGTCGATGGCGTGCCCTTCGGTTGCGGCCTTCCTGTCGATCCACAACATGTGCGCCAAGATGCTCGATACCTTCGCCAACGACGACCTCAAGGCACGAATTATGTCGGACGTTTTGGCCATGAACACGGTCCTGAGCTATTGCCTGACCGAGCCTGGATCAGGGTCTGACGCCGCCGCCCTCAAGACACGCGCAGAGCGCACCAACGAAGGATACACCCTTAACGGAACCAAAGCGTTCATCTCAGGTGGCGGTTATTCCGACGCCTATGTCACGATGGTACGCACCGGTGATGCGGGTGCCGCTGGCGTCTCAACCGTCTATATCGAAGATGGCGCAGAGGGTCTTTCTTTTGGCGGATTAGAAGATAAAATGGGCTGGCGGAGCCAACCTACGGCGCAAGTGCAGTTTGACAATTGCAACATTCCTGCCGGACATCTTATCGGAGAAGAGGGAAAAGGTTTCAAATATGCGATGATGGGGCTGGATGGCGGGCGATTGAACATCTCGGCCTGTTCGCTTGGCGCTGCGCAAACCGCACTGACCTCAACACTGGCCTACATGGGAGAACGGCAGGCCTTTGGCAAACCAATCGACCAGTTTCAGGGGCTGCAATTCCGCCTCGCTGATATGGAAATTGAGATGCAGGCGGCGCGGGTATTCTTGCGCCAAGCCGCATGGAAGCTGGACACTGGTGCGCCCGACGCCACCAAGTTTTGCGCCATGGCCAAGAAGTTTGTAACCGAAACCGGATCGAAGGTCGTTGATCAATGCCTGCAGCTGCATGGCGGTTACGGATATTTGGCCGATTACGGAATCGAGAAACTGGTGCGTGACTTGCGGGTCCATCAAATCCTTGAGGGAACCAATGAAATCATGCGCGTGATCGTCGCCCGCGACATGCTAAAAAACCGATGAGCGATATCGATATCCGGGTGGTCGGGACCGTGGGTCGGATCACCCTCACCCGCGCCAAAGCACTCAATGCGATGACCTATGAGATGTGCCTCGCTATCGAAGCTGCGTTTGATGGGTGGCGGGCCGATCCGGCGGTGTCTGTGATTGTGATCGACGCAGAAGGCGACCGCGCGTTTTGCGCAGGTGGCGACATCGCGGAGCTTTATGCCACGGGCCGAAAAGGCGATTTCGCCTTCGGGCAGCAGTTCTGGGCCGATGAATACCGGCTGAACTACAAAATTTTCACCTACCCCAAGCCCGTGGTGTCGTTCTTGAATGGATTCACCATGGGCGGCGGCGTGGGCATCGGCTGTCATGGGTCGCACCGGATCGTAGGAGAGACCAGCCAGATCGCCATGCCAGAATGTGGGATTGGCCTTGTGCCGGATGTGGGCGGCTCGCTGATGTTGGCCCTGGCCCCTGGGTCTATTGGCGAATATCTGGGGATGACGGCTGCGCGGATGGACGCTGCTGATGCTATTTATGCAGGTTTTGCAGATATTTATATACCAGAGGAACTGTGGCCTTCGTTGATTGATCAACTTGAACGGACCGGCGATGTCACGCTGTTGGACCACACGCCGCACCAAGCACCCGGCGGCAAGCTCAAGGCTCAGTCGACCCTGATTAACACGCATTTCAAAAACCCCAAGCCCACCGCGATCAAAGAGAGCCTCTCCCGCGAGGAGACCGATTTTGCGCGTGCAACACTCAAGGCAATGTCGCGCAACGCCCCTTTATCGCTGGCCTGCACTGCTGAAATGCTACGCCGATTGCGCGAAACGCCGGATATGGCCACAGCGCTGGACTTGGAATACCGCTTTACCTACCGCGCGATGGCCCATGGCGATCTGCTCGAAGGTATTCGCGCTGCAATCATCGACAAGGATCGCAATCCACAATGGCAATTTGCGGACGGCGGCGTGCCACAAGATCGGATCGACGCGATGTTGGCGCCATTGGGAAGTAACGCATTAAAATTAGAGGGTTAGCATGAGCAAGATCAAGATTGGCTTTATAGGACTGGGCAATATGGGCGCGCCAATGGCGGCCAATTTGGCGGCGGACGGGCATGAGGTTTTGGGCTTTGACACCGCGGGGACGACCGCTGTCGGGGTGACTTCTGTGGCTCAGATTGAAGAGGCCGTGCGCGGGGCTGACGCCGTGATTACCATGTTGCCAAATGGTGAAATCCTACGCGCTGTTGCGGCACAGATTACCCAACATATGAAGGCCGGTGCCGCGTTAATCGACTGCTCGACCGTTGATGTAGAAAGCGCACGTAGTGTGGCGCAAGATGCTGATAAAAAGGGTCTTTTGTTCGTTGATGCACCCGTTTCGGGCGGTATCGGCGGTGCGGCTGCAGGCACGTTGACCTTTATGGCGGGCGGATCACCCGAAGCTTTTGCCGCTGCCGCGCCGTTGTTTGAAGTCATGGGCCAAAAGGCCGTGCATTGTGGCGACGCGGGTGCCGGCCAAGCTGCAAAAATCTGCAATAATATGATCCTCGGCGTGACGATGATTGCGACCTGCGAAGCCTTTGCGTTGGCCGATAAACTGGGGCTTGACCGGCAAAAGATGTTTGATGTGGTCAGCACGTCATCTGGATATTCTTGGACGATGAATGCCTATTGCCCTGCCCCGGGCGTCGGCCCTCAATCGCCCGCGGACAACGACTATACCCCTGGTTTCGCTGCCGAATTGATGCTCAAGGACCTTGGCCTGAGCCAACAAGCTGCTGAGGCCGCTGACGCAGATACGCCCATGGGCGCGCGTGCGCTGGAGCTGTACCGCAGCTTTGTTCAGGACGAGAATGGCCAAGGGATGGACTTCAGCGCCATGCTACCGCGATTTGAAAAACGAGGCCGCGGCGACTAGCCAAAATCGGTGCCCCAACTTTGTCCTCAATATGGCGACAATCGGGAAAACCTCGTGGAATGCCCTATAGTTATACCAAGAAGTCCCTAAAGCTGCTCCATTTGCACGGCATTTTGTTCTTTGGCCCACTCCGAGTCGGGCCGAAACTGGAGCCGGGCAAATGCCTATCGCAAATGAGCTGCCGATTGATACATCGGCAACCGCAGATCAAATGGCCGCGGAGATCTTTGGATCTGGCGTCACGGTCAATACAGCGAGCTATTCCGGCGATGCTGTAAGCTCGGGCATTTACACAAATGCAGACGCCATCGCGCCGGGCGTGGCCCCTGCGGATAGTGGCGTCATCTTATCGACGGGCCGTGCCGATGATATCACCAACAGCGATGGCACGACCAACACCAACCAAGTCGCCGGCCGCTCGACCAACACCGCCGGCGTTGATGGTGATGCAGATTTCAACTCCATCGCCCCCTCGGCCACTCAGGATGCCGCCTTTCTTGAAGTAACGTTCACCCCGCTGGGCGATTTCCTGACCATTGATTTTGTCATCAGCTCCGAAGAATACCCCGAGTTTGCGAATTCCCAGTACAATGACGTCGTAGGCGTTTGGGTAAACGGCCAGCAGGCTACTGTAACGGTTGGGAACGGCAACGCCTCTATTGGCAACATCAATGGCAACACCAGCCCGAACATCTACCTCGATAACACAGGCGACGAATACAACACTGAAATGGATGGGATGACCATCACGCTCAGCTTTGTGGCCCCAGTAATTTCAGGGCAAGTAAACACGCTCAAGATCGGCGTCGCTGACGTTGCTGACGCCAACTACGACACCAATCTGCTGATCGCGGGTGGCTCAGTGCAGTCTACCATCGTGGCCCAAGACGATTCAATCACAATGGGCAACAACGACGTCACAACGTTGGATGTGTTGGCCAATGACAGCTCAACCGGTGGCGCACTGACGATCACGCATATTCAAGGCCAGCCCGTGGTTGTGGGTCAAACAATAATATTGGGAACCGGCCAAGAGGTAACTCTGAACCCCGATGGCACTTTTGAGATCGTGGCAGACGGCGACGATGAAACGATCCAGTTCACCTACTCCATCGAGGATCAAAATGGCGAAGTAGACACGGCTCTGGTTCAGGTGACCCAGGTGCCGTGCTTTGTTGCCGGCTCATTGATTGACACGCCTCAGGGCCCCCGGCCCATCGAAGCATTGCTGCCTGGCGACATGATTTTGACGCAAGATGATGGGCCGCAACCACTGCGGTGGATCGGCCAACGCACAGTACCAGCTGAGGGGGCCAACCGCCCAATCCACTTCCGCGCAGGGGCCTGTGGTGCCACGCAAGATTTATGGCTATCGCCGCAACATCGCGTGTTGGTGGAGGGGTATCAAGCCGAGCTGCTGTATGGGTATGACGCAGTCTTTATAAAGGCCAAGGATATGCGCAACGACATGTCGGTTACCGACGACCGGGCCCGCAGCACTGTCACTTATGTGCACATCATGTTTGACGCCCATCAAGTTGTCACGGCAAATGGCGTGGCCTGTGAAAGCTACTTGCCCGGGCCTGCGACAATGCGGGGATTTGACGAGGCCACACAAACAGAAATTCTCGAGCTTTTCCCAGAGCTTGACCTAGACGGTAATGGATACGGGGCTGCGGCGCGCCCACTCATCCGGAGTAGTGACGCGCGTGCTTTGCAGGTTAGGGCCAGCTGATTACTCAGCCGCCACCTTGCGCGCATTCAGCATCGTCTTGAGGTATTTACCAGTATAGCTTTCCGCAACCTCGGCCACCTGTTCAGGTGTGCCTTTGGCCACGATCTGACCACCGCCATCGCCCCCTTCAGGACCGATATCGATGATGTGATCGGCTGTTTTTACCACGTCCAGGTTATGCTCAATCACAATAACCGAATTGCCCTGATCAACCAATTCATGAAGCACTTCCAACAGCTTGCGCACATCTTCGAAATGCAGGCCGGTGGTAGGCTCATCAAGGATATAAAGCGTACGGCCAGTGGAACGTTTACTGAGTTCCTTGGACAGCTTCACCCGCTGTGCCTCGCCGCCAGACAGCGTTGTCGCTTGCTGGCCGACCTTGATATAACCCAAACCCACCCGCATCAACGCGTCCATCTTTTCGCGAATAGAGGGGACAGCGGCAAAGAAAGTTTGTGCGTCTTCTACGGTCATGTCCAACACGTCCGCGATGGATTTGCCCTTGAACTTGATCTCAAGAGTTTCGCGGTTGTAGCGCGCACCTTTGCAGGTTTCGCATTGCACATAGACATCTGGCAGGAAGTGCATCTCGATCTTGATGACCCCGTCGCCCTGACAGGCCTCGCAGCGGCCCCCTTTGACGTTAAAGCTAAAGCGGCCTGGTTTATATCCGCGTGCTTTGGATTCCGGCAATCCAGCAAACCAATCACGGATCGGAGTGAAGGCCCCGGTGTAGGTCGCCGGGTTTGACCGCGGCGTCCGGCCAATTGGACGCTGATCGATGTCGATGACCTTATCGAGGTGCTCTAACCCTTTGATCGTCTCACAGGGCGCTGGCGTTTGGCGCGCACCATTTAGGTTCATTGACGCGGTTTTGAACAGCGTCTCAATCGTCAACGTCGACTTGCCGCCACCCGAGACGCCCGTCACACAAACAAACTTCGCCAGAGGGAAATCAACGGTGACATTTTGCAGGTTGTTGCCACTCGCCTTGACCACCTGAACCTTTTTCTTGTTGCCCTTGCGGCGGGTGGCAGGCACCGGAATTTCACGCACCCCCGTCAGGTATTGCCCCGTCACAGAATTGGGGTCAGCAGCGACCATTTCGGGCGTACCGTGGCTTACAACTTGGCCCCCGTGCACCCCTGCGCCCGGGCCGATATCGAACACGTAATCAGCCTCGCGGATCGCCTCTTCGTCGTGTTCCACAACAATCACGGTATTGCCCTGATCACGCAGGTTCTTCAGCGTCAGCAAAAGGCGGTCATTGTCGCGTTGGTGAAGGCCAATGGATGGCTCATCAAGCACATAGAGAACGCCCGTCAGACCAGACCCAATTTGGGACGCAAGCCGAATGCGCTGGCTCTCACCGCCGCTTAATGTACCACTTGACCGTGCGAGCGTAAGATACTCTAAACCAACGTTATTCAAGAAACCAAGTCGCTCACGAATCTCCTTGAGAATGGCCTTGGCGATCTCGTTTTTCTGAATAGTCAACGCCTCTGGAACAGTCTCACACCAGGCAAATGCCTCGCGGATCGACATCTGAACAACCTGCCCTGCGTGCAAGCCTGCGATCTTGACCGCCAATGCTTCGGCGCGCAAACGGTATCCTTCGCAGGTGCCGCAAGAACGGTTGTTTTGATAGCGTTCAAACTCTTCGCGGACCCAATTGCTATCGGTCTCGCGGTAGCGGCGTTCCATGTTGGGGATCACCCCTTCGAACACGCGACTCACCTCATAAACGCGGCCCCCTTCGTCATAGCGAAACTTGATTTCTTCCTTACCAGATCCGTACAAAAACACCTGCTGAATATCCTCAGACAGGTCTTTCCACTTGGTGCTTTGGTCGAACTTGTAATGCTTGGCGATGGCTTCAATTGTCTGAAGAAAATACGGTGATTTCCCTTTACGCCACGGAGCCAATGCACCGTCATAAATCTTGAGATTCTGATCCGGCACCACAAGGCGTTGGTCAAAAAACAGCTCGACCCCCAAGCCGTCACAGTCCGGGCAGGCCCCAAAAGGCGCATTAAACGAAAACAGCCGAGGCTCGATTTCGGGAATGGTAAAGCCACTGACAGGACAGGCGAACTTTTCGGAGAACGTATAACGCTCTGGATCGCCCTCACTCGGGGCCGTTTCAAGGATCGCGATTCCATCGGCCAGATCAAGTGCGGTGCGCAAACTGTCCGCCAGCCGTGTCTCCAGCCCTTCGCGGACCACAATCCGGTCAACCACGACATCAATGTCATGGCGGAACTTCTTGTCTAGCGTTGGTGGCTCGTCCAGATCGTAGAATTCACCATTTACTTTAACCCGCTGAAAGCCGGTTTTGCGCAGCTCAAGGAATTCCTTGCGGTACTCACCTTTACGGTCGCGCACGATTGGGGCCAGCAAATAGGCACGCGTCCCCTCCTCCATGGTCATGATCCGGTCGACCATATCCTGCACTTGCTGGGCCTCAATGGGCTTGCCCGTGGCCGGCGAGTAAGGCGTGCCAACCCGCGCAAACAAAAGCCGCATATAGTCGTAAATTTCTGTCACGGTCCCGACGGTGGAACGCGGGTTTTTTGAGGTCGTCTTTTGTTCAATCGAGATCGCGGGGCTGAGACCGGAGATATGATCAACGTCCGGTTTCTGCATCATATCAAGGAATTGGCGGGCATATGCGCTCAGCGATTCTACATAGCGGCGCTGACCTTCGGCATAGATCGTATCGAACGCGAGGCTTGATTTGCCCGAACCAGACAGACCGGTTATGACCACCAGCTGATCGCGGGGAATATCCACGTCGATGTTCTTGAGATTGTTCTCACGCGCGCCGCGCACTTCGATATGTTTCAGCTCTGCCATGTCGGACCCCTATTAACACACTGTACATAGGCGGCGTGTCCGGATTCTCCAATAGAAATATGAGAACATTATGCGAACGCCGCCATTGAATTAACGGAGCTTCACCAAGGCTTTGTAGAGGACAAGCCGAGCACAGCGCGAAAACGCCCGTCTTTTCGGAGAGTTACCGCCGGCCAGCATCCCAAATCGCTACCCGTTCCGTGAAATGAACAATGCAGTCACGATCAAATTTTTACCTGCCAGTCCTGTACTAGCCAACCCAAATGGAGCTACCCCTGTTTACGTTTTCTTGGCCAGCGCCCACGCACATATCGGCATCGCAGGATCATCCGTCAGATCATCAGTCGCCGCGTCGTATTGTGGCGGCCAGCCGCCCCCATCCAGATTGCGCAGCGCGGCATGCCGGTTGCCCCATTGGGCAGATTGGATCGCATCCTCTTCAAAGCCACATTCAATCAGGAAATTCTTGAGCCCGCGCGCAGACCACCGCGAATTGTCCATCGGAGCGGCGTGGAACGGCACAAAAAACGGCACCGCGACCCAGAAATGCCCGCCCTTGCGCAGCATCCGCCGCACGTTCGTGTCGCGGCATAGGGCCGGTCGAGGTGTTCCCACACCTGATTGGCAAGGATCAGGTCAAATTTCTGCGCCCGCTCGCCTGTTTCATCCAAAAACGGGCCTTCGCAAATGTCATGCTCAGGATATCGGAACTGTTTGTAGCTTTTGAAGGCGAACATCTCGCCCCAATTGCCGGATATCTCGGCGACCTGAAGGGTGCGCGGATGAAGCGCTTGGACCATCTCGCGGCTGGCCGGGCCCATGACGACACGGTTGAGGCTGACCATCGGGATATTCCTTTGTTGCGCACCGTTACCTTTTCAGAAAACGGTGCACAGGACTACCCCGTAGGTTGTCACATATGAATAGCGCGCCCATATGCATCAAGCACAGATTCGTGCATCATCTCTGACAGAGTCGGATGCGGAAAAACGGTGTTGATCAAGTCTTCCTCGGTCGTCTCAAGCTGGCGACCCACGACGTAACCTTGGATCAGTTCGGTCACTTCTGCGCCAATCATGTGCGCACCCAACAGCTCGCCAGTTTTGGCGTCAAAGATCGTCTTGATCATACCGCTGGATTCACCAAGCGCGATGGCTTTGCCGTTCCCAATGAAAGGAAAGCGTCCAACCTTGATCTCATAGCCCAGCTCTTTGGCCTTGGCTTCGGTATATCCGACGGACGCGACCTGAGGATGGCAATAGGTGCAGCCCGCGATGCTTTCTGGCTTCACAGGATGCGCATGTTTGCCAGCGATCAGGTCCGCGACCATGATACCCTCATGGGACGCTTTATGAGCCAGCCAAGGCGCGCCCGCGATGTCGCCAATGGCATAAAGCCCGTCGACGCCGGTGCGGCAGTATTCATCTGTTACAACATGGGTGCGGTCAATTTTCACGCCCGCTTCTTCAAGGCCCAACCCTTCGACATTGCCGACAATGCCCACCGCCGAAATTACGGTGTCAAACTCATGCGTCTCAACTTTGCCACCCACTTCGATATGTGCTGTGACTTTGTCCTTGGCGCGATCAAGCTTTTTGACCATCGCCTTTTGCATGATCTTCATGCCCTGTTTCTCGAACGCCTTTTTCGCAAAAGCCGAGATTTCGGCGTCTTCTACGGGCAGAACCCGGTCCATGACTTCAACAACGGTCGTCTCAGCACCAAGCGTGTTGTAAAAGCTGGCGAATTCAATGCCGATGGCCCCTGATCCGATGACCAGCAGTTTTTTGGGCATATGCGGCGGCTTCAACGCGTGTTTGTAGGTCCAAACCCGCTCCCCATCTGCCTCAAGACCCGGCAATTCGCGTGCTCGCGCACCGGTGGCAACGATGATGTTTTTGGCCGTTAGCTCTTCGGTGCCTTTGTCGGTCTTGACGCGGACCTTGCCTTTGCCATCCAGCTTGGCCTCGCCCATGATGGCTGTGACTTTGTTCTTCTTAAAGAGATGCCCAATGCCGCCAGACAGCTGTGCGGCTACTTTGCGCGATCGGTCCACCACAGCATCAAGGTCATAGTCTATGCCTTCCGCCTTGAGGCCAAATTCCTTGGCGCGGTGCATCAGGTGAAACACTTCAGAAGACCGCAGCATCGCTTTGGTCGGGATACAGCCCCAATTGAGGCAAATGCCGCCCAGATGCTCACGTTCAATACAGCACACGTTCATGCCCAGTTGCGCGCCCCGGATGGCCGCAACATAGCCTCCCGGACCGGAGCCAATCACAATCAGATCAAAGGATTTATCAGCCATGTCGGGACCTCGCAGCTTGGGGCATTCAGATATAGTTTACCGTTAAACTACTCTGACCCTGTCAGCAATGGCGAGATTCCGGCACGCAGCTTTGGTCAGGCGGCAGCGGCCTCTGCTTGAAGGCTGCGAATGGTGGTGCCGTACCCGCCTTGGGTCACATAAACTTTTTCGTTCTGTGTTCCGGCCCGGTCCAGCGCCTCGTTGCGATACGGAAAGCGGCCAAACTGGCGGATCACTTCGCGGTGCGCCCGTGCATGCAGCATATTGCTGGCACCGGTTTGCGGCATCCGTTCGATCATCAACCGGATGCACCGTTCCTGATCACACAGGTTTTCGGAATGCATCATCGGCATGTAAAAGAACTGGCGAGCTGGCTCATCGATCGCCATGTCCCACCCTTTCTTGATCGAAGATTTTGCTACAGCCAATGACGCCCGGTCTGTGGCGAATGCCTCTGCTTTGCCGCGGAACATGTTGCGCGGAAACTGGTCAGTCAGAATGAGATAAGCAAGCGCGCCTGAGGGATACGTCAGCCATAGCGAAAAGCTGCCTGCACGCGCGGCCTCCCATGCGGGACCAAAGCGGTCGATGATTTGCGCATCCAGTGCATCACTCGAATCGTACCAGCCGGATGGGCCAACTTCATCGAGCCAAAATTCCAAGACTTCCTGTGGGCCAATCATGGCTTTCTCCTTGAACCGTTACCGTCGATTAATCACTACTAAGAACCTAAAATAGCACGTTTTACAGACACGATTTGCTACAAAACCGACACAAACTGTTTCTCTACTTCTGCGTGTCCTGATCTTCGGTGTTCTCAGCCTCTTCTAGGTCACTCTCAATCGCGTATTCTTGGGCGATTTCCAACGCAACAGCTGTCGCTGCGGGATAGATTGCCACGTAGCTGCCTGTGTCTTCCACCGCAATGGTCCGGCCACGTGTTGAGCGGAAGCCCGCATAGCCAGCCAACGAGACAAACAGCACACCCGTGAACAGATAGAACCCGCCTGGCCCAAGCGTGGTGCTCATCAACCAACCTGTGATGATCGGGCCTGCAATGGCCCCCAGCCCGTTAATAAAGATCAGCCCGCCGGATGCCGCTGCCATGTCTTCGTGCTCAAGAAAGTCGTTAGTATGGGCAATAAGCAGTGAATAGAGCGGGTTGGCCATGCCCCCGACAATAAAGGCTGAGGTGAGCAGGAGCGGAAAGATGTGCCCCATAAACATTCCCAGCACAGATCCAGCCGCCCCAATCAACGACGTGATCATGATCAAAAAACGCCGATCCATCCGGTCAGAAATCCACCCGATGGGAAATTGCAGGAACACGGCCCCAATAAAGAAGGTTGCGACAAAGGTTGAGATTTGCGCAACGCTGAGCCCCGCAACCGCGCCATAAACAGATGCCATGCCGAATTGCGCAGAAAACACACCGCCCAGCAGGAACATCCCCACACAACCCAGTGGCGAAAATGCAACGATTTGTCGCAACGTCATCGGCTTGGTGGTTTCAAACGCCGGCGTAGGGCTGATCGACAGCAAAATCGGCGTGACTGCGATGCTCACCAGCACCGACGGGATAATAAAGAGGATGAAACCCGACGGATCCGCGGTCAGTAATAACGCCTGGGCCAGAACGATCCCCAGTGTTTGAACGATCATATAAAGTGACAACGCCTGCCCGCGGTTTTCGTTTGTCGCCGCGTTGTTGAGCCAGCTTTCGCCCGTCACGTAAACTGCGGAAAAGCAGAACCCGATCAACACTCGGCCCAAGGACCAGGCGATAACATTCGGAAAGGTCGGATAGAGGATCATTACCGCTGAGATCAAGGACGCGAGAGCCGCAAAAACGCGGACATGGCCAACCCGTCGGATCATCCCCGGGGCCATACGAGAACCACCCAAGAAACCCACGAAATAGGCCGACATCACAATCGACATCTCAAAGGTGTCAAAACCTTCAAGCCCGCCGCGAATACCAAGCATCGTACCCTGCATCCCGTTGCCCACCATCAGCAGACAGATGCCCAGCAAAAGCGCCCATGCGCTCCCTAAAACCTTCAACATCGCGGCAATCCTTATCCTTCGCCTTCGCCTTCGCCTTAGCCCTAACGCAGCAATGCAGAGGGATTCGCACCAACTCCCGACATTCTTAGGTCTATTTACGCCGCCGGTATCAGCAAGGATGCATCTCCGTAAGAGAAGAAACGATAATTACTTTCGACCGCATGAGCGTAGATTTCGCGCAGTCGATCTTGGCCCATCAAAGCGGCCACGAGCATCATCAAAGTTGAGCGTGGCAGGTGGAAATTTGTCATCAATGCATCGGTCACATTGAAGGTGAATCCAGGGGTGATAAAGATGTCTGTGTCACCTTCCCAAGCGGTGATTTCCCCAGCCTTTCCAGCGGTTTCGATCAAACGCAGCGCAGTGGTGCCCACGGGAATGATACGGCCTCCAGCAGCTTTGGTATCCGCGATTTCTTGGGCGGCTGTTTCGCTGACCTGACCCCACTCGCTGTGCATCTTGTGATTGGCAATATCGTCGACTTTCACCGGCAGAAAAGTGCCGGCCCCCACATGGAGGGTGACATAGCTGATGGTGACGCCCATTTGAGTGAGCGCGTCCAGCAAAGGGGCATCAAAATGCAAGGACGCTGTTGGTGCGGCAACTGCCCCTGAATGGCGCGCCCAGACGGTTTGATAATCATCACGGTCGCGCGCGTCCGCCGGGCGTTTTGCAGCAATATAAGGCGGCAGCGGCATTGCGCCCGCCGCGTTGAGGGCCGCGTCAAAATCATCGCCAGTCAGGTTAAACCGCAGATGCGCCTGCCCGTCGCTGATCCGCTCCAGCGTGGCAGTCAGATCATTGCTGAAGATAACGACCTCACCGGGTTTCAGTTTGCGCAGTGGCTTGACCAGCGCGGACCAAGTGCCATCTGCGGCAGGCTCCAGCAAAGTGGCTTCGATCTTGGCGGCAACCGGCCCCTGCCCGCTATCGCGGTGGCGCAGCCCCGTCAGACGCGCCGGGATCACACGGGTGTCGTTTAGCACCAACCGGTCACCGGGGCGCAGCCATTGGGTAAGGTCGAGCACCTGCGCATCATGGGTTTTGGCCCCATCGGCCACCAACAGACGCGCGGCACTGCGCGGTTGCGCGGGCCGCACGGCGATCAACTCTTCGGGGAGGTCAAAATCAAAATCACTGAGCTTCATTTGCGGCGCTTTAGCGTTCATCCGAGGGAAGGACAACGTCCTCTTTTGGCCGCTCGACAGGTTGCGGCAGGGTTGACCCCGTCACACCCTCAACGCTGGGCAGTTGTGTCTGGGGTGCACGAAAGGCATCGCGCAGCGCACCTGGAGCCAAAGCGGACAGCGGGTTGATCGACACTTTGGGCGAAGTCGCAGCCCCTGAGAGCCCGTAGTTAATCCCAAATACCCCCTCACCTTTTCGGGTGAAAATCGAACCAATGCCATTGAGGATATAGACAGGTGTGATCACGCCCTGAAATGCGATCTGACCTGTGTCTGTCGCAAAGACGCCGTCCATTGAGATGCCCATGGACGGCCCAACAGCACTGGCGCGGCTGAGTGTCATGCGGTTCGGGGTCAGCCGGAAATCAGCCTCAACCTCTTCGAAATAGATACCTGCCCCGTTCATCTCATCCAGCAGCCCGACAACTGAGACAGCATTGAGCAAGGCAGCCATCGCGGGCGCGTCCTTGATCCGGGTCTTCTTGACGTTCAGACGCCCGTCAAACGCACCACCGCTGCCGATTGGCAGCAAGGTCAACTCCAAATCGCCGCCCACGGCCTGTTTGAGCACACCAGAAGAGCGAAACACCCCACCGGCATCATTTGACGTAATGCGCACGGCGCTGCGTCCGTTTTGCGGAACGACTGTGCCGTTGATTGTGGTGCCGCCATTCAGGCGCGCTTGGAACGGGCCATCAAGGCCCCCAGATGTGTTAAACTGGCCGCTCATCTGATCCACAAATATTGTGTCGGTGACCTGCAACCGATCAAGGTTCACCAACATTGGCGGGGCCGCGGGGCCTCCTGCAGTGTTGCTACCGCCACTACTGTTTCCGCCAAATGTCGCTCGGCGCAGGTCCAGTGTGCCGCCACGAACCACCACCTGCGGCGCGCGCCCAGAACCTTTGCCCAGCAAATCAACAGGGATATCCAACCAATCGCCGCGTTGCAGACGGTTGACCCGCAACCGCTCCATTCCGCCTCCCGGGCGTAGCGACAACGTTGCATCCGCCTTGAGCCCCGGCGCATCCAGCACAATTGCATCAACGCTGGGTGCCGCACCGAGCGCCCCTGTAACGCGTAAGCTGCCGGTTGTGTCTGCTGCTTTACTCCATCCCAGTTGCGGAACGGACATACGCATGCCGCGCAAATCCGTGTTCAATGCAAATGTCGGGGAGGATCCGCGCTGGAACACCAGATCAAGAATGCCACTGCCGGTGCCCGCGACGGTGCCGGGGGGCAGGCTCACGTTAAAGGCGGTTAGCGCTTCGGGACTCAGTGCAACATTGCCGGTCAGCGTGCTGCGCTCGGCGCCTTTGCCGATAGGTTGCGTCCACTTTCCCTCGAAGGGAATGCCGTCCAAACTGCCCTCGCCGCCGATCTCCACACCTTGATTATTGGCGACCAACTGCATCTGCGTGCTGCGCAGACTGCGGCCTTTGACCAGTGTATCAGACCCCAGCGCCAGCAGGTTTCCTGCAACGTCGTAGCGCACATCAGAAGGCTTGCCGCCTTTGCGCAGCGGCAATGCTAAAGTACCCGACAGCACCGCTTGGCCGTCAGCAATCTCTACCGGCAGGCGCACTCTGTCCATCACAGTCATTGGCGGCTGGTTTAACAATGACAACGCCGCCGTGACCGAGGATTGCGAATTAAACCGGATCACCGCCGGGGTTCCGGGTTTGGCCTTAACATCAGGAATGATAAAGGACGATCCGGTCAACGCCACAGCGCCGCCCACCGCCGCCTCTACCTGCCCACCATCAAGCGAGATCACAAACCGGTCCCGTTCCATGCTGCCATGACCACGCGCTTGGGTGATGGGCGGCAGGTGACGCAAAAACGTGACTTCGGCATCTTCATAATCAAACGCCAGAAAGGTCTGCAACGGAGTTTCGGGGCCATACCGAAGTGCCAGATCAGCGTTCGAAACCGACGCCGACTTAAGGTTCTTGGCCAGCCACGCACGTGTCTTGGGCTTCAACGTCACAGGCCACAGTGCCATCAACCGCGGCAAAGACACCGCATCCATCTGCGCATCAACGGCCACGTCCCAACCGCCCTGCCCGGCAGCAAGCTGGCCAGTCGCTTGCAAGATTTGCCCCTGATCATTGAGCTGTAGCCGCCCCAGATCAAATCGGAACGGATTGAGGCGCAGACGGAAATCCATCTCTGCGGAATCAAGCGATACAGCACTGGGGTAAATCTGCTGCGGATTGGCGCTGAGGTTATTAACGCTGAATTGCCCGACCAGATCGCTGAATTGGCCGTTCTCTAGGCGGCCCAGCGTTGCGGTCCCTTCAGCTTGGCAAGAGACCCACTTGCTGCGCAGCGACAACTCATCAAAGCGCAACACACCCTCAGAGGCATCGTAAGATAAATAGCTACGTGCACCGTCAAAGGGGATTGGTGTGGTTTGCCGATTGGGTTGCACCACACCCGCACCAATCTGGAGCGTCGCATTGAGCGGTGCCAGACTGCCATCTGGCAAAACGCCAGTGCGTACCGAGCCCGAAATGGGCGCACGTAACACATCAAGCCAGCCAAACGCGGGGCTTTGCGTGGCGATATCGCGTGCGGAAAACCCATCAAATGTAAGACCAAACCCCGCTTCGGATGCGCCGATGTCGCTGGTGTAATTTGCCGCCAGTGTCGCGATCCCTGATTCACCACCAAGCACGGCCAGATCGGCCGCCATCGAAAGCGTATCGCCATCGCGGTTCAAAATAAGCCGCCCGCCATCCACTGTCCAAGCCCGGTTGGCGCGCAGATCGGTGAATTGGACTGTCAAAGCTCGCAGTTCGGCTTGCTCTAGCGACGCCAAGACGGGGCGCGACATCAGGCTGTCTAGATCGTCAACAAGAGCGCCCAAGTTTTCAAATTCGCGCATTGGCCCGGCACGACCCGTCCCGCCCTGCAAGGACACACGGCCATCTGCGCTGCGCTCAAGCTTGAGTACAACACCGTCCAATGAAACCTCGCCCGGGGCTATTTTGCGCTGCAAGAGCGCGGATGTGGACAGACGCGCTTTGAATTCGCGAAAGGCGATGATCTCCACACCGGCAAGGGTTTCGACCCGGACATTGCGCAGGCGAACGCGTGGTTTCCAACCACGCTCAACCACGACCCGGATTTCGCCAAACGTCACACGGGCAAGCGGGATATCTTGGGCAAGCCGGGTTTCAATGCGGTCTTGGGCCCAGGCAGGCACTTGCAAGGGCCGGTCAAACAGCCACAACGTGCCGCCCACAATCAAACCGGCCAGCAACAGCACAACAATCACCGAAGCCCGGCCAACCCGGCGCGCGGCACTGCGACGTTGTCTCGGCGCTGAGGTTTTGGAGGTATCAGGCTCTGGCATCTTACTCCGACCGGGGGCGCAGGCCAGCGCCAAGGGGTTGTAAAACTCGACCAAGATTTAGGTCTTGATCCAACGCCGGGGCTTTAACTTTGCCGGTGCTGCCCTACTATGCCATTAGGTCGATCCCCTTTCCATGTCAAAGACGAGAGAACCATGCCACAGATCAATGAACCTGCGCCTAAATTCACCCTTCCGGTCACTGGCGGCGGCGAAGTTACGCTGAGCGCCTTGCGAGGCAGCCCTGTCGTCCTCTATTTTTATCCGCGCGATGACACCCCCGGCTGCACCACACAGGCGATCGGATTTTCCGCGCATTTGGCAGAGTTTGAGGCCGCGGGCGCCAAGGTATTCGGCGTGTCTGGCGACACCATGGCCAAGCATGACAAATTTGCCGCCAAGCACGCGCTGACCGTGCCGTTGCTTTCGGGGTTTGAGGAAACGATCACCGAAGATTACGGTGTTTGGGTCGAGAAAAACATGTACGGCAAGAAATCCATGGGCATCGAACGCGCTACGTTTCTGATCGACGCGCAGGGCAACATTTCGCGCATTTGGCGCAAGGTCAAAGTGCCCGGCCATGTGGAGGAAGTCTTGGAGGCTGTGCGCGCGCTGTGATCCCTCTTGCCCAGATGGCGGAAGCGGTTTTGCAATGTGCAGTCGGTCGCGAAAAGACCGCGTTGTCACGCGGATACGCTGCCGCGTGGCAGGCCGCCCGCGCCAAAGGAGAGACACCTGAAATTGGCCGCGCCGATCCGCCGATGCATCCTGCACGGCCGCCAAGGCCGGAGCTATTAAGCCCGCGCGATGTGCCGCGCCGCCGTCCCGGCACACCCGAAGGACGGATCGCACTTTTGCACGCTGTCGCGCATATTGAGTTGAACGCAGTGGATCTGCATTGGGACATCCTTGCGCGGTTTGCAGATGTGCCGATGCCGATTGGATACTACGATGACTGGGTGAAAGCCGCGGATGAAGAATCCAAGCATTTCAATCTGATGTGCGACTGTCTTGAAGCATTGGGCAGCCATTACGGTGCCCTACCTGCACACGCGGGAATGTGGCGCGCCGCCGAAGATACGGCGGAAGATTTCATGGGACGTTTGGCAGTAGTGCCCATGGTCCTTGAGGCGCGCGGCCTTGATGTAACGCCGGGGATGATTGAGGTGTTCAAACGCGCCAAAGCCGATCAGGCCGTCGCCGCATTGGAAGTTATATATTCGGAAGAAGTGCACCATGTTGCCTACGGGTCCAAATGGTTTCACTTTCTGTGCGGACGGCACGATCTGGACCCCACGCAGCAATTTCACATGCTGGTCCGAAAGTATTTTCATGGGAATCTAAAACCCCCTTTCAACGAGGAAAAGCGGGCGGAGGCTGGCATCCCCCCGGATTTCTATTGGCCATTGGCCGAAGGGGCCTGATTGGGGCACATCAGCTAGGCAGCCCAAGCCGCTGAAATAGGCGGTTTTTTGCCCACCATCCGTAAAACTGGCGGCAAGCGGGCTATTGCCGTGAATTGGCAGGTCAACAGGGTTGCCCCACTGGCGGTGGGTGGCTATGCCTCACCTGGTTAACAGTATAGGACCACGCAGATGGTCGGATGTGCTGAACTGGGACAGAAGAGGAACGTAGAACGTGCGCACAAAGCTGGCAATTAAAACCCACGCCATGTTGGAACACTTCTTTCCTGAACGCCGCGTTTTTCTAAAGTCCGATAACGACACCCGTTTTATCCGCCTCAAACCCGGCACGCAGTTGGTGGCCCTCGCAGGGTCCGGCCTGCTGATTGGTTGGGCCATTGTGGCGACCGCGATCATCTTGATGGACAGCATCGGATCCGGCAATTTCCGTGAGCAAGCCAAGCGCGATCAACGCACCTATCAGGCGCGTCTGAATGACCTTTCTGGCCAACGCGACGGACGTGCCGAGGAAGCTCTCGCCGCGCAAGAACGCTTTAACGCAGCGCTTTCCCAAATTTCCATCATGCAATCAGAGCTCTTGTCCTCAGAGACACGCCGTCGCGAATTGGAAACCGGGATCGAAGTGATCCAATCAACCCTGCGCGATACTATGCAAGACCGTCAGGCAGCCCGCAGCCAGCTGGCCGAATTGGAAACCGGCGACGGGGTTAGTGCGGCACAGATCGCTGCCAGCAGCGCGCCCATGGATTTCCTCGCCGAAGCGCTGGCACGCACCGCAGCCGAGCGTGATCAGGTCATTATTGATGCGCAAGACGCCCTGCTGCACGCCGACGAAATGGCCCAACAGATCGCCCAAATGCGCGACCAGAACAACACCATTTTCCGCCAGCTCGAAGAAGCAATGACCGTCTCTGTAGCACCCCTCGACAAGATGTTTCGCAACGCAGGCATGCCGACAGACCGCATTATCAAAACCGTACGACGGGGATACTCCGGCCAAGGCGGCCCACTCACGCCGCTAAGCTTTACAACCCGCGGCGAAGAACCAACGGCTGACACATTGCGTGCCAACCGTCTGATTGAACAAATGGACCGGCTGAACCTTTACCGCATCGCCGCTGAAAAAGCGCCTTTTGCCTCACCCGTTAAGAACGCATTCCGCTTTACTTCGCAATTTGGCTTTCGTCGCGATCCAAAAACTGGCGGACGCCGCATGCACAAAGGCGTTGATTTCGCTGCGGGTATGGGCACACCACTTTACGCAACCGCAGACGGTGTAGTGGTCAGCGCAAGCTGGTCCGCAGGATATGGTCGTTTGGTCAAGATACAGCATGAATTCGGCATTGAGACACGCTACGCTCACATGTCTAAAATGCGCGTTAAAGTTGGGCAAAGGGTCTCGCGCGGCCAGCGGATTGGTGATATGGGAGCCTCAGGACGGGTTACTGGCGTTCACCTGCACTACGAAGTGCGTGTCGGCGGCAAAGCGGTAAACCCAATGATTTATATCAAGGCTGCAAACGATGTTTTCTAAGAGCAAAATCAACGACCCTTCCCCCAAAGACGGTGATGCGGAGCGGCCTCAGGCCTCTGCGATCCCCTCCCCTTCGGCGGCACCCAAACCAAATGAATTCAAGGCAAGCGCCCCAAAGGCCAAGCCACCAGCGTCGATCCTTTCGGCCGACCTGCACGTCACGGGTAACATGAAGACCACCGGCGACATTCAGGTCGAAGGCACAGTGGAAGGCGACATCCGCGCGCATCTGCTGACCATCGGCGAGACGGCGACAATCAAAGGCGAAGTGATTGCCGATGACGTGGTGATCAATGGCCGCATCGTAGGCCGTGTACGCGGCCTTAAGGTGCGTCTGACGTCGACGGCACGCGTTGAGGGTGACATCATCCACAAGACCATCGCTATCGAGAGCGGCGCGCATTTTGAAGGTTCCGTGCAGCGTCAAGATGACCCGCTGAACCCTGGTGCCAAATCAGCACCAGCGCAAAAGCCAAACCCCGCTTCTTAAGCGACTTCACAGATTTGACGGGCACCGCATAGAGATATGCGGTGCCCGTTTTGCATTCTGGGATACGAATGATGTTGTGCGGGTGTGCGCGCCCTTAACGCTGGCGCGCAGCGCTCTAGAACTTGCCGTTGGTATTTTTCCATTCACTGCGCGGTGCGATGGATTCGGTGGTGTCCCAATGTTCAACAATCATGCCGTTTGCGACTCGAAACAGATCGTAGAAGGCTGAGTGAATACCGCCGCGCTGACCTTCACTTGCACAAAGTACAAAATTGCCCTGCGCCAGAACGCGGTGGATATGTTTGTAGTCGATATGGCGCGCGCCATTTGTCTTGTTCTCTAGAGCCAGGCGAAGCGCAGAAGTCCCATCCGCAGAGGTTGGATTATGATCGGAAAATCCATCCGACTGAATGAAATCGGTGATGCGGTCGAGCTGCCCGTCGAGCAGTACCGTTTCAACAAAGGACCGAACAAGAGACCTGTTGGCCTCAGTCAATTCAAGGTCCGCGACCTCGGTCGGACCATCCACCATGCTGCGGCCTGAGTCATTTGGTCCAGTTCTCTCTTGGATATTGTCCCAGTGCTCAACCGCACGGCCATCATCGAATCGAAAGACCTCAAAGCAAATCTTCCTCGTGGCAAAGTCATATTCCATATGGGCAAAGACAAATTCGCCGTCCTCAAATCCTCTGACCATGTTGACCTGTGGTTCAGTTTCTGAGAGCCGTTTGAACAACAGGGCAAGCCCTTCGCTCCCCTCGTGGGTCTGAGGATTATGCTGAACGTATTTCGCTTCATTCACCACGGCGACTGGGCCCGGATCGCCTGTCTCAATGCTTTTGAGCAAATTCCAGATTTGAGCTATTTTTGATACGGTCATCCGCATGATCCCCGTGCTGAGTAATCTGAGACGCTTCTGTATGATCGGGGCATGAACCGAGCTCGACCACGCAAAAGCTCACATACCGCCTGCCACCTCAGGAGGTTGCAATTTTACGCTGCGCTCACAAAGGAGCCAGTTTGCGCGTGATCCCAATATTTGGCGAACGCAGGATGAACCGCATCATTTGCTTCAAGGTCTCCGGATTCCAACCACAGATACTGGCTGGCAGCAGATCGTGCTTCCCTGCTGCTGATCCGGATCATGAGGTGATGTGGCGTAAATTCTGATGGATGAGACAGCCCGGAGGATTCCACGGCCTCCCGCAGAGCGGTCATTGTGTTCTTATGGAAATTCGCGACCCGTGTGCTTTTATCCTCAACCACCAAGGCTTTGTAGCGACCGGGGTCTTGGGTTGTCACACCCGTCGGGCATTTCCCCGTATGGCAGGCTTGGGCCTGAATGCAGCCAAGCGCAAACATGAAACCGCGGGCGACGTTGCAGCCATCTGCCCCCAAAGCAAATACCCGGCACATGTCAAAGGCGCTGATCAACTTGCCAGACGCGATCACCTTTATCTGGTCGCGGATGCCAAGGCCCACGAGCGTGTTGTGAACAAGCATCAGACCTTCGCGCAAAGGAGCGCCTTTGTGATCGGCAAATTCTACCGGCGCAGCACCAGTGCCGCCTTCGGCCCCGTCCACGGTAATAAAATCTGGGCTGATGCCACTTTCCTTGATCGCTTTTGCAATCGCAAACCATTCCCATGGATGGCCCACGCACATCTTAATGCCTACCGGTTTGCCGTCTGACAAAGTCCGAAGTTCTTGGATAAAAGCGCAAAGCTCCAGCGGCGTTGAAAACGCGCTATGCGAACTTGGGCTTATACAATCAACACCAACTTCTATGCCGCGCGCCTCTGCGATTTCCTCGGTAACTTTCGCCCCAAGCAGAATGCCGCCATGTCCGGGTTTTGCCCCCTGCGACAGCTTAATTTCGATCATTTTAACCTGATCCTCGGCAGAGGTGGTCGCAAACTTTTCTGGATCAAATTGACCATCCGCTGTGCGGCATCCGAAATATCCACTGCCAATCTGCCAGATCAAATCGCCGCCGTGCTTGCGGTGAAACTTTGAGATAGAGCCCTCGCCGGTAGTGTGCGCGAAATCACCCATCTTTGCCCCTCCGTTTAGGGCCTCGATGGCATTTGGGGACAATGCGCCATACGACATTCCGGAAATATTCAGGACGGATCCTTTGTAGGGCTTTGTGCATCCCGGACCGCCAAACGTAACCGTAAAAGGATCAGCAGGCAGATGTTGCGGCATCATGGAGTGGTTGATCCATTCGTGCCCGACTTCATTGACATTGCGCAGGGTGCCGAAAGGCCTGAGCCCTTCCATACCTTTCGCACGGCGATAGACCAAGGCACGTTGTTCGCGGGAAAATGGTGTTTCTTCGTGGTCGCTCTCTAGGAAATACTGACGTATTTCGGGGCGGAAATGTTCAAACAAAAACCGCAACCGCGCGACCAGCGGGTAGTTCTTGAGAACAGCACTTTTGTTTTGAAACAGATCGTTCAACCCCAGCAGCGACAACAGAAAAGCGATGGCGGATATTGCGCCGCCCCAAAAGGGCGCAGGTCCAGCCAATAGCAAGCCAAACGGCACCAACAACACAACAACAGCCAAAGGTAAGTAACGCATTCTGAACTCCCATCAGTGCAGCAAGGAGCGCATTCCAAGAGCGTTGCGTCAAGGCAGTTGCGCAATAATTGACCAAAGGGATGGTTAATCCACGCCCCAGTTTTTGTCAAAGCAGTGTTGGTTAGGCCCTCCCGAAGGCCGATTTTCAGACAACTTCGGGCAACTCTTTGGCCTAGAAAACAACGTTCAGCATCGTGAGAGATACGATCAAGAATAGGATCGTCATAATGCCACCGCTCTTGACGAAATCGATCACTTTGTATCCCGCAGGGCCCATGATCAGTGCATTGACCTGATGGGTCGGAATAATGAACGAGTTTGACGTCGAGATAGCCACCGTCAGCGCAAACACCGCAGGATTGGCACCAGCGGCCACCGCAATAGAGACGGCCAGTGGCACAAGCAGAACCGTTGCTCCGACATTCGACATTACCAGTGAGAACACCGTCGCAAGAATAGCGACCCCGGCTTGCAGCGACCAGATGGGCCACCCATCCAGAATGGTCAGAATTTGTTGCGCGATCCACTCGGCGGTCCCAGTGTTTTGCACCGCTTGCCCAAGTGGAATGAGGCTGGCCAAAAGGAACACCGTGTTCCAGCCGACCGCACGGTACGCCTCATCAATGCTGAGAACGCGTGATAAGAGCATCCCCACCGCCCCCGCAAGCAGGCATAGCGACAGTCGGACATCCGTGAACAAAATCAGCGACAGAGAGATCACAAAGAAAAACAGCGCCCAACCGACTTTGTGCGGTCTGAGTTCGTCCTGAGGGAAATCCGCTGTCACAACGATAAAATCTCTGTCGCGTTTTATGCGGGTCAGGTTATCCCAACGGGTGTGTGCGACAAGCATATCGCCTGCTTTGAACGGCACCAATCCGATTTGAGTAGAGTCGTGGCTTTCGGTCTTTACGTGGCTCAGTGTTTCTTCGCCTCGGTGTATCGCCATCAGTCCAAGGCCATAGGTTTTGCGCAACAGCAAGTCGCGTGGGCTTTTGCCAACAAGCTTGGAATCGGGCGGAATGACCAGCTCGGCCACACCTGCGTTTGTCGAGGCGAACTCCTCGACAAAAACGTCCAACTCGGGGCGGAGGGTTAGGCCATATCGGGTTACTAAACTCTGCACCGCTTCATCGCTGCCAATGATGGCCAGACGGCAAGGTGCCGCAATCTCAGCGGTCAAAATCTGGATCATCGACGCCTTGCCGCGGTAAAATGTCGAAATGATGTAAATGTTATTTTCGTTGTTTATGTCGGCAAGGATCTCTCCGACCAGCGGACTATCCTCGGGCACGTCAACTTCGAAAACCTGCGCGTGCAGGCCATATACCCGTTCAAGGTATTCGGACGTGCCGTGGCCGGACGCCACATCCACAGGATCGGATGAGCCGGGCAATACCCAACGCCCAAGGAAGAGAAAATATAGGATACCGGTTGCGATAAGGGCCGCGCCAATCGGTGCGACGGAAAACAGGCCAAACGGCTCCATCTGCATCTCGGCGGGTAGGCCTTTGTTCGCTGTAAGTAACAGGTCGTTCAGCAAAATGAGCGGCGAGGATCCAACCATCGTCATCGTGCCGCCAAGGATAGCGCAAAATCCCATTGGCATAAGCAGACGGCTAAGCGGGATGCCCGAGCGCACTGATATGCGGCTAACCACAGGCAGGAATAGGGCTGCTGCGCCGACGTTCTGCAGAAAACTAGAAATGAAACCAACGGTGCCAGACACGATTGGGACTACGCGCGCTTCTGACGTGCCCCCGTGTTTGAGGATAGCAGCGGCGACTTTGTTCATGATCCCGGTTTTATCCAGCCCGGCACCGACAATCATAACCGCTATAATGGAGATCACAGCATTTGACGCAAACCCATCAAACAGGTGATTGACGTCCGCCAGCCTTTCGAGCCCGGGCACATAACTGAGCATCCCGACGATGACCAAAACAAGCAGAGCGGCCAGATCTATGCGGATTACTTCTGAAACAAAAAGGAATACCGTAAAGCCAAGCAAACCAAGCACGATCGCCATCTCTGTCGTAAATTCGATCGCCTCCATCGTATCCCTCTCTTGCACCAACGCAGGATTCTTCGATTGACGTTGGATGATGCATGTAAATCAACCGATCTTGCAGGAAGTATGGACTGAGTTGTCGGACGCTGTCAGGTGTTTTCTGCTTTGGCGCGGGATCGGCTTAACCCGCATCGCCGGCATTTGAGCAAGTTTCACGGTAACTTAGAGGCTCGGGGCACGTTGGCCGAGCCTCCTCAGGAGGAGGCAATTGCCAGACTATAGAATATTGTGGGGATGGTGCGAGAGCCCACCCCAAAACGAAAAAGGGCGCACCATTGGCACGCCCCCTTCCCTTATCAAACCGTCGACGGATTACTTCGTTACGGTGACTTTCTTCATGACGTCAGGCGCACCAACGACGGAGCCGTTAGCACCGGCACCCAGCTTGATCGCGTCCAGCACATCAAGCCCATCGGTGACGCGGCCCACAACGGTGTATTGACCGTTCAGGAAGTAACCTTCGTCGAACATGATGAAGAACTGGCTGTTGGCCGAGTCAGGGCTTTGTGAGCGGGCCATGCCAACCACACCGCGGTCAAATGGCACGTCCGAAAACTCGGCTGGCAAATCAGGCTGGTCTGAACCACCCGTGCCCGCGCGGCCTATGTCACCGCCTTCGAGGCCATTTTGAACATCACCCGTCTGAGCCATGAAGCCTTCGATCACGCGGTGAAACACCACGCCATCATAGGCACCGTTGGCTGCCAAATCCGCGATGCGGGCGGCGTGTAGAGGGGCCACGTCTTCGAGCAAGTCGATGGTGATGGTGCCATTGGCCTCGCCTGCGACTTCGATCTGAATGCCGGTAGCCCCGGCAGAGGTCGCGATCAACGTAGCGAGTGCGGCGGCTGCGAAATGCTTAGGCATCAGCAGCAACCTTAACGCTGATCATGCGGTCGGGATCCGCAGGTGGCTCGCCTTTGTTCAGGGCGTCGACATGTTCCATCCCGGAGATGACCTGACCGTAGACGGTGTATTGACCGTTCAGGAAGTCGTTATCCTTAAAGTTCACAAAAAACTGGCTGTTGGCCGAGTTTGGGTTGGCAGAACGTGCGGCTCCGATTGATCCGCGTGCGTGCGGTACTTTGGAGAATTCCGCTGGCAGGTCGGGCATATCTGAGCCGCCTGTACCGGCACCACGTGGGTTGTAGTCTTTTTCCATGTTGCCATGCTGCACGTCGCCCGTTTGCGCCATGAAGCCGTCGATCACGCGGTGGAATGCTACGTTGTCATATTTGCCTGCGCGCACGAGTTCTTTCATGCGGCCGCAATGTTCGGGCGCAATATCGGGCAAAAGCTGAATGGTGACGGTGCCGCCTTTCAGCTCCATCAGGATAGTGTTTTCTGGGTCTTTGATCTCGGCCATGGGGCGCTCCTGTCTAAAATGTTGAGTGTTACCTAAGGCGCGCAGACGCAATTGCCAAGCGGGTCCATTGACCTGAGAGACGTAAACGGCAAAACACAGCTTAATGTGATCGATAACCCGGAGATGATGATGAGCTGGAAAACACTGGACGACATGGACCTTTCAGGCAAACGCGTGCTGATACGGGTAGACATCAACGTCCCAGTCGAAAACGGCCGCGTCACGGACGCCACGCGGATCGAACGCATCGTGCCCACTGTGCGCGATGTGATCGCCAAAGGCGGCAAGCCAATGCTGGTGGCGCATTTTGGAAGGCCCAAGGGCAAAGTGAACCCTGACATGAGCCTCGCACTAGTGCTGCCCGCACTTGAGGATGCGCTGGGGCTGAACGTCACGCTGATTGAGACGCTTGAAGCTGCTGAGGCACTGACTCACGCGGCACAAGGAGCCGACGTGCTGCTTTTGGAGAACATCCGCTTTTATCCCGGCGAAGAAGCGAATGATGCTGCGTTCGCCCGCCGTTTGGCCGGTTTGGCCGATGTCTATTGCAATGATGCGTTTTCAGCGGCGCACCGGGCGCATGCCTCAACCGAAGCTGTGGCGCGGATGTTGCCATCTTGCGCGGGCCGCTTGATGCAAGCGGAACTGTCGGCGCTGGAGGCGGCCTTGGCCAAGCCAGAGCGCCCTGTTGGTGCGGTTGTGGGAGGGGCGAAGGTATCGACCAAGATCGAGCTGCTCGAAAACTTAGTAAACCGGCTTGATCTGTTGGTCATTGGCGGCGGCATGGCGAATACGTTTTTGGCAGCCAGCGGTGCCAAGCTGGGCGCGTCGCTTCAGGAGCCCGATTTCTTTGACACCGCGCGCGACATCATGGCGCAGGCGCAAAAAGCTGGATGCCGCGTGTTGTTGCCCGTTGATGGGCTCGTGGCGCGCGCCTTTAAAGCAGGCGCAGACCACACCGTTGTCGCACTTGGACCCGACACGGTGCTGGAGGACGACCAAATGGTGCTCGATGCAGGACCTGAGAGCGTTGCAGCACTTGAGGCCGCGTTTGGGACCCTGAAGACGCTGATCTGGAACGGCCCGATGGGCGCGTTTGAAATTCCGCCCTTCGACACGGCGACTGTCGCTGCTGCCCGTACGGCTGCAACAAGCACCAAGGCCGGTAAACTGATCTCGGTTGCTGGGGGCGGTGACACCGTTGCGGCCCTTAATCAGGCCGGTGTGGCGGATGACTTTACCTACATCTCGACCGCTGGTGGAGCGTTTCTAGAATGGATGGAAGGCAAAACCTTGCCCGGTGTTGCCGCCCTTGGGTAGCGTAGCGGACAGACCTGTGCTGGGCTCTGCCCCAGGCAACATTCTTTTGAATTGGAGGCCGCGATGACGACATGGACCCTAATCACCGGCGCGTCAGAAGGTTTGGGCGTTGAATTCGCCCGCCTCGCTGCGCGCAATGGACGTAATATGATCCTGACCGCGCGGTCTGAGGACAAATTGCAGGCGCTAGCAACAGAGTTGCGCAGCCCGGAGGTTGACGTGGTCGTGATCCCCGCGGACCTAAATGACATGGCGCAGGTCGATAAGATGTGGGCGCAGGCCAGCAAAGACCGCCAAATCGATTACCTGATCAACAACGCAGGGCTCGGCAGCAATGATGCCTTTGCCGATGCCGAGAGCTGGGACCGCGAGTTGGCGTCGATCAACGTGAACATCCTGGCGTTGAACCGATTGATGAAATTGGCCATCGCGCATATGGCGGTGCAGCGCAGTGGGCGTATCTTGAACGTTGCATCCGTTGCCGCGTTTGTGCCGGGGCCAAATATGGCCGTCTATCATGCGACCAAAGCTTATGTGCTGTCGCTGTCTGAGGCGGTGCGACATGAATTGCGCGGCACAGGGATCACTGTCACGGCGCTTTGCCCCGGAGCGACGCAGACGCAGTTTTTTGAGGCCGCTGACATGACCAGCGCGCGTATCCTAAAACTGTCGCCCCCTGCCCGTGCGGATCAGGTTGCGGAAGCGGGCTGGAAAGGTGCCCTTGCGGGACGTGCTGTGGTGGTGCCCGGTCTGTTGAACAAGCTGTCCGCTTTCATGCCGCGCCTTAGCCCCCGCGCGATCACGGTTTCCCTGACGGCGTTCATCATGGCAAAGGAAAAATAGCTTAATCAAGGGATTCCCTTTGTGATTCGCCTGTGGCATATTGTAGGTGCGCACCCGCCAAGAGGTGCTCACAGGCAGAGCAGACATGAACCGACCCATCAGACCGGCCTTTGGCCCCCTGCTATTTTTCGCAATCGCTTTTGCGTTGAGCCTCTATTTCACCTTTGCCGCCGTGCAAGGGGATTTTGGTTTGTTTCGGCGTGCCGAAATCCTAGCTGAGGCGTCTGATCTGCGTGCCCAGCTTTTTGTCGTCAAAGCCGATGTCATCCGGATGGAAAACCTGACTCACCGGTTGTCGGATGGCTATCTCGATCTTGATTTGCTGGACGAACAGGCGCGCAAAGTGCTTGGCATGATCCGCGCAGACGAAATTGTAATTCGTTAAACATCACAGGCCTGCGGCCTACGCGGCCTCTAGTGCACGATCATATGTGACGGTGTGGTCTGAGCCCATCTGCGACATCAGCACATCGGCCTCAAAGGGCCGTAAAATGCGGCGCGCAACTGAACCGTATTGATCCACCGCTGCCCCCTCGCCCGCAAATGCGGCCTCCATTGCAGTGAGGTCAGCGGCATCGAGACCCTGTCGGACCTGAAGACCCGGATTAAGGCTTTCTGAAGCCAATCCATCGGCAAAGATGATCTGATGATCCGAAAACAAAAGATGATGGTAGACAATCGGGTTGCTGGGCCTTGCCGCGCGCACTCCGGGCCATCCCAACAGCGCTTTTGCTGGGACCAGAACGTCGTCTTCGCCAAACAACAACATGCAGGCTGGGCCCGATACAACCACGCAGTGGTTTGGCGACAGGCGCAGATCACGCAGAGGCAAGCCATTGCCCCACGCACCTTTCGAAATGATAATCGGACATGTGCCAGCAAGGGCGGCTTGTTTCACCGATATCTTGAAGTCCCCATGCCACAACAAGGGCTGTGCGCCGCTATCAACGGTGTCGATCAAATCCCCGGCGCGTAAATCCTCGATCCGACGCTCTCCTTGGGGCGTGCGGATCATCGTCCCTTCGAGAAAGCACGGAACCGTCCCGGAGGTGGGTGTTGTTTGAACGGTATATGTTGCTCCGCCATCGACGCTTTCGAGCGATGCGCCGGACGGTGTGGTGCCAACAACTGTGCTGGTTGTGCCGCTTGCTGGCCCTGAAGTCGCTGTAAGTGGACCATTGAAGGACACAAATTGCGTAACGGTGCCGTCCACAACCAATGCCGCACCGCCATTTGCGTTCAGCCCGTTGAAGGTGGCGGATGTGGTAGTATCAATGACATAGACATCTTGGCCTGCAACCGTGCCTGTCGAGGCAACCAAGACATTGGTCGAGCGGACTGTGCCGCTTGGATTATAGATAACTACCGTAATATTGCTGACATCCGTCCCGGCATCCACCGCGACTTCCAGAAAATCAACAAACCGGTTGCCGAGGTATTTCAGCTCTGAAAAATACGGCATAGGGATTCACCCTCTCCACTGGACAGACAATCCGTCACATTTCCAGCTAGCGGGAAACCTTGTCTGAAACGCGGGACAATTATGGTCTTTCTGTGAAGATTGTCGCTCGATCGTGCATGGTATTAGGTGGGTAACAAAGCCTCTCGCCAATCCGAACCGAATCCGCTAGATAATAGTTTAACGCTAAACTATATTCGCGCACCCCTCGCGCCAGACAGAGGAAGCTGCACATGGCTGCCAAGAAATCCGCCTCAAAACCCAACGTTTCACCAGATGAGTTGAAAGCCTTTTACCGCGACATGTTGCTTATCCGACGGTTCGAGGAAAAGGCAGGCCAGCTTTATGGCATGGGGCTGATTGGTGGCTTCTGCCACCTGTATATCGGCCAAGAAGCCGTTGTTGTGGGCCTTGAGGCCGCAGCAGAGGAAGGCGACAAGCGCATCACATCCTACCGTGATCACGGCCATATGTTGGCGTGCGGCATGGACCCAAAAGGCGTGATGGCAGAGCTGACCGGCCGCGAAGGTGGATACTCCAAGGGCAAAGGCGGCTCCATGCATATGTTCTCGAAAGAGAAGCATTTCTATGGCGGCCACGGCATTGTCGCAGCACAGGTTCCATTGGGTGCCGGGTTGGCATTTGCAGATAAATACAAAGAAAACGGGCGCGTAACATTCACCTATTTCGGGGATGGTGCCGCGAACCAAGGGCAAGTTTATGAGGCGTTCAATATGGCCGCACTCTGGGAATTGCCCTGTATCTTTGTGATCGAGAACAACCAATATGCGATGGGTACGTCCCAGCAGCGATCAACGTCTTCTGCCGAAATCTACGAACGCGGCAAAGCGTTTGGCATTCCGGGCGAGGCTGTTGACGGCATGGATGTGCTGGCGGTTAAAGCGGCAGGCCTAACGGCCGTTAAACACTGCCGGTCAGGCAAAGGCCCCTATATCCTTGAGATTAAGACCTACCGCTACAGAGGCCATTCGATGTCGGATCCGGCCAAGTACCGGACCCGCGAAGAGGTCCAAAAGATGCGCGATGAGCGTGACCCGATTGAGGCGGTGCGCACCTTGTTGCTTACCGGAAAACACGCCAGCGAGGATGACCTCAAGGCGATCGACAAGGAAATCAAAGGCATCGTGAACGAGAGTGCAGAATTCGCAAAGAACTCACCGGAACCTGCGCTTGAAGAGCTTTGGACCGATATTTACGCCACAAATGTTGCGCAGGAGGCTTAAATCATGGCTACCGAAATTCTAATGCCCGCCCTGAGCCCCACCATGGAAGAAGGCACGCTTGCCAAGTGGATGGTCAAGGAAGGCGATACCGTCAAATCCGGTGACATCATGGCCGAGATCGAAACCGACAAAGCCACCATGGAATTTGAAGCCGTGGATGAAGGCACCATCGGCAAGATACTGATCGCTGAAGGCACCGAAGGCGTGAAAGTGAACACCGCCATCGCCGTGCTTTTGGAAGAGGGCGAAGATGCCTCTGCCATCGACACCGTGGCCACCGCGCCTGCTGCTGCAGAGGCAAAAGCACCTGAGGCTCCTGCTCAGGCCAAGCAAGCCGCACCGGCAGCGCCCAAGGTGGATAGCTCTCCTGATTGGCCCGAAGGCACAACGCTGAAGAAGCAGACCGTCCGCGAAGCGCTGCGCGACGGCATGTCCGAAGAAATGCGCCGCGACGGCGACGTGTTCTTGATGGGCGAAGAGGTTGCCGAATACCAAGGTGCCTATAAAATTTCCCAGGGGATGCTGGATGAGTTCGGACCCAAGCGGGTCATCGACACACCGATCACCGAACATGGCTTTGCCGGGATTGCCACGGGGGCGGCCTTTGGCGGTCTGCGCCCGATCGTTGAATTTATGACGTTCAACTTTGCAATGCAGGCGATCGACCATATTATCAACTCTGCGGCCAAGACGCTGTATATGTCTGGTGGTCAGATGGGCGCACCGATGGTCTTTCGTGGGCCAAACGGTGCCGCAGCGCGCGTTGGTGCGCAACACAGCCAAGATTACGCTGCGTGGTATATGCAGGTGCCCGGCCTTAAGGTCGTGATGCCCTACTCTGCGTCGGACTACAAAGGTCTGATGAAAACGGCGATCCGCGACCCGAACCCAGTCATTTTCCTTGAGAATGAGATCCTTTATGGCCGCAGCTTTGATGTGCCGGATGTCGAGGACTATACGGTACCGTTTGGTAAAGCCCGAATTTGGCGCGAAGGCAAAGACGTCACCATTGTGAGCTTTGGCATTGGCGTAAGCTACGCGCTTGAAGCTGCAGAAAAGCTTGCCGAAGATGGCATTGATGCCGAAGTTCTTGATCTGCGTACCCTGCGCCCAATGGACACAGACAGCATCATCGCGTCGGTCATGAAAACCAACCGTTGCGTCACCGTCGAAGAAGGCTGGCCGCAAGGGTCCGTTGGCAGCTACATCTCATCTGTGATCATGCAAGAGGCATTCGATTACCTCGATGCGCCGGTGATCAACTGCACAGGCAAGGACGTCCCGATGCCCTATGCGGCGAACTTGGAAAAACACGCGCTATTGACCACCGACGAGGTGATCGAAGCTGTGAAAAAAGTCACTTACAAATAAGGAGCGGACACCATGCCCATCGAAATTCTCATGCCCGCCCTCAGCCCCACCATGGAAGAAGGCACATTGGCCAAATGGCTGGTCAAGGAGGGCGATACCGTGTCCTCCGGCGACGTGATGTGCGAAATCGAGACCGATAAGGCCACGATGGAATTCGAGGCCGTTGATGAAGGCACCATCGGCAAGATCCTGATCGCAGAAGGCACCGAAGGCGTTAAAGTGAATGCCGCCATTGCCGTCCTTCTCGAAGAAGGTGAAAGCGTCGATGACATTGGCTCTTCGTCGGCAGCCGCGGCACCAGCTGAGACCCCAAACGAAGCTGCTGTTGCAGCGCCTGCTCCAAGTGCGGCCCCGGCCCCTTCTGCGCCGGCAAGTTCTGATGGAACGCGCATCTTTGCCACGCCTCTGGCCCGGCGCATCGCTGCCGACAAAGGAGTGGATCTTGCGCAAGTAACTGGCTCTGGTCCGCATGGTCGGATTGTCAAAGCTGATGTAGAAGGCCTGTCAAAATCAGACGCACCCATGGCCGCAGCGGCACCCGAAGCTGCTGCACCCGCCGCAACAACCCTCGCAACCGGGCCGTCAGCCAGCGCGGTTGCCAAAATGTACGAGGGGCGCGAGTACGAGGAAGTCAGCCTCAATGGTATGCGCAAAATCATCGCCTCGCGCCTTACCGAAGCCAAACAATCGATCCCGCATTTCTACCTGCGCCGGGACATCCAGTTGGATGCGCTGATGGCGTTCCGTGGGCAGCTTAACAAGCAACTCGAACCGCGTGGCATCAAGCTGTCGGTCAATGATTTCATAATCAAGGCCTGCGCCTTGGCGCTTCAGCAAGTACCAGATGCGAATGCTGTTTGGGCGGGCGACCGTATCCTCAAGCTAAAGCCGTCGGATGTTGCTGTGGCTGTCGCCATCGAAGGTGGTCTGTTTACACCGGTCCTTCAGGACGCCGAGATGAAGTCTCTTTCCGCGCTTTCGGCGCAAATGAAAGACCTCGCGGGCCGTGCGCGTGATCGCAAGTTGGCACCGCATGAATATCAGGGCGGCAGTTTTGCGATCTCTAACCTTGGGATGTTTGGCATCGACAATTTCGATGCGGTCATTAACCCACCACACGGCGCGATCCTTGCTGTGGGTGCCGGCGTTAAGAAGCCAGTTGTCGGCAAAGATGGTGAGTTGGGTGTGGCAACGGTGATGTCAGTCACGCTTTCTGTTGATCACCGTGTCATCGACGGGGCACTTGGCGCGGAATTGCTTAACGCGATCAAGGACAACCTCGAAGCGCCGATGACCATGCTGGCCTAGCGCCATCAAGTGCTGCCTGCTCCTGCGAGTTGCTCGCGTTAGAAACTAAAAAGCCGAAGGCAATGCCTTCGGCTTTTTCATTCTCATATTCGTTCATTACGTCAGTTAGCCAAAAAATCAGTTTTCGCTTTGCTCCCAAGGGCCCAGCATATGGTTCATTGATACCGACGGCTGATCACAGCCTGCCTCACCCACGATCCGCGCGGGTATTCCCGCGACGGTCTTGCAAGCTGGCACTGCCTCAAGAACCACAGACCCCGCAGCGATACGACTGCAATGGCCTACGGTGATGTTCCCAAGAACTTTGGCACCAGCGCCAATCAACACGCCATTGCCAATCTTAGGATGACGGTCCTCTTCTTCTTTGCCCGTCCCACCCAACGTCACTGAATGCAGCATTGAAACATTATCGCCCACAACTGCGGTCTCGCCAATCACGACAGAATGGGCATGGTCGATCATGATCCCTTTGCCAATGACGGCGGCTGGATGAATGTCGACGCCAAAAATCTCTGACACGCGCATCTGGAAAAAATAGGCCAAATCAGACTGGCCCTTTGTCCAAAGATGGTGCGCTATTCGGTAGGCCTGAATTGCCTGATACCCTTTGAAATAGAGGATCGGCTGCAAAAGGCGGTGGCAGGCTGGGTCGCGTTCGTAAATCGCAGCCAAATCTGCGCGTGACGCACTGATCAACGAAGGATCGGACGAAAAGGCCTGCTCAACCACATCTCGCACGACCATCATCGACATTTCGTTGGACGCGAGTTTGGCCGCAATCCGGTAGGATAACGCCTTTTCGAGAGACTTGTGATGCAAGATACACGCATGAACGAACCCACCAATAAGGGGTTCATCGACAACGGCCTGCCGTGCCTCAAATAATATCTGGTCCCAAAGCGGGTCCATGGATGCAATGTTGCTACGTGGTTCTGCCATTTGATCTGTCCTTAGATGCCAAGCTCCTCTTACTTAACATCTGCACGCAGAACGAAAACCCTCTCGGGGTAAATTAATCTAGCCGACAAAGGCGTCACGGCAGTCAAGCGCCTGTAAAACCAGCGAAATACAGTGACGGTAAGTTGCATCACTTATCCATGTGTCTGCCGATCGCTCAAATCGGGCAGCAGCACCGCTCAGAGTGCCACCGCCCCATTCTGGATGTGGTTTTGATAACCTTTGGCCAAATTTGTCGGCCCAATGGGCTTCGCGTACCAACTGGGCAGCAAGATCTTGGCGCGCAACAAGCGGCGCAGCTTGCAGAACACGTGCCGCGGCCCGCAAATCACCATAACCAACCGAACGCATTACGATTCTATCAACAGGCGTTCAAACAGTCCTGCTCCATAACTTGCTGATATCTGCGCGATTTTGACGGCAAACGGAGCCGAAATGCCATCCGAAGTTTGAGCGGCAAGATCATAGGTCCAATGGGGCGTCCCGACCTGTGCCTCTCGGATTAGCAGGCCGTTCTTGTGGATTTGCACAAGATAGCTTTCCGATTCTTCACCTAGCGGAACCTCAAGGCCGTCCCATGTATCGCCATCAATCCGGGTGCGCCGTATCCAACCAATGTCATAGTCCCCACCAACCTGCCGCCGCGCGCTAACGTGGCAAGGCGGATAAGGTCGCAGACCATTGCCATCGAATGCGCGTTGCAGATGGCGATATGAAGGGTCTGACACCCCGCGCCGCGCCGCGCCAATGCGGTAATGTTGCGACACCCGGCGCAGGTTGCGCGTAGTTCAATCTGCTTTGGTGCGCCATTCAGCAGGACAAAGCGCGATTCAGCCGGCTAGACCAAAGGCATCAACCCATCAGAGCCCGCCTGCCCCCGCAGACGCTTGCGGATCAGGTAACGCCCTGGTGCCAAGAGCTGCACCTCCATAAATTGAAAAACCTCCCAACGGTCAGAGTTGCCATCACCAATGGCCGCAATGTTCGCCCCGCTCAGTAGCGCCTCCATATCCACGGATTCCAGACGACCGCTGATCAATTTGACCTCCAGTGCATCACCGTGATCTATCAAACCGGCAGATGCACCCTTCATGGCATTCTTTGTTCGACCCATTGTGGCCCGCAGCGGCAAAATGGAGTTGAGAGCATAGTTTGCATCCGTTTGCCCGCTATAAAGGGCCACACTGCCCGGCCAAGGACGCGCTGTGGTCGCTATAAACGGCGCAAAGGGCACCTCATCACCTTTCAGAAGCGGCAGGTCCAGAAACAATGAATAGACTGGGACAGGAGCCACGAAAGGGCGCATCTGGACTAGTTCATCATCAAAGGGTGCAGGATCATAGACTTCCGGCTCAATCCTGACGGCCTCAACCTGCTGCAACTCGGTCTGCTCAATCCGGTCAATTCGGTAGCGCGCAGGGCCTTCCCCTTGATCGCCGGGCAGCTCGATTACATGACCCGCGCCCAGCGCCAGTTTCGAGGGCGGCAACGCCAAGCGCAGCGTTTCGCGGGCCACACGAGCCTCGGTCAACCAACGTTCGGCAACCTGGCGTCCTTCAGCGCGCGTCAGTGCCATATTAAACTCAGATGCAGCGACCGCATGTGTGGCTTCATCTGCAAGCACTGCCTCTTCGGAAACCACATCAAAGTTTCCATCGGCCTGAACAAACCGCAATCGCACTCGCCCTGCAATTTCGGCTTCGGAATCCCGGGTCTGAACAGAGATACCATCCAGCTCACTGGTAACTGCCAGAGCATCGGGATCGAGTAAGGTCTCCTCTGCGCCATTGCGCATCCGGAATTTTAGCACGCCGTCCCGTTCGATCGCGTCAAAGCCGAACCGCAGCATCAAAGCTTGCAATGACGCGCGCGCATCGCTGACCTGATCAACCGCATAGCCGCGCACGGTTCCATAGAGCCCATCGGTTTCGCAATTGTGGACCCCTGCTCGGCGGCAAATCTCTCCCACGACAGATGCAAGCGATCGCGACGAAGTACGCCCATTGATCCAATGCCCACGGGCATAGCTCGTCCCATCGCTCCATAATTCGCGATTATTGGGGAAAAACGGGTAAGGTCGCACATCCCATGCCCAAACAAATGCCCGGCGCATGTCGACCATTGCCCCTTCATATTCAGGGCTCGTCGGATTGTTTTTCGTATCAGCCCAATAATCAATCGTCGCCCGCAAATACTGCATTTGCATCAGGTCGTCTCGCGCACCTGTCGAAAAGCGCGGCAGACTGCTTTCGGAACTCTTCAGATCAAGAAACTTATTGGGCTGGTTGGTCCCTTTGTCGACAGCTGCACATCCGTATTCCGTGAACCAAATCGGCTTGCTAGCAGGGATCCAGTCCGTCGGCAGATCAGAGCGGACGCCGCCCACACGTTCGTTATGGTAATTACTCCACCAACTGCGGATATCCTTGTAGCGGTAAACCCAGGGCTCATTGTGGGCACCATCCGTGATCGGCGACCGGATCTGCGCATCGCGCGCTTCGTTTGAGCGGTAATACCAATCGTACCCTTCACCACCTTCAATGTTAGATTTGAGATAGTCGAGGTTATAGACCGCATCCCAATCTTGGGCATCCAGATGGGTATCGCCTGCCCGCCAATCAGACAGCGGCATGTAGTTATCGATGCCAATAAAGTCGATGTTCTCATCACCCCAAAGCGGGTCGAGGTGGAAGAAGCGATCCCCTGTCCCATCCTGCGGGCTGTACCCGAAGTATTCGCTCCAATCGGCCGCATAGCTCAATTTGGTTTCTGGCCCGACAAGGCTGCGCACGTCCGCTGCAAGCGAACGAAAGCGGGCGACGGCGGGAAACGTGTTTAGCGAAGAACGTATCTGAGTGAGACCCCGCATCTCGGAACCAATACAGAATGCATCAACCCCTCCCGCTGCAGCACAAAGCGCCGCATAGTGCAGGATAAACCGAGAAAGTGACCATTCTTCCGGCCCGCTGTAGGTAACTTCGCCCCCAGACACCGCAAAATCTGCAGCACTCGCTGTCCCAAAGAATGCATTTACGTCGGCCTCGGCTGCCGCTGTGCCGTCTGTGCTGCCATCTCGTCCCGGCGCTTTGTCCAACGTGATGCGCCCCCGCCAAGGCAATGCAGGTTGGCTCTGTGTGCTGTCATATGGGTTGGGCTTTGTGTTGCCGTCTTGTTGATCCATTAAGATGAAAGGATAAAACATCACGGCCTTACCGGCGGCATTCATGGCCTGAATGGCCTCAACGACCGAGGTGTCCGTGGGCGTTCCGCCATAGATTGGCCGACCGTCTTCTTCAGCGATAACCTGAGCGTTGCTACGGGACAGTCCTGTAACGGACCAGCGCATGTTTTCGCCTTCGATGACCGCATCCTCAACTTTGGGCCGGATCGTGCAGTTTCCACATCGCAGATCATCCCCAAACCAAGACACCACCAAGGATGCGGCTTTAAGCTCAGGCAATTCCTCATCCATACATTCAAGCGATACCGAAAAATCGGTTTTGCCTGCAGGGGTGGAAATATTGGCACTCCAACTTGCATCACCGACATCCACGTAATTCACAGGTGTCGTTGCAAGCGAATACTCACCCGTTCCGGGGATCAGAGCGATCCCCTCGACACCATAGCTCAATGCATGGCTCGCACCCGGTGCATCACGCTGTTCAGGGCGGACCACCTCAAACGTAAACTGTGGCACACGGTTGCCAAACCTCTGCAACGCAAGGCTTTCCATCACGACATAAGCTGTACCACGATATGCAGGCACCATACCGGGCCCCTCGATCGCTTCCATGATCGGATCAGGTTGCTGGGTTCTGCTCCCTTTATAGACAACCATATTAAGATCGTCGGGGGCGATCTCCTCGCCATCGGCCCAAACACGCCCAACGCGGGTAATTTCTCCTTCGCAAAGGCCAATCGCCACATTGACCGAATAGCTGTATTCGGTTGTCTGAGGCGTTGGAGAGCCACCTTTCCCACCCCCACTTGTTGTGGCAACTTCTTCGAAATCTGAAGTCCAAATGACATGGCCGCCCAGTCGAAGACGCCCATATAGCTGGGTAATGGCCTCACCTTCGCCAGAACCGGTCAGCCGGAAACGGTCAACCCTGCCAGTCTCAACGGCCGCACCTCCCTGCCCAAGCAATCGCTGATCCACAACACGGCCAAGGGTTGCGCCTACGGCACGACCAATGGCCACCGATGAAAGCCCTGCGAGCGTGCCTCCAACGGAGCCACCGACTGCAGCTCCCGCCGCCGAAAGAAGTATAGTCGCCATCAGTTCTTCTCCTCAGGAAATTCAAAACATGCAACGATGCGCCGCTGCCACGGCTCACTTAACGGGCTCTCAACCACCCCATGCCGCGCGTAGGCGTGAATAAAGCTTGGGGCATCATCAACGCGGCCCATAAGGCCCAGATGCTTGGCAACCGCCCCCTGCCGCATCCGAAACAACAAGACGTCCCCGGGGGCATCAGGACCACATTGCTTGGGCTTCAAGTTGCGAAGTGCTGCGGCCCAAAGGTGTTCTTCGCCCTGTGGCTCAGACCAATCCATCGAATATGCTGGAACCGCCTCAGGCTCCGCGCCTAGGACTTCACGCCAAACACCGCGGATAAGTCCAAGGCAGTCACTGCCTGCACCTTTTGTCGCGGCTTGATGCACATAGGGTGTCCCTATCCACTTGCGCGCGACTGTGGCTATCAATACCCCCCGCGCGGTCATCGCAAGTTACCGCCAGTGTTGGCACCACCAGAGCGCGGGACAGACACCACCCAATCTTCACTGGGCAAATCAGGAAACCCTTGAAAATTGCGGAAGTTGTTGAACTTTAACCGACAAGTACCCGCGCGTTTGTCGCAACCAGCGATCAACCGGATCTGCGTACCCGCCGCTATTGCACCGCGCAACGGTTCCCACAACTCGATGATGCGCGCGCCGTCCACGATCCGATCATGTTTGATCATCCCCCACAGTCCTGCTGCAGGACCATCAACAACTTCCAATCGACCGCGAGCGAACCATTCTGGGTCAAAGCCAAGAAACGCTTCCCATCGAAATTCGCGCGCCTCGGTAACGGCCTGCACAGGCAATGTTTCCGCATAGCCCTGTTGGGAAGCGTCAAAGCCGCAATTACGGTCTCCCAACACGGCCGTACAGGGCTTTTGGTATACCCGACCCAGTGGCCTGTTCAGCCCCTCGGTTAATCCTCACAACTCGGCTCGGAATGCCCCTCCAAACCGCGTAAGTTCTCCAATGGATCCGCGAAATTGCAACCAATGCTCAGACACATCCGCCCAATTCACCAGCCAAGCAAGGACTTCCGCGCCATCAAACCGGCCCTGTTCAATCTCATCTTCGCGGATCGACGTATCGCTTAAGGCACCCATCGCTTCGGTGTTGTCGACAGATAACCCGGTGCTCTGCGCAAGTGCCATCGCACTCAACCCGGTATCAGCCCAAAAAGTGTGGCCAGCAAAATCCAACGGCATGTCATGATCGGTAAAGGCAAATGTCTTACCATCTGCTCTGGTAATGACCCAAGCGTGGCAGAGCGTCGTTACCCCCTGTGCCAAATGCGTGCACAGCGCCTCATCAATGCCCCCCATCAGACGCGCACCTCAATGATCGGCACATCCGGCACCTGGCCCGCGTGAAAGCTCGCGACACTGGTCAGGATGCGATCACTATCAAAGCGCACGGGCACATCAAATTCAAATCCTGCAAGAACGCGTGTGGCAGGGTCCGGCGGGTGGAAAAAAGTCAGAACCCCTGTGGTCGCATTGACCTCGAAGTCGACCCCCTCTTGCTGCTCATCTTGCTCTATCCCGACAGCAACCGTCCCGAGAACGGGCTTTTTGATCGGTCGAGTATAACTGTGCTCGCCAGACACATAGGTTTTGCTCAGCTGGTACTGCGTCTGCGTACCATCACCAAAGCCAAGGCTTTGGTCCGCAAAACTCACCTTTGCGGAAGGGACACCTGATTTGAAGTCAGACCAATCTTTCCAGCGAAATGCGTACATCTGCCCAAATCGAGCCTCAAAGAACGCTATGACTGTCTGCACATCATCCAATGACTGCATGCCAACACCTGCGTCATACACCCGCCGGGAATGCGCCCAGGGCGTGTTGCGTTCTTCGAAACCATTCGCAAGCGTGACGACATCTGTGCGTCGTTGTGGGCCACCGGCGGCCCCTAAGCTAAGGGCTGCGGGAAACCGTATCTCGTGAAAATCCATGCGCGTCTCTCCTTGCTTAGCGGTTGCGGTTGCCGGCGCTCAACGCACGACTCATTTGAGAAGCAATTTGCGCTTGTGAGCGTTGAAACCCCTGCACATCCGGCGTTGTGATGTTCATGACTACCGTCGCCGGTGCCGACCCACCCTCACCGCGCACACCTAATTTGCCATCTGGTCCTCGGGCTAACGGCATGATCGCTTCGGGTCCCGCTTCGCCCATCACACCAAGCCCGCCGCGCATGCCGAAATGTGTGGCGCTACTGACCACGCCGCCTTGCGCAAATGGCATCACTTTGCCCTGCGAGAACGGCGCACCATTGGCAAAGGGCAGAATTCCCTGCACGAGCCCCGATACTCCTTGGCTAAGCAACCCACCCATGTGATTGGCGATCGGCTTCATCGCAGCGTTATAGACGGTTGATGAAAGCGACTCCGCTACGTTTCTCAACGCATCAGACATCTTCATCCCGTCAAAAACGACGCCATCAAAAGCGCGCCGCAGTCCTTTACTGAGGCCCTTTTCCAACGTACCAACATCTTTGCCAGTAGCCGCGAGTGACGTCCGCATCCGGCGAAGCTCACTGTCAAATCCTGAAACCAATACACTTGTTGTGGCCAAGGTCTCATTCAGGCCCTCCGCGTTGCCCTCCAACGCGTCAAAGCGGTCATCTTCTGCCATCATCCAACTCCATTTTTTGATCTGGATACGCCGCCATTAGCGCGTCCAGCCCTTCGCTCAACAGCGGCGCATTTGCCTTTGCATCCCCCAGCATCATCTGCAGTTCCGCGGGGGTTAGCGCCCAAAAATCGCTCGGGCTAATTCCCAGCCCACGCAACCCTGCGCGCATGAGTATCGGCCAATCAAAGCTGCTCACTCCGGTACCACGAACGCCCGTGCGAGCAGTTCTGCGGCTATTCGGGCCGCCTCCATCGGGCCGCCCTCAATGTCTGCCCGCGCCAGCGCGCGCTCGCTGACTTCGGCACCACCTCCACGCAAACCTGCGCCAAGCAGCGCCAGCACATCGCGGCTGCTGAACCGGTTCCCCTCAAAGCGCTCAACCAGCGCCACCAACGAAGGCTCATCGAGCGCCGCTTCCAGCTCCACCAACGCACCCAGTGTCAGCTTGGCGCTATAACGCACGCCATCCACGACCAGCGCGACTTCTCCCCTCCACGGATTGGCCATCAGATCACCGGATCAGGATCTGCTGTGAACTCAAGCTGACCCGCCGATTGGAGGCTCAATTCGTAAGTCGCCTCACCATTTAACTGACCAGAGTATTCAAGTCCCGTGACCTGAAAGGGCCCCTCGACGATGCCAAAATCCGGCACGATGATCTGAAAATCTGGCGTGAGCCCGTCAAAGAACAGTTGCCGCGCGCGTTCATCCGTTCCTTCATCGCGAAAAACGCCCGATCCGCTGATTGACGCAGACCTCACGCCGGCACCTGCCAGCAACTCGCGCCACCCGCCACTGCTATCGAGTGATGTGACATCCACTGTCTCCGCGTTGAAACTCACCCGCGTTGCGCGCAGTCCTGCGATGGTCTCAAACTGACCACCACTTGTCATATCCACTTTGACCAAAAGGTCCTTACCTGCCTGAACAGCCATGTCTTGATACTCCTGATAATTGCTCGAAAGCTGTTGGAATTAGTCGTCTTGCACCCGTGCCCGGAACCGCAGATCAATTTGCCTCGCGCTGGCTGTGTCGATGCGCGATGCGGTCGCCCGATCAAACCTAAGCGACACCAGCCGCCCCCGGTTCAGCGCCAAGTCCGCATTGTGGAGAACATCACTGACCGCCGCCGCCGCCAGCTTGGCGCTGGCAAAACCAGGGTTGGCGGTGATGACAGACACGGTAAAGCGGTGCACTGCACCCGCTCCCGTGGCATCAGACGCATCCGTCACTGTTTCGCTGCCAAGACGGACATAAATCTCCGGCAACGCACCGCTAGGAACCGCATCGTAAATCGCTGTGCCGACCAACCCGGCCAGCGCTACATCGCTCGCTAAGGCCCCAAACACCGCCGTTTGCAGCGCGCTCGCCATTGCATAGCTCATACGACCACCTCCTCTTCGGCAAAGCAGGTCAAATAGCGCCCCTCAGGATCGCGATCGGCCACTGCTTGTATGGTGAACAACCGCGCACCATCGCGAAAACGCTGCTGCGGCAGAGGACGATCTGGCGCACCATAAGGTGTACCGCGCACCACAATCTTGTACCCAACCCGACTTACGGGAGCGCCTGATTGTGCTGTCTCACGGCCTGTTCGGGTGGCGATATCTGCCCACAAGATCCCCAACGGGACCCAGGCTTCGCTAAATCCACCGGCCCCGTCGCTGACCCGTTCAGGGGCTTCAAGCACCAGCTTTCGGTTCAATCGCGGACTGCTCATTGCACCGACCCCGACCGTCCCAATCGCATGGCGCGAAAACGCTCAATCAAGCTGGTCACGCCAAATGGCATACATCCATGGCTCAACGCGGTATCATGTCGGTATTCGTAATAGTGCGCGGCAAGCATCAGAACGGCTTGCTGCATGTCGCTCGGCAAATCATTCCAAGCTGGACCAAAGCCTGCGACAAATACCACCGATACCTCTCCATTTGAGGGAGGTTCTGGAAGGCAGCCAGCTATTGGGCGCAATCTCGGATTATGCCCATCGCGATCAAGCCAATAAGCCTCAGGATTCAACTCCGTTTGGCTACCGTCCCGCGCAACCACAGACATGCGTATGATTGCATTCACCGGTGCCACGGGCAACGCTTGAGCTGCCGGGTTGGCCCATTTGGTCACGGTCCAGGTAAAATTCCGCGCGATCAGTGCCTTGTTTGTCCGCGCCTCAATGGAAGCCATCGCGGCACGAAGGAAGCTGCGCAAAACTTCATTCTGTACGTCATCCTGACCAAAGCCGCTGCCCAGACGCAGATGCGATTTGAACGCCTCCACTGGCAAGGCCTCATCAGGCACGCTTGTCTCTTCGATCAACATCTTTGATCCTCTCAGAAAAATTCCATCCCCGGCACCGGCCCATCGGACGGTATCTGGGCGCGCACCCACCCGCATCGCTCGGTCGGAGGGGAGCAGCTAGGCGATACAAATGTCTGTTGGTACGCGCCCGAACCGGGGGCCGGTTGTCCCAGCCCCCGTATCGTCACCCCCGTTTAGGCAGTGCCGAATTTCAGCAACTTGATCGCGGCAAAATCACTGACATCACCCCCCACGCGTTTGGTGGCATAAAACAGCACATGCGGCTTTGCGCTAAAGGGATCGCGCAGGATCCGCAGATCAGGACGCTCAGCTACGGTATAACCCGCGGCGAAATCACCAAATGCGATCGACATTGTGTCAGTACCCGCATCCGGCATGTCTTCGGCAACCAGCACCGGATAGCCCATCAGACGTGCAGGCTCCCCTTGGGCCAAACCGTCAGACCACAAGAAGCGACCATCCATATCCTTGAGTTTGCGCACAACACCCGCCGTCTTGGAGTTCATCACAAACGTCGCATTCGCGCGGTACTGCGCCCCCAATGAATAGACCAAATCAACAATTGAATCCGGTGTCACTTCGCCGGCTACGCCCGTCGGCACATAGCCTAGGTTGCCCCAGACCCACACATCGTTATCCACAGATGTATGCGACAAGAAACCGTGCGGCTTGTCGATACCGTCACCATTGATGAACGACGCGGCCTCCGCGCGGCTGAACTTGTCTGCAATCCGGCCCGCCAGCCAGCCTTCGATGTCAAACGCGGCATCATCCAGCAGACGCTGAGACGCCTTGGGCAGTGCGCTCAACTCGTGTAGCTGCACGGTGATCCGGTCGATCTGCGGGGTGTCCGTCTCGCCGATGTTGGACGCCTCAGTGGCCCAACCCGCACCGACATCCCCGTGATCCACAAGCACGTCATAGGACGTCGCTTCAACATGAACGACAGATGCAATTGCGCGGATCGATGCGGTGGCATTCAGCACAGATTTCACACGGTCCGAGGTTTGCGGATCAACCAAATATCCCCCATCCGAATTCACAGCCGTGGAAAGCGATTTGCCTTCCAAGTCCAGCCCGCGCAGGCCGTCGTCATCGCCAGAACGCACATAGGCGTTAAAGGCTTTCTGATGCGGTGCGCCTGTATCCATTGCACCCGCCAAAGGAGTGCGCGCAGAGGTCATCGATTTACGGTCCAACATGGTCATTCGCTCTTCTGTTTGTTGCAGTTTAGTTGTGATTTCAGCCTGAAAGCCTTTGAATTCGCTGACGAACCCGGTGACGGCACGTCGCACTTCCTCTGCTGGGGACATGTCACTGCCCAGCCCTTTGGTCTCGGTTCTGCTCATGTGCATTTCCCTCGATTGGTTGATGGATTGGTTAAGGTCTGGGGCACGCTTCAGCGCCCCAACTCAGCGCGGGCCTCATCAAAGGCCGCCGCCATGTCACGCAAGGCGTCCCCTAGGTGCAGTTCGTCACCCTTGGATCCAACCCGCGCACTGGGCAGCATCGGGAAAGTCACAAGCGACACCTCCCAAAGCTCCAGTTCGTGCAAGAGCCGCTGGCCCTTGGTGTTCTTGCCCGCCTTCACGGTACGGTACCCGATGCTAAGCCCGTCGATCGCTCCCGCTTCGATCAACGCCGCAGCCTCGCGACCTCGCGCGACGGTATCTAGGATGCGCCCCTTGACCCAAAGCCCCTTGGCGTCCTCGCGCAACTCTTGCCAGACTCCAATGGGCTGTGCAGGATCATGCTGCCACAACATCTTGACGCTGCGTCCGGCAGCCGCGAGCCCCGCAAGCGATGCGCCGTAAGCGCCGGCCTCAACCACGTCACCACCCTGATCCACATCGCCAAACAGGCTTGCGTAACCGCTGATTTCGGTGCCACCATCGACCTTGACCGTCGTGCCAAAACGAGAAAACTTATGCTCAAGTCCCTGCGTGCCTGCTTGCATTGTGGCTGACATAACTTCCTTGGTCCCCGGCACTAAACCGAGGTCAATCCTGCTCATCTCCATGAGGCTCTCCTTTGAAAATCGTCTCGTTACGGGGTGACGGCCATGAACGATTGCGCCCCTTGCGCCAAGATCACTGCGACGACGCCGTAGACCGCCAGCCACAGGCGTTTCTCCACCCGCTCCATCATCATTTCAACGCGGTCGAGCCTGCGCATAAGATTGGCATGGTGGATTTCACTGACCCGTTCATGGGCCTGCAACCGCAATCCCGGCGCACATTCAAACCGCTCATATTTCGCGCCCTCACTCATCCGCCGCCACCGCTGGCAGCCCCAACAGGCTGCGCTTTTCAACGTCGGTTAGGAAATCCGCCTGAGCCACCCGCGCCCATTGCGCATCGCGTTCCGCAGATAGGGCCGACACCTGATCCAGGTCGGGCTTCAGCTCGACCGCATCGCCACTGAAGGCAGACAACCAATGCGCCAGCCCCGCCGCCACACGCGTCGCCAATGGCAGTACAGTCAGACGGTAAAACGCCCGGTGTGCTTCTTGGTAATTCGCGTAAGTCGCGTCGCCTTGAATACCGATCAGCATCGGCGGGACCCCAAAGGCCAACGCAATCTCACGCGCAGCGGATTCCTTGGTTTTTTGGAACTCCATGTCGCTGGGCGAGAATCCCATCGGTTTCCAATCAAGACCCCCTTCCAGCAGCATCGGCCGACCCGCATTGCGCGCACCTTGATGATGGCTCTCCATCTCACTGACCAGACGCTCATACTGATCGGTGCTCAGACTACCCTGCCCCTCAGCACCTTTATAGACAATCGCTCCTGATGGCCGTGCCGCATTGTCCAGCAGCGCCTTTGACCATTGGCTGGCGGAATTATGCACATCCAGCGACATCGCGCAGGCCTGCATAGGACTGAAACCATAATGGTCGTCCTGCGGATGAAAATTGCGGATATGGCAGATTGGCGAAACATCTGACGTGGCATCAAAGCGATGCTTGCGCCCGCCAACCGCGTATTCATACGCCACCGGCCAGCCATCCGCACCTGGCACCACCGACATCCGATCAGAGCGCAAGACATGCAACTCCACCGGCATACCGTCATCGCCGCCCACCGCCTCAACATAGCCGTTGCCCGTCAACAAAAGCTGCGCATAAAGCGCCTCCAACAGCTCGGCTCGGCCCTGCGCACCATTGGGGCGCGCAACCAATGCCAGCAGCGGGTGATGATCATACCGACGATCCGCGTCCTGCAATACCAACGGCAGAGCAGCCGCAGCTTCCGCGATCAATTTGACTGACCGAAACCCGATTGGGTTGCCGGCAAAACCTGTGCGCGTCAATGACGCCGTGTCACGCGGGCTCCAAGCCACACGGCCCGAAGTCTGATAGGCGACGACTGGCCCAGTTGCCGATGCCTTGGCCTGAGGTACCTCAGTCGCCGCCCCACGCCGCAGAAAATCAAACACCATATCGTCGCTCCTTCACTAGGCCCGTCACCGGGCTGCCCCTCGGCTCGGAAATCAATTTGCCACCAATGTCTTAATGGCTCGAAACCTGACCGTACGTTGCCCCGGCCCCGCACGAAAAAGGGACCCCGAAGGGCCCCTAATCAATCGCTCTACAAAGACCTCACCCCCGGCTGTCGCCACTTGGCCGCCGGTTCAATCATCAACTCATGCAATGCCCAGACCAAGGCATCCACGCGGTCAGGACTGCCCCCGCCCTCATAGCCGCGCGCGGTCATGCGCGTCATCTGATCCTCCAGCGTATGTAGATCGCTCACGTGCCGCACCCGCCCTTGCTCATAAAGCGCCGCCACAGGTTCCGCCCGCGCCACCTTGCCCCGTGATGCATGAACGCCTTTGTAAGGCACCAGTGGATCGATTTGCCGGATCACCTCCTGCACCATCTGCCCCCCTTGGTTCACCTCTGCCACCAACCGATCAGCACCATACAGTTCCATCGCGGAAATCGCCGCCCGCGCCCATTCCGACGGGCTTGCCCCCTGAACCGTGCAATCGGCCAGCACAAACGCTTTCCAATCTTGCGGCGCACCGCGCGTTTGGGCACCGGCCACTACAATCCCGCATTCATCCGACCGCTTGCCGCTGGTCGTGGCCGGGTCAACCGCCACCACGATGCGGTCTGAGTCAGGCAGATCGCGAATTCGGCACCCTTCCAGCATTTCACTGGTCCAAAGCGCGCCTTCCGCATCCGCCAACAAAACCCCATCCAATTCTTGCCGCCCAAGCCGCGTTCCCCGGTAGCGCGCTCTCACTTCATCCAAAAATGACGTTGCCAGATTGGCCGCATTCGCCTCCGTTGGCGCATGTGTCGTGACCGTTGAAGGCGACTTCAGCAATTCCTTTAACACACCCACATTGCGCGGAGTCGTCGTCACACAAACCTGCGGATGCTCGCCCAACCGCAAAGCAAACTGCAGCATATCCCACGTTTCCTGCGATTTCTTCCACTTGGCGATTTCATCGACCCAGGCCGCGTCAAACTGCGGCCCGCGCAGCCCTTCGGGGTCATGCGCCGAATGCACCGTGGCAATCGCACCGTTAGGCCAAACCAGGCGCTTTCTTGTTGCCTCCCAATCAGGACGGCGGTCACCCGGCGAACAGGCCAAAATCCCGCTATCCCCAAAAATCATGACCTCGCGAACTTGCTCAATGGTCTCGCCCACCAGCGCCACACGGCGGCACCGGCCTGCATCAAGCGGCTTGGCCCCCTCGACCATGCTGCGCACCCATTCTGCCCCCGCACGGGTCTTTCCGGCCCCGCGTCCCCCCATGATAACCCAAGACCGCCAATCGCCTTGTGGGGGCAGCTGGTGCGGCATCGACCAGAACTCAAACAAAAAAGGGAGAGCGCGAAGCTCTCCCTCATCGAGATCGTTCAGAAATGCGGCCTGATCCTCAGGTGGCGCGGAGCTTATCCAACTTGCGCCCGATGTCAGCCCGGGCTTTGCACAGATCAAGGGCATACCCGCCTTGGGCAATTCCCGCTTCTCGGTTTCGGCAGTCATTCAATGTGTTCTCCGCTTTTGCGCAATGCGCGATCAAACCGGGGATCTTACCCAGTGGTTTCGTCACTGCAGTTTCCTTGAGTTCCTCCCCGGATTTCGCCTGATCAGTCAGGTCTTGTACTTCGCGACGCAAATCGCGAACTGCTTCTTTCAGCGCTTCAAAGACTTCGGCACTCTCGGCAGTTTGTTGTTCCGGGGTGATCATCGTCATAGGTGCTCTTACCTCTCGTTGGTTCTCCCCCAACCGAGAAAAATGAAAAAACGGCTGCCGGGATTTAACCCGGAGCCGATTGCCCACTTCTTCTAGCATGTCACAAGTTGTACCTTGGACCGTCCCAAAAGTCAAGAAAAAGAGAGTTAACGCTTCCCTCTAACGCCGTACGATCATTACTAAAAACCTAACAAACGCGCTAGGAAATTGTAGTTTCACACAGCCTTAGTTGCCGCCTGTCGATGCATTGCCCGCTGCAGCTGCACCGCGCTCGGCCTCAATCTTGCGCCAACGCACGACATTTTCGTTATGCTCTGCAAGTGTCGTCGCAAACGCGTGACCGCCCGTGCCATCAGCCACAAAGAATATGAACCCAGTCTCATCAGGCTGTGCTGCTGCTGTCAGGCTGGCACGACCTGGATTGGCAATAGGGGTCGGCGGCAGCCCCTCTATCACATAGGTGTTGTAGGCCGTGCGCGTTCGCAGCTCACTGCGCCGCAAACCTCTACCCAAAACGCCTTCGCCCCTTGTGATGCCATAGATCACCGTAGGGTCCGTCTGAAGCCGCATGCCTTGGTTCAGACGGTTCACAAAGACGCTTGCGACCTGCCCCCGTTCATTGGCAACACCAGTTTCCTTTTCCACAATAGAAGCCAGCACCAACAGTTCTTCTGGCGTTTCGATCGGCAGGTCAGGATCGCGCGATTCCCATGCCACCATCAACAGCAGCTCTTGCGCTTCTTGCATCTTGGCCAGCAACTCCGGTCGGCTGTCACCGGGACGGATTTCATAGCTGTCAGGTGCCAGCGAACCTTCCGCAGGCACCTCGGTCACTTCACCTTGCATCATGCTCAGGCCCTTAAGCGCATCTACGACCTGCCAGCTTGTAACACCTTCGGCCATCGCCACACGCAAGCGCGTATCATTTTCGGCCAATGTCTCACTGTAAACTGCCGGCTCTTCGTCCACGCCGGGCGTAAACTGTGCACGTTCCTCAAACCGGTTTGTTGCTGGGTTCAACTCGCGAACCTGCACGCTCACACGGTTCACGCCAATGCGGTAGACGATCTCCGTGCCGCATGTGCTGGCACCACCGCGCGTGATCTGCTCCACGATGTCTTCCATGCTCGCATCAGGTTCCACCAGAAAACTACCGGCCTTTAGCTGGTCGGTTTTTTCTTGGTAATTTGCCCCAAGCCGAAAGATCGCTGCCGAACTCACTGCGCCTTGTGTCTCAAGGTCAGAGCTTACCCGGCGCATGTTCGATCCGCGTTCAACTTGCAAACAGATCGCCTGCGTCAGCGGACCTGGCGTGTCATATTGCGCGCGTCCCCAAAGGATCACCCCTCCCAGCAGGAACAAACCCACTACAAGAAATGTTATGGCGTTCGCCGCAATATGACGCCACATTTATCCGACCTTTCCGAAAAGCACGCTCGCATTGGTTCCGCCAAATCCGAAAGAGTTGCTAAGTGCGATATCGATCTTGCGCTCGACCTTCTTGTTTGGTGCCAAATCGATCTTTGTCTCAACAGCAATGTTATCAAGGTTGATCGTTGGAGGGGCGACCTGATCTCGGATCGCTAGGATCGAGAAGATCGCCTCAATCGCACCAGCCGCACCCAAGAGGTGCCCAGTGGCGGATTTAGTCGATGACATCGTAACCTCCCCCGCATGCTCCCCCATCATCCGCTCGACGGCGCCCAGTTCGATCGTATCAGCCATGGTCGATGTGCCATGCGCATTGATGTAATCAAGGTCCTTTGGCTCAAGCCCAGCGCCCTTCAGTGCTGCACGCATAGAGCGCTCCGCGCCATCCCCGTCCGCAGCCGGGGCCGTGATGTGGTAGGCATCACCTGACAGGCCATACCCCAGAACTTCGGCGTAAATTTTGGCACCGCGCGCTTTTGCGTGCTCATATTCTTCAAGCACAACAATCCCTGCGCCCTCGCCCATAACAAACCCATCACGGTCGGCGTCATAAGGGCGGCTGGCTTTCTTAGGGTCATCCCCGCGCTTGGTGCTCAAGGCCTTGCACGCATTGAACCCGGCAATCCCAATCTCACAAATCGCAGCTTCCGCCCCGCCCGCAACCATCACATCGGCATCGCCGTGCATGATCAAACGGCTCGCGTCGCCAATTGCGTGGGCCCCAGTTGAACAGGCCGTGACCACAGAATGGTTCGGTCCCCTAAAGCCATAGCGGATCGAAACCTGACCCGAAATCAGATTGATCAGCGCACCGGGCACAAAGAACGGGCTAACGCGGCGCGGCCCCTTCTCGGCCATCATCACGGCGGTATTTGCAATAGAGTTCAGCCCGCCAATACCAGAACCGATCAGAACGCCGGTGCGCTCAAGGCTCTCTTTATCCTCAGGCATCCAGCCAGAATCCTCGACCGCCTGCTGGGCCGCTGCCATGCCGAACAGGATAAACGTATCAACCTTGCGCTGCTCTTTTGGCTCCATGTAGGTGTTCGCATTGAACGTCCCATCCGTGCCATCCCCCAAGGGGACCTCGCAGGCATATTGCGTAACCAACTTGCTGGGATCAAACCCAGTAATTGGCCCTGCACCAGATTGCCCGTCAAGGATACGGCTCCAGCTCGCTTCGACCCCATCTGCCAATGGTGTCACAAGACCCAAACCTGTCACTACTACTCTGCGCATATCCAAGCCCCTTGGTGTTTTTATCGCTTTCGTACGCTATACCTTGTGGCGGGGAGCTAGTTCAAGAGCACAGGGAACGCACAGGTCTGCATCAGTCGCGGGTTCCTGCCCATCCTTTGCCATTCAGCCCTCCATGCTCTCAGGCGAAAGCCCACCTGCCAAAAACTTAAAACAAAACAAAACACCGTGCCTCTGTTTGCCACGTCACACCAACCTCGCGGCCCATCTTCGCTAACTTCTCATTGAGCGAGCGGTCATTGGCCCAACGCGACATCGACCTTAACGGGATAACATTTCGATCCCCAAAACCATCAACCAGATAAAACTGACGCAGTTGCGGCTTTTCCTCCAACACCAGATTGCCCGCATGCAGGTCCGGTGCCACGATCCCAAAGCGAAACATATCAACAGCAAAGGTGTTCAGCGGTTCCAGCACATCGGTGATACCGCGCGCCTTTACGATGTCGCGTAGGTTTTCACCCAACGCACCGTCTAGCCCTGTAATTTTCTGCCACAAGGCACCCAAACCTTCGCTCGTGGCAACAAATCCGCGGAATTCTGGGATCGGCAAGGCGTCCGCTTCCCTTGGGTAGCGCAGAACCAAATTCATTTGGAACGAGGCTTCCTTGGTCAGAACCCGGTAGCGTCCCGCAGGGCTTAGGCGGCGTAAGGTTCGCTTGAAGGGGCCATAGACGGTATCTTGCGCTGCGTATTGCGGCACCTTCAACACCGCCTCAGGCAGGACCGAAACATCATATATGGAACGGTGGAACCCTGCCCGCACGGGCTTTTCACGTTCCAGACCAATGGTTTGCTTTGAATATTGACGCGACAAGGTCTACCCCTACAAAAAGGCGGACGCCCAATACTCAATCAAGTGACCCGCGACCTCAAATATGGCATAAGCAGCCGCATTTTAGCCAGCAACTTTCCAGCACATTATTAAACCGGTGGCCCTTTGCGGGTCATCAACAGGACCGCGCTGCCGTCCACCTCGACCTCGCGCAATAGCTTGTATCCAAGCGCCTGTGCCAATCGGAGGGAATTTTCGTTTTCGGGCGTGATCATGCACACGGTTCGGCCCGCAACGATACGGTCAAACCAATCATGTGCCGCCGTCACGGCTTCAAGCCCGAGCCCTTTGCCATGGTTGTCAGGGGCCAACACCCAACCGGCCTCGGGGAACGGGTCGAAATCTTCACCAAGCCCACGCGCCGCGAAAAAGAAGCCCGCCTGCCCCGCCATCTGTTGCTGGCCGTGGATTTGCACCGCCCATTGGCCAAAACCTGAAATCTGCCAATGGCCAGCATTGCGCAAAAACGCATCCCAGCTGCGGCTGCGTGACCTTGGTTTGCCGGTGATATGAGACGCCACCTCCGGCATTGACCAAATTTGAGCGAAACGCCCAAAGTCTTCTGGACGCATCCCGCGCAAGGTTACGCGTGCAGTATTGATGGTTGGGATAGTACGCGACATGGACCGGCTTTCAGGATTGAATTGCTGCTACGCAGCATCCTTGTAGCACAGAGCAAGCAAGGGCAAGCACCCACACGCATGACGCGAACAAAAACGGCGTCTCTCCGCATGGGAAGGACGCCGTTTGAGAGAATTATCGCCGGTCAGGACCGGACGGAGTGCCTTAAGAGGCTTCTTTGATAAACTTTACCGCATCGCCAAAAGTCTGGATGTTTTCGGCGGCGTCATCAGGAATTTCGATGCCGAACTCTTCTTCGAACGCCATCACAAGCTCGACCGTGTCGAGGCTGTCTGCGCCCAGATCATCGATGAACGAAGCGTTCTCGATAACTTTGTCCTCTTCAACACCAAGGTGCTCTACAACGATCTTTTTCACGCGGTCTGCGACGTCGCTCATATCTATGTCCTCATCTCTTCGGGCCATTGCGGCCCCTCTTGATTTCCGCGCAGTACCTCTTGCGAGGCCCGGTTGGATTTTACCCCAAAAGGGGCGGCTCTTTTCTCTGTCTTCACAAAGATGGGGGCGCTTTCCAGCGGTCCCGGTTCGTAATCATCGCTCCCTTTAGCATAACCGCAGGGCAACGCAAACGCTTTGCAGCGCGTCGTTACAACATGGCCATACCGCCGTTTACATGCAAGGTGGTTCCCGTCAGATACCCCGCCTCTGTGCTCGCAAGATATAGCACAGCAGATGCAATTTCACTTGGCTCGCCCATGCGGCCAGCGGGAATTTGCCCCATGATTCCAGCCTTTTGGTCGTCTGTCAGCTTATCTGTCATGGCCGTAGCGATGAACCCGGGGGCCACAGCATTAACTGTAATGCCACGACTTGCAACTTCGTAGGCAAGCGATTTGGACATGCCAATCATCCCCGCTTTGGACGCCGCATAATTCGCCTGACCGGGGTTGCCCGTGGCTCCCACGATGCTAGAGATATTCACGATCCGACCCCAACGCGCCTTCATCATTCCGCGCATCACGCCCTTACACAGCTTAAAGGTCGCAGTCAGGTTGACGTCCATCACCGACTGCCATTCCTCGTCAGACATCCGCATAAAAAGGTTGTCGCGGGTGATGCCAGCATTGTTGACCAGAATATCAACCGACCCCATTGCCTCAGCAGCTTGCTTGGGAAGCGCTTCAACAGCGGCCATATCACTTAGGTTGCAGGGCAAGACATGGCTGCGTTCCCCAAGCTCAGCGGCCAGCGCCTCAAGCGGTTCGGTCCGCGTCCCCGAAAGGCCAACCGCAGCACCTTGGGCGTGCAACATCCGTGCAATACCCGCTCCGATGCCCCCTGAAGCACCCGTAACCAGCGCATTTTTCCCTGTAAGATCAAACATATGTATTCCCTTCTTATAAATCGATGACGTCCGTCACCAACCCAAATTCAATAATCTCATCACGTGACATGATGTAAATCTCGTCTGACGGTGCTGCTTGCAACGTGAACCAATAAAAAGCATCGCTGCCCAGCATGTCAGTGGTGTATTGTGCATTCAACCGGTGCTCTACTGCGTCCCTAGGATAGCTCGACCCTTCCCCAAAACCGTCAGCCCAACTGTGCACACCGATCTCGGCGCCCACAACCATACTGCGCCTCACGCCGGCCAGATACAGATCAACTGCACCAGAATATATGCCACTGTCGCTTTGCAACGCCGTGTCCAATCCCCGGTCGCGGATGGCATACCCCATACGAATCATCGCCTCATCATCAAGCGATCCTTCGACGATTTGGAGAACAATGGTGCGAATCTGAGGGTTCTGTGCCAAAACATCTTCAAACGCCGCGGGAGAGCGAGACGTTATCACACCGCGCACCAACAACCGGTCGCGTACAACCGTAAAATCCAACCCTTGGCGCAGGTTGCCCGCAATGCCACAGCTAGAAAGCAGCGCAATGGTGCCCAGCAATAGCGTTCGGCGCTGCATCATGGATTAAGCGTCTTTCGCCGATACAACATCCGCGGAGCCGCCGATGTTGCGCAGTGTGGCCTCTTTGTGGATGCGCCGGATCATGCCCGACAGCGCTTTGCCCGCGCCTATTTCCCAAAATTCGGTCACGCCCTGGCTAACCATCCACTCAACAGACGTCCGCCAACGGACCTGTCCGGTCACCTGATCGACAAGCAATCCGCGAATTTGCACGCTGTCGCTAACGCCTGTCGCCAAAACATTTGCCACCAACGGAACAGCAGGGTCGTTGAATTCAACCTCACCCAGCGCCCGGGCCATTTCTGTCGCCGCAGGTGCCATCAGCGCGCAATGAAACGGTGCAGATACGGGCAGCAAAAGCGCACGTTTGGCTCCGGCTTCTTTTGCCAGAACAACCGCGCGTTCCACCGCCGCCTTGTGACCCGACACGACGTTTTGCGCCGGATCGTTTTCATTGGCCAGTTCGCAAACTTCGCCTTGAGCGGCGTCCTGCGCTACTTTCTCTGCCTGCTCAAAGCTTAGACCCAAAAGCGCTGCCATCGCCCCTTCGCCGACGGGCACAGCAGCCTGCATTGCGCGGCCCCGGATGCGCAACAGACGCGCGGCATCAGCAATACTGATTGATCCCGCCGCACAGAGCGCGGAATATTCGCCCAAGCTGTGGCCTGCCACATATGCCGCGCGGTCAATGCCAAGCCCTTCGGCCTCAAGCGCGCGCATCGCAGCCATGGATGTGGCCATCAACGCGGGCTGCGCGTTTTGCGTCAACGTCAGCGTCTCGATGTCGCCGTCCCAGATCATCTCACTCAGCTTTTCGCCCAACGCGTCGTCGACCTCGTCGAAAACCGCCTTAGCCGCCGGATAGGCCTCAGCCAAATCGCGGCCCATGCCAATGGTCTGTGCGCCCTGCCCTGGAAATACGAATGCGATGCTCATGGGGATCCCTTTACGTTTTTGTTGCTGCCCGGTGTACCCGCCGTAGGGGCCGCGAACAAGTATGCACGCAGGCTGTGCATCGATTGCGATTGTGAGCAGCAGCCCCCCGGTTATGTTGGCAAACACAGATCAATTCGCGGAGACGCAAGATGCCCCTTTCGAACACCGGTACCCGCTATGGCGGCGTTGCCAAAACCTTTCATTGGCTGACCGCCCTTTTGATTCTTACGCTGATCCCTGTGGCGTTGATCGCCAACCGGTTGCCGTACGAGACGGGCGAACAGCTCACGACCAAAGCGTGGTTGTTTTCGCTCCATAAAACGCTGGGGGTTACGGTATTTTTTGTGGCCCTGCTGCGCATCCTCTGGGCGATCACCCAACCCAAACCCGCACTGCTGAACGCCGATCACAAGATCGAAAGCTGGGCCGCGGAAACGGCGCATTGGTTGCTTTATGGTTCGCTGGTTTTGGCCCCCATGTCTGGCTGGATACACCACGCCGCGACTTCCGGCTTTGCCCCGATTTGGTGGCCCCTGGGACAAGGTCTGCCCTTGGTGCCAAAATCCGGAACTTTGGCCGCGATAACCGCAGGGCTGCATTCCGTCTTTACCAAAGTGATGGTCATCACAATCCTTGCCCATATCGGCGGTGCGCTAAAGCATCACGTCATCGACAAGGACGCGACATTGCGGCGGATGCTGCCGGGCCATCCGGCCCTGCCCTCTCTTGATGCTCCGCATCACAGCACGGCACCCCTGATCAGCGCCTTGGTCATCTGGGCAGCCGCTTTGGGGCTAGGTGGCGCGCTTGGGGTCTACCACGCTCACGGAGCCGCGCCGGTGGCTTTGGTGTTGGAGGATGTCGCGTCTGACTGGACCGTTGAGGACGGCAGCATTGCGATCAAAGTCACGCAGTTTGGAACAGTGGTTGAAGGTAGCTTTGCCGACTGGACCGCCACGATCAGCTTTGATGAAACCACCCAGACAGGCAAAGCTGGCACAGTAGAGGCGACAATATCAATCCCATCTCTGATCCTCGGCTCTGTCACATCGCAAGCGTTAGGCGCCGATTTCTTTGACGCTACGACCTTTCCCACGGCCGTATTTGCCGGCGATATTATGCACGCATCTGACGGGTTTGAGGCCGTTGGCACTCTGACGATCAGGGATAAATCCATTCCGCTGATCCTGCCCTTTGCACTGACGATTACTGAGAGCAACGCAGATATGTTGGGCCGTGTGACGCTTGATCGGCGCGATTTTAGCATCGGCGATAATATGGCGGATGAAAGCTCGCTCGCTTTTGCGGTGAATGTTGTGATCGCACTGACTGCAACGCAGGCGCAGTAGCACCGTCAGATCAGCGCGAGAAACTCTCGCCTGAATTTATCGCGACCACCGTCCACAAATCTTGGCTATGATCCAATCCGCACGCCGTAACCATCGCCGCAGACGCGGGGTTGTCTTGGGCGGCTTGTTCGGTTGCATGGGTCCAGCCGAACCGCGCATGGCTCTCGCGCAGGGCCAGCGCATTCACCACTTTGCCGATACCGCGGCCCTGCATCCTTTCGGACACCGAAACCATGCCCGCAAAGGCATGATGCGCCAATCTGCAGTCGGTGTGATAGCGATCAGCGACCGATGCGGCGGCCATCAACACCCCGCTTGCGTCGCGGATACAGGTGGTTAGCACGGGCACCGCTTCGGAGCGCATATAATACGCGGGATAAGGCGATACCCCGGTGGCTTCATTTAAGGCCTGAACTTGGGCGATTTCTTCGTCTGAAGGACAATCATGGAACGTGAAGCTCCACCCATCTGGCAATTGAATTTTGTCAATTGCGGCTGTGCAAGCCGACAAGACCGGGTCTTGGCCGCCAATAAATACGCGCCAAGCCGGGGTTTTCCATTCCGCACCAAGATGACTGTGCACCAGATCAACTGCCTTTTGCCGGTCCATCACCGCAAAGCCCGCCAGCCTGTCTTCTTGGGCAAACGCGCGCACATTGTCCCATCCGGTTTTGTCAGGGTCGAGAAAATGCAGGATACGCCCCCCATTTACCAAATCCGGGTTGGCAGCGATGGTCGCCTGCCGGGCTTGCAAGCGCCTTTGAAGAGCTACCGCATTCTGCGTCCCGATAAATTCCGTCATATGCCCGCTCCGATGTTGCCTCCAAGGCTGATAACATAAGAAACCCGCCAGAGAATTACTCTGACGGGCATTTTTGAAGCCAAGCTGTCTTAGAAATCCGCTGGACGAATTTATCCGGCTTTCATCGCCTCGATTGAGATTTTCACCTCAACTTCGTCGCTGACGTAAGGCGCAAAGGCACCAAGGTTGTAATCCGAGCGCAGCAACGTCGCCGTCGCATCGAACCCAGCCCACGGCTTGCCTGCCTGCGGATGATCTCCAACCTGGTTCAGTGTCGCATCCAGAACGACCGATTTCGTCACGTCGTTCATCGTCAGATCGCCGGTAATTTTAGCAGTATTTTCACCCGTCACTTCGATCCCGGTTGAGGTAAACGTGATCATGTCACCGTCTTCCGCACCAAAGAAATCGCCGGACATAAAGTGACCTTCGCGATTTTCCCAACCTGTGAACATCGACTTCACAGGCATCGACACGTTCACGGAAGATTTCGAAGGGTCTTCTTGATCAAAGGAAATCTCGCCTTCAAAGCCAGAGAACATGCCGTAGGTGTTCGAATAACCAAGGTGGTTATACGAGAAAACCACTTGGCTGTGGCTTGGGTCAAGGGTGTAGGATTCAGCGGCCATTGCCATGCTTGCAGAAGCGGACATGAGGGCGGCAATAATGAAAGATTTCAAAGGGTAACTCCGGGTGTTGATTAACATACTCGGATAAGTGGCTATGAAGTCGCGAACAGCAATTCTGCAAGGATCAACAGCATGTGCGCATTTTTGAACAGTGCGGATTTTTAGGTAGTAAGCGCAGGTAGCTTCCCAACGTTGCGCAGCGCCGGGATCAGGCTGCTGCGGACATTTGCATGTTGCGCGCACAGCTCCGCAAGGGTTTCGCCTTCGCTACTACGCAACCGAATTTGACCATCGCGCTGTATGGCACGGCCCAGATCACAAAAGCGGATACGTTCAATCAGCGCAGGTTGGCCAAAACGCGGCACGTGCATCATGCGAACCTCGGAAGCATCCACATCAACTTCGGCTGTGGGGATGGCCGGGTTGCGGCTCGCATAAAAGATAATGCCCCCTGCAAGCGCTGCGGTGGCTGACAAGGCCAGCTTAAACAACATGATGTCACTTTCCCAACTCGCGCCAGGTGCCAGCCAAAAGGTAAGCGCCAGAACCACGAGGCCAAGTGCCACGCCACGTTGCAGCCCCCGCACCACTGTCCCCGCATGTTCCCAAAACGGCGCTGTTGGCGCAATCAAAGAGGAATTGCGGGTCTGGTTGGTGGCTGATGTCATTGTGTTGTTCCTTGTTCACACTTATTAATAACTTCCTATTCAATCATGGCGGGAAAGCGGCGCGTCCGCGACGCAACTGAGATATTATCGCATAAGTTGAATTCCCCGACCGCGTTACGCTCCATTTACCTCTCTACAGCCGCCACTTGATGATCGCTGCTTGCCCCGGGCCCAAATCAGTGTATATCGGCGCTTCCTTTTGCACTTACTATGAACCGCGCAGTCTCTCGTGGGGGGGCCGCAAAAGGATCACTGCCCCGCCTTTGAAATGCGCCTTGATATAAACTGGAGTACGCATGCCGCTATATGAGCATGTCATGATTGCGCGTCAGGATTTGTCCAACACGCAAGCCGAAGGCCTTATCGAACATTTTGGCACTGTCCTGTCCGACAACGGCGGGTCACTCGTGGATCACGAGTACTGGGGCGTCAAAACGATGGCCTACAAAATCAACAAAAACCGCAAGGGCCACTATGCCTTTCTGCGCTCGGACGCCCCTGCGACGGCCGTGCAAGAAATGGAACGCCTGATGCGCTTGCATGACGACGTTATGCGTGTGCTGACCATCAAGGTCGATGCACACAAAGAACTGCCGTCGGTTCAAATGCAAAAACGTGACGAGCGCCCTGAGCGCCGTGAACGTCGTTGATTTCAGCTTGAAGAAAAGGACATAAACCATGGCTGCAAAACCATTTTTCCGCCGTCGCAAGGTCTGCCCCTTCTCGGGTGAGAACGCACCGGCGATCGACTATAAGGACACGCGTCTGCTGCAACGCTACATCTCTGAGCGTGGCAAGATCGTGCCATCCCGTATCACAGCGGTTTCCGCGAAAAAGCAACGCGAGTTGGCACGTGCCATCAAACGCGCACGCTTCCTCGCGTTGCTGCCCTACGCCGTCAAGTAAGGAGAAAGCACATGCACGTTATCCTACTTCAACGCGTTGCCAAGCTTGGCCAGATGGGCGAAGTCGTGGACGTAAAGCCTGGCTTTGCGCGCAACTATCTGCTGCCACAAGGCAAAGCGCTGTCGGCCTCAAAAGCCAACATCGAAGCCTTCGCAGGTCGCAAATCGCAACTTGAGGCCCAAAACCTCGAGACCAAAAAAGAAGCCGAACAGATGGCCGCGAAACTTGATGGACAGCAGTTCATCGTGATTCGTTCCGCTTCTGATGCGGGCGCGCTTTATGGTTCCGTCACAACCCGTGACGCATCCGAAGCCGCAACCGCCGAAGGCTTTACCGTAGACCGCAAGCAAGTCGTTTTGCTGTCGCCGATCAAATATCTCGGCGTGCACGACGTTTCTGTGGTGCTGCACCCCGAAGTCGAAGCAACCATTTGTTTGAATGTTGCACGTTCTACCGAAGAGGCAGAACTGCAGGCATCTGGCAAGTCGATCCAAGAACTCGCAGCCGAAGAAGAAGCGGCCGCGGAATTCGAGATTGCAGAACTGTTCGACGATATCGGTGCTGCGGCATCTGAGGACGACGATCTGGCCTCATCTGTATCCTCTGACGCAGGTGACGCAGCCGCGTCTGACGATCAGGACGACACCGCAGGCCGCTAAGCCCGCGACAGTCTAAAAATTGAAACGCCGCGCATATATTGCGCGGCGTTTTTTTTGTCCAAAATCTTGCGTGTATGGTTAAGACCTTGCCCGAACCGTTGCACCTCCCTGCTTGGGTGACTTTGCCGCAAGGTCTCGCGGCCCTTAAAAGCGATTTCCCGCCATCACATGCAGCCGGTTGCCGATTGTCCGCGCGCTATATCGCCTGCTGGCGTATCCCTACGATGAAACAACATCTGGAATGCGCCATGCCCCTGTTTAACCGCCGTTCAATTATCTTGCTTGCCGGTGCCGCACTGACAGGCTGCAATGCATCCCCCAAGCCAGATGTAAAACCGCTCGAGCCGCCGCTTTACCCCAACGAGACGCCAGAGCTGCGTATGCAGATTAACTTCTGGGCAGATCACTATGAACTGCCGCGCTCGTTGGTGCATCGGCTTGCGATCCGCGAAAGCACCCATAACCCAAAGGCACGCAATGGCCCCTACTATGGGCTGTTGCAAATCCTGCCCGCTACGGCACGCAGCATGGGATTTATGGGCAAGCCAAACGATCTGTTGGATGCCGACACCAACCTGGAATTCGCTCTAAAATATCTTTACGGCGCGTGGCTATTGTCTGATGGCGATCAGAGCACGGCGATTAAATGGTATTCGCGTGGATACTATTTCGAAGCCAAACGCCGCGGCATGCTGGTTGAGACAGGGCTACGGAGCGGCTAACATTCAAATTACGTCACCAGCACACACGTGCAATCTGCTGCTTTTTGGCAGACATCGACACACCAAAGGGGATTTCCATGACCATTCGATTGAACCGCCGCCATTTCCTTGCTGGCTCAGCCGGCCTTCTGGCCTTGCACCCGTTTTCTGTCCATGCGGCAGCCAATCAGGCCCATTTGCGCCTGATGGAAACGACCGACTTGCATGTGCATGTGTTCCCCTATGACTACTACGGCGACAAAGATGTCGATACCGTCGGCCTTGCCCGCACCGCCTCCATTGTCAAAGAAATCCGCGCCGAGGCGACCAATGCCCTGATGCTGGACAACGGTGACTTTCTGCAGGGCAATCCGATGGGCGACTACATCGCCTATGAGCGCGGCATGAAAGAAGGCGACATGCATCCCGTGATCCAGGCGATGAACGAAGTCGGCTATGACGCGTCCACGCTCGGCAACCACGAATTCAACTACGGCCTTGATTTCTTGATGAAATCTCTTGCCGGTGCAAAGTTCCCGGTGGTGAATGCCAACGTCGTCAAAGAGATGGGCAGTGATCCGACCAAGGACGTCACACTCGTTAAACCTTACGTCATCATCGAGCGCCAAATCACCGATGGCGCAGGCGAAACGCACCCTATCAAAATTGGTCTCATCGGATTTGTCCCCCCGCAAATCATGGGTTGGGATCGCCGCCATCTTGAAGGCAACGTCCAAACCCGCGACATCCTTGAGGCCGCGCGCGCCTATGTGCCACAGATGAAAGAAGCTGGTGCGGACATCATCATCGCCCTCTCGCACTCTGGTATCGGGTCTGCGGATGAAAGCGACATGATGGAAAATGCCTCCGTCCCCCTGGCCGCGATTGACGGGATCGACGCGATCCTGACGGGCCACAGCCATCTTGTGTTCCCCTCCGCCACCTACAGCGATTATGCCGCCGCGGACCCTAATGCGGGCACCATCCACGGTAAACCTGCGACGATGGGCGGGTTCTGGGGCAGCCACCTGGGGCTGATTGATCTGATGCTGGAACGCGATGGTGGATCATGGCGCATTGCGAGCCATAGCGCCGAGGCGCGCCCGATCTCAAAGCGCAATGAAGACCGCAGTGTCACGGCACTGGTCGAAAGCGACGCCGGCATTCTGGCAGCCGTCCAGCAAGAGCACGACGAAACGCTGAAATATGTCCGCCGCGCGGTCGGCAAAACGGACGCAAACTTGCACAGCTACTTCGCACTGGTCGCGGATGATCCGTCGGTCCAGATCGTGTCGAACGCGCAGGTCTGGTATATTGATCAGATGATGAAGGGCACTGAGTATGAGGGCCTGCCGATCCTCTCTGCGGCGGCCCCGTTCAAGGCCGGCGGTCGTGGTGGTCCTGAGTATTACACCGACGTGCCTAAGGGCGATGTGGCGATCAAGAACGTGAGTGACCTCTATCTTTACCCCAACACGGTTCGCGCGGTGAAAGTGACGGGCGCGCAAGTCAAAGATTGGCTGGAGCGTTCTGCCGGCATCTTTAATCAGGTAACGCCTGGCCAAGCCGATCAACCTCTGCTGAATGACAGCTTTCCAAGCTATAATTTCGACGTGATTGACGGCGTGACCTATCAAATCGACCTCAGCCAACCGTCGAAATTTGACAGCAAGGGCGTGCTGCTTGAGGCTGATGCGAACCGCATTGTGAACCTGAACTTCAACGGACAACCGGTTGATCCGGATGCGGAGTTCATCATTGCCACGAACAATTACCGCGCATCTGGTGGCGGTGGTTTCCCCGGAGCCAAGGGCGATACCATCGTGTTTGAAGGCCCGGATACCAACCGCGATGTGATCGTGCGCTATATCGTTGAGCAAGGCACAATCAGCCCGCGCGCAGATGCCAACTGGGGCTTTGCATCGCTGGATGACACAACCGTTTTATTCTCAACTGGCCCAAAAGCGGCGGATTATCTCGACGAAGTTAAAGGGGTTAATCTGTCTCCAGCGGGTGACGCTGAAGGCGGCTTTGCACAGTTCCGCATCGCCCTCTAAACAAAATGCGGTAGGGTTTCGATCCTGCCGCAAACCTCGCGCAAACGCAAAAGGCCGCCCCAATCCGGAGCGGCCTTTTTCATGTCTTGGCGGTGAGTTTACTCTTCTTCGAGCGCTTCAACAGCCTTTTGCAAATCGGCTTTTGTCACTACTTTGTCGGTCACATCGGACTGATCAAAGATATGGCCAACGACTTTGTCTTCAAAGATCGGCGCACGCATCTGCTGCTGCATCTGCTGGTTTTGCTGAACGAATTCAAAGAACTGACGTTCTTGACCTGGGTACTGACGCGCCTGGCCCATGATCGCTTGAGTCATCTCAGCATCGGTCACTTCGACTTTCGCCTTTTGACCCAGCTCAGCCAACAACAGGCCCAAACGCACGCGGCGCTCGGCAAGCTTCGTGTGCTCTTCTGTTGTTTCGACTTCAGGATGGTCGTGACCCTCAACTTCAGGGTTATCCTCGTGCCACAACTGATGCGCGATCTGGCCTGCTTCGGCCTCCACCAGCGACGGGGGCAATTCAAAATCAGTCAGCTTGTCCAGCTCATCAAGCAGGCCACGCTTCATCACCGCGCGGGCAGCACCAACATATTCGGCTTCCAGACGCTCAGAAATCTGAACTTTCAACGCGGCGAGGTCTTCTGCACCGAATTTGGTGGCCATCTCGTCGTTGATTTCTGCCGCAAAAGGCTCTTTGACACCTTTGATCGTGCAATCAAATGTCGCTTCCTTACCGGCCAGATTGGCGGCTTGGTAATCATCGGGGAAGTTAACAGTTACTGCTTTTTCTTCGCCATCTTTCACGCCAACAAGCTGCTCTTCAAAGCCCGGAATGAAAGAGTTGGAGCCCAGCACCAGCGGATAATCTTCGGCAGAGCCACCTTCAAATGCTTCGCCGTCAACTTTTCCGACGAAATTCATCACAACCTGGTCGCCGTCTTTGGCTTTGGAGCCTTTTTTGCGATCTTTGAAGTCTTGCGCAGATTCGGCAAGGTTCGCCAGTGATTCATCAACATCAGCGTCGTCAGCTTTTACAACCAAACGCTCCAGCTTGACCTTGCTGAAATCCAACTCGGGGATCTCGGGCAGTGCCTCATAGGACATTGTGACCTCGACGTCGTCGCCTTCTTTCCAGTCCTCGTTCGTCATCTTGACGTCGGGCTGCATGGCAGGGCGGTCGCCGGTTTTCTCAAAATGTTCGGACATCGCGCCATCGATGCTTTCCTGCATCGCTTCGCCTGTCACTTTTTGGCCAAACTGCTTTTTGAGCAGTGCCATAGGGACTTTGCCTTTGCGAAAGCCCTTCATTTCGACTTCGGGTTGCGCTTCGATCAATTTCTCATCGACCTTGGCAGCAAGTTCAGCCGCCGTCACAGTGATGGCGTAACCGCGTTTCAGACCTTCGTTCAGCGTCTCGTTGACCTGCATGTTTGCTCCATAGCGTTTGGCCGCACCAAGGGCGCGGGGCGTCAAATTTCCGCCCTTCTATTGGCGCAGCGCCAGCCATGCAAGGGGTCGTTAGGCCTGCGCGAAAATAAGCATGCGCTTGCCAACATCTGCCCCCTTACAAGGCCAGTACGGAAAGGGCCTATTTGGCCCAACAACCGCACCGCTAGTAGGGTTTCGTGAATTCTTAACTCTGCCCCTTTAGGGACAGAGCCATGTCAGAACCGCGGCGTAAGCTCAGTGGCACCCATTGCGGGTGCCCCTACTACATACCCAAGGCTTCTTTGCTATATGGTGTGATCTAAGGTTTAGATGCTTGTTTCGTTGCCTGCCACACATCTAGCCCCTTACAGAGACAGCAATTCCAATACTCAATACAAGTTCGTCTGGTGCGAGATTTTTTGGTGGGTGTACCTTAGACCCGCCCTGCCCGTTCAAGTATTGCCATGAATTCGCTGCTGAATGCGGCCAGAAGCCTATTGTCGGAACTTCCGCTTGTGGGGATATTCACACCAATTAGAGGATACCCCAAAAACGGGCATTTCGTCAGCGACACAAACCTATGAGTTTGGCCGATTCTTCGTTCGCAGTGGATGTTCCTCGCAAGCGTGTTCAGCGTCTCACTTGCTGGACAAAGTGTGAATTCGCCGCAATCGCTCCAATGACCGATTTTGTCAGGACCACAAGAATAGATTCTCCGTGAAAACATTGGCACTCTCTCGTCCGTCTCAATTGGTTTTCGCCTCTCCTAGAGATGCTCAGAAGAAGCCACGTGGGGTCAACCTATTTTCACAGGCCTCACGCTCCAAACCTTCACGGAAATCCGGATGTGCCAGCCCGATCAGAGCCTGGGCGCGTTCGGCGATGCATTTGCCCTTGAGATTGGTGATCCCGTATTCGGCTACGGCATACATCATGGCTGTGCAGGCACACCCTCACTCGGATGTGGGGCGTGGTCACCCTTATGGCGGCATCGGAAACCTCAGACCGGAAAGCAAAACGATGGTCGAAAACTTTATGAGTTGGCAAAAGAACTAACCCACAAAAGCCAATCTTCGCAAAACGCGCCCTTCGGCCGAATATTCGAATTGGACGGCGTCTCGTTTGGTGACATCAATCTCGCATTGCCGACATTCGTTTAGATCGCAGCGAACGTCCGCTTTGGTGGGCGACCTCAACCGGTCGATGCAACACACTCAGCGAACTTCTCTGCTGGGGTTTGATATTGCAAGGTCTTGCGAGGACGTTCGTTAAGTTGCCTTGCAATTGCGCTGAGCTTTGCCTGAGAATGAACGGATAAGTCGGTTCCTCTTGGCAAATACTGCCTCAAAAGCCGGTTGGTGTTCTCGTTTGATCCACGTTGCCAAGGTGACTGCGGGTCGCAGAAGTAGACATCGACATCCGTGGCCAGTGTGAAGCGCGGATGATCTGCTAGCTCTTTGCCACGATCCCACGTCAAGGATTTGTAAAGTTCTCGCGGCAGCTTCTGAGCCGACTTGATCAGCGCAGTGACGACGCTTTCAGTGTCCTTGTTCGCGACTTTCACCAACATCACGTATCGTGAATGCCGCTCGACCAGGGTCGCGATATAGCTGTTCTTCGATCCGCCAATCAGGTCGCCTTCCCAGTGACCCGGAACAGCGCGATCCTCGACGGATGCAGGCCTTTCGCTGATGGACACAGCATCTTTAATCTGGCCATTACCGTTGCGCTTTAGGCTGGCATGCTGGGAACGCCTGACTGTGCGTTTTGCGCGCAAGTGCGCCAGCAGCTCCTTTTTGAGAACGCCACGTGCCTGTATATAAAGGCTTCGATAGATAGTCTCGTGTGACACCTGTTTGTGCGCCTCCTCCGGGAACGCCCGTTTGAGCCAACCCGCAACCTGCTCGGGAGACCACTTGCGCCGTAGCTTTGCTGATACTGCGCGGGCCAATGTCGGGTGACAAGCCAGCTTGCATATCTTTGGACGCAGAGCCCGGTTCCAAGCAGCCTGATCTGAACTAGACGCACGATAGCCGACTGATCCGCCATTGCGCCGCACCTCCCGGCTGATCGTTGAGGGCGCACGTCGCAACTGGCGTGCAATCGCACGCAAGGATTGCTTGGTACTCAGCCCGCGGGATATCTCTTCGCGCTCAGAGAGGCTCAATGCAGAACTGCCACGCCTGCGATCCGGCGGCCGTATCCCGCCCGTAGGTGAGATGACCGAAAATACCGACGACGATTGGCGATCAAAGACCCGCCCAATCGAACTCATCGACTCCCCACGTTGCCATCGATCCCAGATCTCGGCACGCTGCTCAGCTGAATAGTAAATCCTGCGACGATACTTCATTCAAAACACTCCATCTCTTTCTAAAGATTAAAGTGTTGCGTCGACCAGTTGAGGCCACCTGCCAATCACCAGCTTTTAGTTCTCTAGGTCCAGAGCCTAGCGCGCATCTACTTCATGTTGTGGACGTTACTTCGGCAACGAAGCAAACGCTCTTCCATATTTTCAGTATACTGCCTCAATTTGAGGACCTCTGCACTCATCCTGCGTATTCTGGATTCCAGCTCAGCGATGCTGTCCTCGCCTCGTAACCCGTCCAAGACGATCCTGATCTTCTCTTCCGATGAATAATGCTTGCGCGTGGCCCGTTTGATATCTTTGACGATCTTCTCGCCAGGGCTTTTACGTATTCCAGTTGTCTGTCTCATCTCCCACTCCTCAGTGGTTAGGATGAGCCAAGAACACTCTCTTATCAAATACCGCTATTTGGGCCCATAGGCGCTGACGTCAGAAAGTCTTCTGCAAATGTATCCTAAAGCATGACCCAGAGTGGTCTTTGCAGGTCGAGGACCCGCCTAGATGCGCTGGAGTTTGTCTGTGACCTACGAGCAACGGCTTGGGAAGAGAAATTTGACGAGCTCGTACAGTACAAGCAGTCACATGGTGACTGCAACGTTCCGAGGCGATGGTCTGAGAACCCGGAACTTGCAAACTGGGTGAGTACCCAGCGGGTAAAGAAAGACAAGCTCACCGAGGACAGGCTGGCCCGCCTGGAGGGGCTGGGGTTTCAATTTAGTATCTGAACGCGTTCGTGGCCTATTAGTTCGGCGCAACGGTAGCGGAAGGCCAGATTGGCCCTTGGTCCTGCGGTGCGATGGCTTCTGGCGTACGTGGGCAATAGGCTCAACACTACCCGAAGTATGAAAAACTGCCGCGCCATGTTCACTCAACATGATAAAATTAGTTCCTGAACGCCAAACGTTCCGTAGTCCACCATGCGAGCGAGTGGAATCAAATCCACCTCACTGAAAAACGTCTATATATGTTTCGTGCTGGGGTTAGGCTTGAAAACAACGCTACAGAGACTCCTCAAAATGAGAAACCCTGAAACTTTCCATCGCCGCAGGCTTGATACCACTGCGCTACATGAGGGCTGCGCGGCATCAAGCCTGCTCTAACTTTAATCGGGTATACTTAGTCATTGGTCGTGGCTGGCCTGAACCAAACACATCTAAGCCCGATTAAGACATACCCAGGGCTTCTTTATACATATCGAGCACGGCTTCTTCTTCGGCAATATCGTCCTTGTCGCGCTTGCGCAGGGCAATGACCTTGCGCAGAACTTTGGTGTCGTACCCGCGCGCCTTGGCCTCAGCCATCACTTCCTTTTGTTGCTCTGCGAGGTCTTTTTTCTCAGAATCGAGGCGCTCGATCCGCTCAACAAACTGGCGCAACTCATTTGCGGTCACGCGGTAGGTCGCATCGCCGGGCGTCTCTGTAACATCGGGGTTGGTGCTGGTGTCGCTCATGGGATGCTCCTTCAAGGGGTTTTGCCCGACTGAGTAGCGCGCACCCTACCCGCCCGCAAGCGGCTCTTGCGATGACACAGCGATTATCCTATTGCGCGCCTATGGAACCTGTTGAAAACTCCCCGTTTGAAATGTTGATCTGGGCAGGCACTGCCGTGTCACTGCTTGGACTACTCGGCCTGATTTGGTGCATCTGGCAGGTCTCGCGCGCCAAACGCGCCAAACTGCCTGAAGAAGACATGCGCGCTGTCTTGAAAAAGGCCTTGCCGCTTAACCTCGGCGCATTGTTCTTGTCGGTGATTGGTCTCATGATGGTTATTATTGGCGTCTTTTTGGTTTAGTTATCCCGGCAACGGACCCTTTGCAGAGGCGCTGATTTCGCGTAACATTGGGCATCCGCGAAAGGACATGACATGCTAGATACCCCCGCTGCATCCCCGATCGTAACTGCGTTTTTCGACGATGCGACCAATACGGTGAGCTATATCGTCCAAGACCCCGAAGGATCAGCCTGCGCAATCGTCGACTCTGTGCTAGATTTTGATCACGCAGCCGGGCGCACTGATACGGCCTCCGCAGACCGCGTAATCGCTCATATCAAGGAAAAAAATCTCAAGGTTGAGTGGATCCTAGAGACCCATGTTCATGCCGACCACCTGTCCGCCGCGCCTTATCTGCAAGAAAACCTGGGCGGCAAGATCGGCATCGGCGACGGGATCAAACTGGTGCAGGACGTTTTCGGCAAAGTCTTTAACGAAGGCACAGAATTTCAGCGCGATGGCTCTCAATTCGATGCGCTTTTTCTGGACGGGAATAGTTTTCACATCGGCCAGATGCGGGCAGATGTGATGCACACGCCCGGGCACACGCCGGCTTGTCTGACATATGTGATTGGCGATGCAGCCTTTGTTGGCGATACGCTGTTTATGCCCGATTTTGGCACGGCACGCTGCGATTTTCCGGGTGGATCTGCGCGCAATCTCTATGGATCTATTCAACGGATTTTGACGTTGCCGGAGGAAACTCGGATATTTGTGGGCCACGACTACAAAGCACCCGGGCGCAGCGAATTCGCGTGGGAAACAACTGTGGCTGCACAGCGCGAGGCAAATGTGCACATCGGTCAAGGCCGCAACGTCGACGATTTCATCGCCATGCGCGAAAGCCGCGATGCAACGCTGCCAATGCCCAAGCTCATTGTGCCATCCCTTCAAATCAACATGCGCGCCGGGCAAATGCCCGAACCCGATGACAGCGGGACCGTGATGTTGAAGCTACCAATCAACAAACTCTGAGAGAAAATGAATATGGACTGGATATGGGGCCTTGTTGGCGGGCTGATGATTGGCTGTGCGGCCGCGATTTATTTGTTGGGAAATGGGCGCATCATGGGGGCCAGCGGGATCGTCGGCGGTATGATTGACGGCTCCGCATCCAAGCTGATGTCCGAACGCGCAGCCTTTCTGGTGGGACTGATCGGAATGCCCGCGGTACTGGTGGCAACTGGTGTTGTTGGACAAACGCTGCTGACGGGCAATGTGCCTTTGATCTTATGCGCCGGGCTGTTGGTTGGTCTGGGCACGCGGATCGGCAATGGGTGCACATCGGGCCACGGGGTTTGCGGTATCTCGCGCCTGTCGCCGCGCGGGATCGTGGCCACGTGTGTTTATATCGGCACGGGCGCGCTGGTTGTCGCACTTTTGCGGCATGGATTGGGTTTCGCATGAGACATCTTATTGCACTGATTTCTGGGGCGCTTTTTGGCGCAGGTCTGCTTGTGTCGGGCATGACGAATACGCAGAAAGTTCTAGGGTTCCTCGATTTCTTTGGTGATTGGGATCCAACGCTCGTCTTTGTGATGGGAGGAGCAATTGTGCCTATGGCGGTGGCTTGGGCCTATACCCGCGGGCGCAAACCGTTGAACGGGGACAGCTTTCCAGCGCCTGCAGATCCACGGCTGGATCGGTCACTGATTGTGGGCGGTGTGCTTTTTGGTGCGGGTTGGGGCCTTGTGGGCCTATGCCCGGGTCCGGCGCTGGCCTCGCTAAGTTTTGGTGGCATCGGAGGTTTGGGTTTCCTTTTGGCCATGCTTGCCGGCATGGTACTCGCGCCTGTTGCCCGCAGACGACTGGACAGCATCGGACCATCGCATTAAACCCGCGCCCATGGATATCAGACAGCTTACCCCCCGCTATTTCGTTGCACCCCAGATCGATCCCACATGGATGGAAGCCCTTAAGGAACGCGGGTTCACGCGCATCTTGTGCAACCGTCCCGATACCGAAGTGCCCCTCGCATTTGAAGCAAACGCGATGGAGACTGCGGCCGTGCAAGCCGGCTTGGAATTTGTGGTGCAACCGCTGACCCACCAAAACATGACCCCAGAAGTCATTGCCCAAAACCGTGCTTTGGGTGCCGATACAGACGGCGTTGTTTTGGCGTATTGCGCCTCTGGCACCCGGTCCTGCATTGCGTGGGCTTTGGGTCAAGCCGGCGAACTGAGCGCTGATGATATATTGGATGCCGCGCGCAACGGTGGCTATGATTTGGAACAGATGCGCGCCTATCTAGAGAACGCATCGTCAGACTAGCCCTCTTTCGAAACGTAGGCGGCCCAGCAGGTTTGCTGATGCCCTTTCTAAACCCTACCCGTTGCCAATCTTGAGCTCTCTAAACTCCGACAGGTCTTCGAGCGTTCCGAGTTCCTCTAGATCCGACATGTCCGGCATCTCAAGATTTGGCAGCGCCTCAAGCGCATTTGGAGATGCAGTCTCAGCAATCTCAGGTTCCGCTATTCGCCGTTCAATCGGATCAACATTTGGCAAATCTAGGTCCTCGCGGTCGCTTTCACGGCGTTTGGGGGAACTCATACGTGACACCGGGCGCGCCAAACGCAGCGCTCTCACACCCGAGAGTTGACCCATCGCGCCACGGCTCAGAACCCGACCATCACTGCTTAGAACCATCATGTTATCTAACCCCGTCACACCCAACGGCAGCACGGCCCCCACGACAAGCGCATGGGCATCTGACAGTTGCATCGGTACGCGGGCCAGAGCGATTGTCAGCTCTGCTTCAAGTTCCAGCACCGTATCGTTGAGCGTTCTAGCCGAGACAGGTGCGCGAGATGCATCCTCGCCGACTTGCTCGTCAGCACTCGGTTTCGAAGACAGATCAACCTTTGGCAAAATGAGCGTTAACTGCCCCTGCCGCTGCCCCGCTGCGACATCAATGGTCAGCCGCAACACTTCGTATTCATGTGCCTCAAGCGCCATCTGCATGATCCGCGCATCCTCCGCGCGGCTGCCAAAGCGGTATCCATCGATCAGCGTCCGACCTTCTTGCGTCTCGGGCAAAGGAGCGGCCCGCGCGAGCAAACCGTCAAGGAACGGCGCACACATGGCCGCATCGGTGGCGGTCATGTCGCGAGAGGCCGCACCTTCGACGACGGGCGAAACTGTGCCCATTGTCTGCTGTTGAATAAGCCCGCCAACAAGCGCCTCGTCAAAAATCGCGCCGCCAACACGCCCCTGAGGACCGTCCAGCAACACCAACAACCCCGGTAAATCCAAGATCACCTGAAGTCCGTCTCCCCAAACAATTTCTTGGGTAATCCCAATCGCCGACATCGCCAAATCAAAGCGCTGATCCGCCAATTTTGCCAGCGACAGCCGCAGTGCCTTGGGCACCGACATGGCACGCGCCTCATGCTCTTGCTTGCCGGCTTGCGTTTTGCGGCGCAGTGGAGATGCTTTAGTCTGTGTTTCCATCGCCTTGCCTGACCATCCATGCCTTTGCATGTTGGTGTAGCCGATATCTGGTTACCATTTCCTTTATGCGCGGCGATTGAGGGGCTTAATGGCCACCACCTCCGCCTTTGCAACTGGGATATCCAGAACGAACCGTGCGCCTTGGCCTTTGCCATCATATCTGATTGCACCGCCAAGCCGCGTCATAATCTCACGGCAGATCGCAAGGCCAAGCCCCACACCCTCGCCGCCCCCTGCACCAACGCGGGCGAATTTCTCAAAGATCAGTGCGCGGGCATGGGACGGGATCCCGATCCCATTATCCGCGAGCGTCACATGCGCCTGAGACCCTTTGAGCTGGACGGAAATGACCAATTGCGGATCTTCGGCTTCGCAGTATTTTTGAGCATTGGTAATCAGGTTGATAAAGACCTGAGCCAGCCGATCCAGGTCGGTCATGATCTCAACTTCCTCAGACGCCGGATCGCGCAAGATACGTAGGCTTTGCGGCATGCCCGCCTGCGCCGTTAGAACCGCGTGATCTATCACGCCACGCAGGTTTCCACGTGTTTCATTCAAGGTTACCTGCCCATTTTCAAGAACAGATAAATCGAGCAAATCATCCAACAGCCGCGTCAAACGCAACGACTCACTATGGATAATCGACGCGTAGCGGGTTTTCTCTTCAGCAGCCATGCGGCGCGTATCGCGCAGGATTTCTGAAAACGATCGGATAGAGGTCATTGGCGTGCGCAGTTCATGACTGATCTGGCTTAGGAAACTATCCTTTTGCAGCGAAAGCTGGGTTAGCTTCTCATTGGCTTCACGTAGCTGCGCCGCGGTTTGGGACAACTCCAGCGATTTGGCCTCAAGCTGGCTCGAATATTCCAGCATTTGTGCAGATTCGTCGGCCACCGCCATCAGATCTTGTACGGACACAGACGTGCCGCCCACGATTTGTTCGATCATCGCATGGGCCGTCGCGGCCCCCACGGATGCGGCAAGTTCACGCTCTAACGCTTGGACAAAATCTGGTGTGGGTTCTGGCAACAGACCAGAGCTGCCTTGCGCTCTGGCAGCACGGCCAAAAAACACCTGCGCTTGGTCCGCGCCCAAAATACGCTGCGCCATGATCATCAAATCTTCGCTGCCAGCAAGCGTCGCACTCCAGCCGCGTGCAGGTCCCGAATGATCAAAGACATTCACAAATTGCGCACCTTGCAGGCGCTCAACCGGGTCAGGAAAACTAAAGAGCGAAACGACCATAAACATCAGCGCATTCAGCGACAGGCTCCACCAGACGGCATGGACCGTGGGGTCCATCCCTTCGATCCCAAACAGCGCTTGAGGGCGCAACCAGCCTTGGCCGAATAGTCCGTGATCAAATGTGGCTTGGGACAGGGCCACGTCCGGCCCAAAGCTGGGCAACAGCATGGTGAACATCCACAGGGCGAACCCTACACCAAGCCCAGTGAGCGCGCCCATTCGCGTGGCCCCACGCCAGAAAACACCACCCAAAAGGGCAGGTAAAAATTGCGCGACCCCGCCAAAGGAAATCAACCCGATGGCTGCCAACGCGCCTGAGCCACCAGAGGCGCGGTAATAGAGGTACCCAAACGAAATGATCAGCAAGATCGACAAGCGACGGGCGAGGATGACCACGTTGCGCACATCGCCAGATTGATGCGCGCCCCCTGCCCGTGTCGCCAGCCAAACCGGCATCACGATGTGGTTGCTGACCATGGTGCTGAGCGCCAATGTCGCCACAATCACCATCGATGTGGCCGAGGAAAACCCGCCAAGAAAGGCCAACATCGCCAGCCCGTTTTGTCCTTGGCTTAGCGGCAGGGACAACACAAACAAGTCGGGGTTTGCGCCCGCGGGCATCAGATCAAGCCCGACAACAGCGATTGGCACCACAAAAAGGCTCATCAGCATCAAATAAAGTGGAAAGGCCCAGCTGGCGATTTGCAGATGCCGCTCGTCGTCGTTTTCAACGACCATGACCTGAAACATGCGCGGCAAACAGACGAATGCCGCCGCCGCCAGCACAATCAGCGCGGCCCACCGACTGCCATCAACCTGCCAAGTGCCAATTTCTGAGGCATCGATGCGCGCCAACGTGTCTTGGACGCCGCCCGCCACGCCCCAAACCACAAAAATGCCGACCGCCAACAGAGCGATCAGCTTGACGACCGCCTCAACTGCGACAGCGATGACAACGCCGTGGTGACGTTCATTCGCATTAAGGTTGCGCGTCCCAAAGAGCACCGTAAAGAGCGCAAGCCCTGTCGCCACCCAGAAAGCCGCACGCGCACTGGTCAGCGGATCATTGGCGCTGCCGTCAGTGGCCGCAAAGATCGAGAGAGACAACGTTACAGATTGCAGTTGCAGCGCGATATAAGGCGTCACGCCGATCACCGCCATTATTGTTACCACAATCGCCAGCGTATTGGATTTACCGTAGCGCGAGGAAATCAGATCAGCCACCGAAGTCACGCGTTGGCTACGCCCGATCCTCACCAAACGGCGCAAAATCCACCACCAGCTGATCATCACCAGACTGGGGCCCAGATAGATCGTGACGTATTCCATCCCCGACCGCGCGGCATAACCAACCGCTCCGTAAAACGTCCAAGCCGTGCAATAGATCGAAAGGGACAGCGTATAGACCAACGGTGAGCGCAACAGCCAACCACCCCGGCCCCGTACCGCAGCACGCTCGGCGATAAAGGCCACAGAAAACAAACCAACAACATAGATCAGGCACACCGCAATCAGCTGATTGAGGGACACCATTTAAGGTTGCTCACTGGGGTCACGGGTCCGCCACCACAGGGTCAGGGCCACAACGTTCATGATAAGCCAGACCGCAAATATATAGGAAAGTGCAGAAGACATCGGTGTCGCTTCTGCCGCATCAGCGATTGGCCCCTCGGTCTTGGGCCACAGAACCGGCAAGAGCCACAAGGCAGCACCCACAAAGGGCAAGAAGCGCACAGCATCCATAAGGCGGCGGCGACGGTAGGTCTTGCGTTCTAAAAAGACGGGTGCCTGGGACATGGGGTTAGGTTCCGGTCAGCTCGCGCACAGCGCTAAGCATTTCGGTATTGGAAAAGGGCTTGGTCATAAAACGGCTCACCCCGGCCTGCTCAGCCATCTCGCGGTCCCGCGCCTGCCCCCGTGCAGTTAACATCAATACGGGCAAATCATCCAAAGCGGCGTCTTCGCGCAGTTCTGCGAGAATCTCAAAGCCAGTTTTCCCCGGCAGCATCACATCGAGCATCACCAAATCAGGTTTGGCCGCACGGATGACCTGGGCGGCATTGGTACCATTGGCCAGCATCTCGACGCGCCAGCCTTCTCGGCCCAACAAAAAGCGGATCGCCTCAGCGATGTTCAACTCATCTTCTACCAGCACAACATGCTTGGCCATGCGGTTCTCCCCTCCCGTTCGTCTCTCTGGTCGCCCTATATGCGGCCCGCTGTAACCGGGCTCTTTAGAGCGTCATGCAAGATGCACTGGAACGCAGGCTCTGTCAAAAGCGATTGTGCCGTTTAAAGGTCCGGCGTGCCCGTTAAGATCGATGGTTCTCGCCGTGCGGTGCAAGCATCGTGCGGGCAAATGCGACATGTGCTGCCAACATCATGGATCCCCACGTTCGGTTGACCGGGCGGCACCGGAAGGATCAGCATCACCGCTTGCACCAAAGGCGCCGTGTTGTAGGCCGGTGCCGACTGCTGCTCGGCCACAGCAAAGGCGTCGAACACGCGTAGGTTACGGCCCAGTTGTTGCACCCGGTCGCGCACCACCAAACCGGGCTGACCCAGTACGGAAAAAAGCGGCCAAAGCGGGCAACAGGCCCCAAACCGCGGCACTGAAAAGCCGGCGACCGACTTGCGAAAGATTACCGTGCCGGAGCGGTCACAAACGACAAGCCCCGCGCCCAGTGCGGGCAATGCAGCCAGACGGCGTAAAATAACCGCCAAAGGCGCACCAACATCGCGGGCCAATGCAACCGGGTCAATCTTGTCCGCCTGTGCAATCGCGGCCTCCAGCTTGATCAATGGCAGTTTTTGAGCGTCACGCGCGACTTGTTCTAGCACCCGTTCGGCAATGTGGTGGGCGGCCTTGCTGCGCAGGTTCGGCGAGGCGTTGAGCACATCAGTGATCGCCCCGCCACTTGCGCCTTCAAGCTCCGCGAAATGATAGCGGTGCTCTTGGAGAAAACTCTCCACTTCTTCTTGAGGGCTGCTGGCGACGTCTTGCGGGCTGTCGAGCTCGAGATACCCGACAAGGGCTTGCGCGCTGTCGGCCAACCGGCGGCTGTCGGCATCAATGTTGGTGTGAAATCGGTCGCGCCATTCAGGCTCCAGCGTTTTTGTTTCGGCCAAAATCGCTGCGGTGGAGCGGATCGCGGCAGCTGTTGTCAGCAATTCATGCATGGAGGCCGCTAAATGCGGGTCATGCGCCATCCGGTCGCTGAGTGTTTCAACGGTGCGTTCCAGTGTGGCGATTCGGCGACGGCTGGCTGCAAGGACCTCGGCCCACCCCGGGAAGCGACCGGCAAATTCATCCGCTCGGCCCGCTTCTGGTTCTGCAAGGTGAGCATCCAGAGCTGCTTCGCGCAACGTGCCCAACAACGCGGCCTCTGCCCCATCCGTCAGCGCTTGCGGCTCCACATTCAGTTCGGCCGCAATGTTCAAAAGCAGTTTGCCGCCGATTCTGCGGCGGTCGTGTTCGATCAGATTAAGGTAGCTTGCCGAAATTCCGCTGCGCTTTGCCAGATCGGCTTGTTTGATGCCGGCCATTACACGGCGCTCGCGGATGCGACTGCCCGTCAGACTTTCACGCGCCATCTGATGCCTGCCCCGCATTAACCTGCAATTTCAAAAGCTTTCTGCGATGCAACATAATTTAATTTACACTTTTTCAGCCCCACTTGTAGATATATTTACAGAAAGATCGTTTTTATCAAGGGGGTTGTTGCGGGATTTTCCAAAACCGGGCGATAACATATTTGCACAACTGTGCGCACGCATGTGACCGATCAAGAATGTCACAGCCGTGTTTTCAACATTCGGGAGGAAACCATGTCATTTAGAAATCCGACACGTCGCGGACTGATTCAGACCAGCGCCTTTGCCGGCGCAGGCCTTGCTCTGCCAACGTATCTCCGCGCGGACGGCCACAGCGGCTTTACCAACGCACCCACTGGCAGCACCGTTACACTGGGCTTTAACGTTCCCCAGACCGGTCCTTACGCCGAAGAAGGCCTCGACGAGCTGCGCGCACAAGAGCTAGCTGTTGAGCACCTGAATGGTGGCGGCGACGGCGGCATGATGAACACCTTCAGCTCCAAGGCGCTAAAAGGTAACGGCATTCTGGGTAAGAAAGTCGAATATGTAACGGGCGACACACAGACAAAGTCTGACGCTGCACGTGCATCTGCCAAATCCATGATCGAAAAAGACGGCGCCGTGATGATCAACGGTGGCTCTTCCTCTGGTGTGGCGATTGCTGTTCAAGGCCTGTGCCAAGAAGCTGGCGTCATTTTCATGGCTGGCCTCACGCACTCCAACGACACAACCGGTAAAGATAAGAAAGCCAATGGCTTCCGTCACTTCTTTAACGGGTATATGTCTGCTGCGGCTTTGGCTCCGGTTCTCAAGAGCGCCTATGGCTCTGATCGTCGTGCCTATCACCTGACAGCCGACTACACATGGGGCTGGACACAGCAGGAATCGATTGCTGCGGCAACCGAAGCCATGGGTTGGGAAACAGTGAACAACGTGCTGACGCCGCTTGCGTCCACGGACTTCTCTTCGTACATCGCGCCCGTGCTGAACTCCGGTGCGGATGTTCTGGTTCTGAACCACTACGGTGGGAACATGGTGAACTCGCTGACCAACGCGATCCAGTTCGACCTGCTGAACAAAGAAGTGAACGGCAAGAAGTTCGAAATCGTTGTGCCACTCTACTCAGAGCTGATGGCCGCGGGTGCGGGCGAAAACGTGCAAGGCGTGATCGGCTCCATGAACTGGAACTGGCAGCTGCAGGACGAAGGCTCCAAAGCGTTCACCAAATCCTTCGGTGAAAAGTATGGCCGTCCACCGTCAAACTCTGCGCACACATGCTACGTACAGACCCTGCTTTATGCAGATGCTGTTGAGCGTGCGGGCACATTCAACCCATGTGGCGTTGCCGAAGCCCTCGAGGACTTCGACTTTGACGGCATGGGCAATGGCCCAACGTCCTACCGTGGCGCGGATCACCAGTGCTTCAAAGACGTGCTTGTTATGAAGGGTAAAGAGAACCCAACAAACGAGTATGACACGCTGGAGATTGTCGAAGTGACGCCACGTGCACAGGTCGAGTACGCACCTGATCACCCAATGTTCGCCGGTGGCGATCTGGGCAAGTGTAACCCCGGCGCTTAAGCGCTTGCTGTTACTTAATTAATCTCGGACAGGGCGCGCGATGCGCGCCCTTTTCTCTAAACGACCGCGCATGGGGTGTCCTCGGCGCGATGTTACGGGCCTAAGGTGGGGACAATGGACGCAATTCTTCTTCAAGTTTTAAACGGATTAGACAAGGGCTCCGCATATGCGTTGATTGCCCTTGGCCTGACGTTGATTTTTGGCACGCTGGGTGTGGTGAACTTTGCCCACGGCGCGTTGTTTATGATTGGTGCTTTCTGCTCTGTGACAGTGCAGAAGATTTTAAACATCAGCACGGTGGCAGAACACCCCACCCAAAAGGACTTTCTGGGCAATCCTCTCAAGGTGGAAACACCTTATGTGGAAACCTGGTTTGGCACTGACGTTGGCGCGTCGATCATCGATTGGTCCGTGCCATTGGCTATCTTGTTCGCGATCCCAGTGATGTTGGTCATTGGTTTCATCATGGAACGTGGATTGATCAAACACTTCTACAAGCGCCCTCATGCGGATCAGATCCTTGTGACCTTTGGCTTGGCCATCGTCCTGCAGGAAGTAATCAAGTATTTCTACGGTGCCAATCCGATCCCAACCCCTGCCCCCGATGCGTTTCGCGGCAGTTTTGATTTCGGCGCGTTCTTTGGCTTGGACGTCTCACTTATCTATCCTTACTGGCGCTTGGTCTACTTTGGCTTCTCCGCGCTGGTCATCGGTGCCGTGTTCGCCTTCTTGCAATTCACCACCTTCGGCATGGTTGTGCGCGCAGGTATGGCAGACCGCGAGACCGTAGGTCTCTTGGGCATCGACATTGACCGCCGCTTTACCATCATGTTTGGCATTGCGGCAGCCGTCGCTGGATTGGCTGGTGTTATGTACGCGCCGATCAACTCGCCCAATTACCACATGGGCATGGACTTCCTTGTGCTCAGCTTTGTGGTTGTTGTTGTGGGCGGTATGGGCTCCCTGCCTGGTGCTGTGCTCGCGGGCTTCATGTTAGGCATCCTAGAGAGCTTTGCATCCATGAACGAGGTCAAGGCGATCCTGCCGGGCATCGACCAAATCATCATCTATGTGGTGGCCATTTTCATCTTGCTGACACGTCCGCGTGGCCTAATGGGTCGCAAGGGCGTGATGGAGGAATAACGCATGTTCGGAACAGCAAAACGAGACACCACACTGCTGATTATCGTCGCTATCCTGACGATGTTTGCACCCTTCATCCTGAACCCATTTCCAACGGATTCAGCAATGGCACAGTTCAACGCTGGCTACCCTGACTTGATGCAGCGGTTTGTAATCTTTGGTATCTTCGCCATCGGATTTAACATTCTGTTCGGCCTGACGGGCTACCTCAGCTTTGGCCACGCGGCGTTCCTGGGCATAGGCTCTTATGCGGTGGTTTGGATGTACAAACTGCTGGATTACAACATTCTGCCGGGTCTGGTTTTGGCGGTTGTTGTATCTGGCTTCTTTGCCCTGCTGATTGGATATATCAGTTTGCGGCGATCCGGGATCTACTTCTCAATTTTGACGCTGGCCTTTGCGCAAATGATGTTCGCGATCTCATATTCCGACCTTTTGGGCCGCTTCTTTGGCACATCGATCACCAACGGCGAAACCGGCCTGCAGGTCTATAACTCTGACCCGCAAATCCTGATTGATGACTGGGAAACTGTTCCGCATCTGCTTGGTATTGTCGAAATGCGCTCCACTTACACGCTCGACATGGGTGGCTGGTCGTTCGACTTCAATGCGGGCTACTACCTCTGCGCTGTGATCATGATCCTGGCCTTCTACCTCGCGATCCGCATCTTCCGCTCGCCTTTTGGCATGATGCTCCGTGCGGTTAAATCCAACCAACAGCGGATGAACTACATCGGCTTGAACAAGCGGCCTTACACGCTGGCAGCTTTCGTGATTTCTGGCATGTACGCCGGTCTGGCCGGTGGTTTGATGGCCTCGATGGACCCACTGGCGGGTGCTGAGCGGATGCAATGGACCGCCTCTGGTGAAGTCGTGCTTATGACGATCCTTGGCGGTGCGGGCACCTTGATTGGCCCCGTGTTGGGAGCTGGTTTCATCAAGTACTTTGAGAACATCTTTTCCAAGATCAACGACAACGTGTTGCACCAGTGGTTTGCGTTCATGCCCGACGGGCTTGAGAATTTCATGGTTACCATCGTGCATCCTTTTGTGGGCAAAGGCTGGCATCTGACGCTGGGTCTGCTGTTCATGGCAGTCGTAATCTTCTTGCCAGGTGGTCTGGTCGAGGGGGGACAACGGATCGGGCGTCTTTTCAAGCGCAAGAAAACCGAGACTGACACGCCTGACGGCAAAACAACCCCTGCTGAATAAGGAGCGACCGACATGAGTATCTTGGAAGTCAAAAACGTTAATAAGCGCTTTGGTGGGTTGCAGGCATTGGGGGATGTAAACCTCAGCATTGCGGAAAACTCTGTCCATGCGATCATCGGGCCCAATGGTGCGGGCAAATCCACCTTGCTCAACGTACTTGTGGGAAAACTGATCCCTGACACCGGTTCGGTCATGTTCGACGGGCAATCGGTGCTGGGGCGCAAGCCCTACGAGATCAACCAGATGGGCATTTCACGTGTGTTCCAAACACCAGAGATCTTTGGTGATCTGAGTGTGATGGAAAACATGCTCATCCCCTGCTTTGCCAAGCGCGATGGGGCGTTCCAAATGAATGCCATTTCCCGCGTGGTGAGCCAGCAAGACGTGATCGATAGTGCCGAAAAAATGCTCATCGAGATGAACATGGCGGACAAGCGGCACATGACCGCGTCTAGCCTGTCTCGTGGTGACAAACGACGCCTTGAGATCGGCATGTGCCTCGCGCAGACGCCACGCCTGTTGCTGCTGGATGAACCCACCGCCGGGATGGCGCGGGCAGATACCAACAACACCATCGACTTGCTGAAACAGATCAGCAACGAACGCGACATCACCATCGCGATTATTGAGCATGACATGCATGTTGTGTTCTCGCTCGCTCAGCGCATCACGGTGCTGGCGCAAGGCTCGCCGCTGGTCGAAGACACGCCAGACAAGATCAAAGGCCACCCAAAAGTGCGCGAAGCCTATCTGGGCGAATCCCAAGACGCGGCGTAAAGGAACGTTAAGATGAACACTCAGCCAAAAGCGAAAAACGCCAATCACGCTGCCAACGCCCCTGCCTTTTTGTCGGTCTGGGATCTGCATGCCTACTATGGCGAAAGCTATATCGTTCAAGGCGTCAGCTTTAACGTCCACGAAGGTGAAATTCTGGCGCTCTTGGGCCGCAATGGTGCAGGCAAGACGTCAACCTTGCGCGCGATTGCTCGGCTGAGCGATCCTGAGCTGCGCAAGGGTGAAATCTGGCTTGATCACCAGCCCTTGCATAACATGGCCAGCCACGAGGCTTCTGCAAATGGTTTGGCTCTGGTCCCAGAGGACCGCCGTATCATCGCGGGCCTGACGGTTGAGGAAAACCTCAAGCTTGCTCAAATCGCGCCGCCTATCGGCTGGTCGATCGACCGCGTTTACGATCTTTTTCCGCGCTTGCGCGAGCGTCGCAACCAAGAAGGTATAACCTTGTCGGGTGGCGAACAGCAGATGCTGGCCATCGCACGTGCGCTGTGCCGCGACATCAAAGTGCTGCTACTAGATGAGCCTTACGAGGGCCTTGCCCCGGTGATTGTGGACGAGATCGAAAAGACGCTGGCGTTGATCAAAGACCAGGGCATCACTACTATTCTTGTTGAGCAAAACGCTGTGCGGGCCCTGAAATTGGCCGACCGCGCTGTGATCCTTGATACCGGCGGTGTGGTTTTTGACGGTACGGCGGCAGATGTGCTCGATAATGCGGAATTGCGTGCCGAATACCTCGCCATCTAAGGCTGCTTTTTCACCTCAATGACCGCGCGTAAAGTCGCGCCTTTCCATGGGTCTGCCCATCGCCTATAAGTGCGGACAGAGCACTGGGCCACATGGAAAAAGTGGCCCCCTTCGCAACGGTCGAGGATTACATGACAAAAAACACCCATGACGCGGACGTCGCCTTTATTCGGGCGCTGGCGGAACTGTTGAACGAAAACGATTTGACCCAATTGCAGGTCAAACGGGACTATGCAGAAGATGACAGCCTGAATGTGCGTGTCTCTCGCAAGCCACCCCAACAGATCGTGGCCCCACAACAGCAAATGCAAGCGGCCCCTGCCCTGATGGCAGCACCTGCAGCTGCAGCAGCCACCGCTCCGGAGCCGCAAGCCGCCGATCCCGCAAGCGATCCGGGCGCCGTGACCTCACCGATGGTTGGTACGGTTTACATGCAAGGCGAACCGGGCGCGCCGCCGTTCATTTCCGTCGGTACCAAAGTTGCCGAAGGCGATACGCTGTTGATTGTGGAAGCCATGAAAACCATGAACCACATCCCCTCCCCGCGCGCGGGTACCGTGAAGCGTATTCTTGTCGATGACGGAGCTGCCGTTGAATTCGGCGCACCGCTTGTGATCCTCGAATAAGGCGGCACAGATGTTTAAAAAAATCCTCATCGCCAACCGCGGAGAGATTGCGCTGCGTGTCATCCGGGCCGCGCGCGAGATGGGCATCGGCTCTGTTGCGGTGCATTCCACGGCTGACAGCGACGCGATGCATGTGCGCATGGCTGATGAAAGTGTCTGCATTGGCCCGCCATCAAGCCAGCAGTCCTATCTGTCGATCCCGTCAATCATCGCTGCCTGCGAGATTACCGGCGCTGAGGCGATCCACCCTGGCTATGGCTTTCTGAGTGAAAACGCCGGCTTTGTGCAGATCCTTGAGGATCATGGGCTGACGTTTATTGGTCCCACTGCGGAACATATCCGCATTATGGGCGACAAAATCACTGCCAAAGACACGATGAAGGCGCTCGGTGTGCCCTGCGTGCCCGGAAGCGAGGGCGGCGTGCCAACACTCGCGGATGCACAGCGCATCGGTGAAGAAGTCGGTTATCCAGTTATTATCAAAGCAACGGCAGGCGGTGGCGGCAAGGGCATGAAAGTCGCCCAAACGGCCAAGGATATGGAACGCGCGTTTCAGACTGCGCGTGCTGAGGGTAAATCGAACTTCGGCAACGACGAAGTCTACATTGAGAAATACTTAACCACGCCGCGCCACATCGAAATTCAAGTGTTTGGCGATGGCAAAGGCCGCGCTGTGCATCTGGGTGAACGCGATTGCTCCTTGCAGCGCCGCCACCAAAAAGTATTCGAAGAGGCCCCCGGCCCTAGCATTACGCCCGAAGAACGCGCGCGCATCGGCAAGGTGTGTTCAGATGCGGTGGCGAACATCAACTACATCGGTGCAGGCACGATCGAATTCTTGTACGAGAACGGCGAATTCTACTTCATCGAAATGAACACCCGCTTGCAGGTTGAACACCCCGTGACCGAAGGCATCTTTGGCGTGGATCTTGTGCGCGAACAGATCAACGTGGCCGCAGGGCTGCCTATGTCATTTCAACAAGAAGACCTCGAGATTAACGGCCACGCCATTGAAGTGCGCATCAACGCTGAAAAACTGCCGAATTTCTCGCCGTGCCCAGGCCGGATCACGCAGTATCACGCGCCAGGTGGCCTTGGTGTGCGAATGGATTCGGCGCTCTATGCCGGCTATACAATCCCGCCCTATTACGACAGCCTGATTGGCAAATTGATCGTGCATGGTCGCCACCGCGCAGAGGCGTTAGCGCGGCTGGAACGTTCCCTGTCTGAGCTTATCGTGGACGGCGTCGACACAACGGTGCCACTCTTTCATGCGCTGCTGCAGGAACCTGACGTTCAGTCCGGCAACTACAATATCCACTGGCTGGAACATTGGCTGGAAACCCATATGGGCGAATCCTGACCGCCTATGACCGAGATCACGCCGGACCTGTTGCTGCATGGCTATAGCGTCGGCATTTTTCCGATGTCCGAACACCGCGACGACCCAGAATTGTTCTGGGTCGACCCGCGAAAACGGGGTGTTTTACCGCTGGACGGTTTTCACATCTCGCGCTCGCTTGGCAAGGCAATGGCCCGCACGCCGTTTCAGATCACGGTCAATCGTGACTTTGATAGCGTCGTAGCAGGATGCGCAGATCGCGATGATACCTGGATAAATCAAGAAATTACAGCGCTTTACACGGCACTTCACGAACGTGGCAACGCCCACTCACTTGAAGTTTGGGATGGATCCGACCTGGTCGGCGGCGTTTATGGTGTCGTTTTAGGCGCGGCGTTTTTTGGCGAGAGCATGTTTTCGCGCCGTACGAACGCATCAAAAATAGCACTCGCTTGCCTTATGGATCGATTGCGGCGTGGGGGGTTTAGGCTTTTTGACACGCAGTTCTTGACGGATCATCTGGCGTCCTTGGGTGCGGTCGAAATTACCCGTGCCAACTATCATTCGCAACTCCGTGCAGCCATCGAACTTGAGGCGTCGTTTGTTGGACCTTCGGCGGCGTCAGCTCAAGACGTGATGCAGCGCATGACCCAGATATCATAGCGCGAATGTTCCAAGGCGCTCAGCGCTGGAGCCGAGGCAATCATCCAACCTGAAAACAGCGTTCCTGCGCGCCCAGTTTCGGAGATTTCCATTTCAGCATAGGCGTTGCCTGCAGGATTTCCAGCCGGATAGCGGCAGTCATTCAGCGCGACTTGCAACCGACCAAGTTCAAATGCCTGGCCCCTGCCGACTTCGATTTCGGTGGTCAGCCCAGATGTTTTATCAAGCGCACGCAACACAGCACCAGATCCAGACGTAACTTGCTGGGCCTGTACTGAGCTGGCAATTAAAACGCTAGATAACAAAAGTTTACGCATCAGGGCTCCTTGGGCCACGCATGGCCCTGCCTTGGATTATTCGGGGCTCCACGCCTCGTAATCCCCACGGTCGGCGGGTTTGGCGCGCCGCATCGATCCTGCGGGCGCATAAGCAAGCGGCGTCCCTGTCAGGTTTTCTTGATGCGGTTTTTCCCACGGCTTATGCGCCAGCGGTCGGTCGGTGGGCGGCTCGTTCCATGTGCGGTGCAGCCAGCCATGCCAATCAGGACTGATCCGGCTGGCTTCGGCTTCGCCGTTGAAAATCACCCAGCGCTTACTGTCATCGGCATTGCGATAAAAGATATTGCCTTGCGTGTCTTCTCCGACTTTTTCGCCCTTACGCCACGTGAAAAACTGGGTGTTGAGCGTTTGCCCATTCCACCACGTTACGCTGCGCAAAAGTGAAGTGACGATACCCATAGGTGCCTCCGATTTCTCTTCTTCTGATATGGCGCAGTTTCTTCCCAAGGTCCAGCGGTCAGACGGCGCTGGCAGCGCGATTATGCGCGACGCAATATGGGAATTATCGCAAAAAATCCGCAATTTCGGCATTTTTGTCCGGTACAATTGGCTCGAACAACACCGGACCTGTTATGAAAATCTTGTTATCTTTCGCACTCTACAGCACCATTTTGGGTGGTGCCCTGCTGTTTTGGCCACAAGGGACCGCGACCTCTACGGACAAAATCACCAAGGCGCGGATTGTGGCTGGTCAGGCGAAATTTGTCTCATCTGACCCCGCCGCAGTGCTCGATAGAGGTGGCGCACCTTCGAGCTCACCCTTTGTCGTCAACCTGATGGCTGAGCCGAAACAAGCACCAGACCGGTTGTCACTTGGCAGACTGAAGAAGCGACAAGATGCCGAACGTCGGGGTTACGTCACCCAGCGAAACGGCTCCGCTTCTTTGCCCAAACACAATGATGTTCGTCGGATGGACGCCCTAAGATTTAACTAGGGCAAGAGCGCTGTGACTTCGATTTCGATCCGGTACTTCGGGTCGATCAGCCCCACTTCCATCATCGTGGCCGCAGGTGGATTTGTGCCAAATGTTTCTGACAAAAGCGGCCAGCAGGGTTCAAATTCTGTGCGATCTGGCAGCAAATAGGTCACTCGTACGACATCCGCCATGCAACATCCCGCCTCAAGTAAAGCAGCCTTGATGATGCGTAAGGCGTCGGCACATTGGGCAACGGCATCATCACCCTGACCGACGGTGCCTGAGACGTGGACAAAACCGCCCGCCACGATCGCACGGCAATACCCGACCTTAGCTTCGAATTCGCCGCCTGAATGAATACGGTACATAATTTACTCCTCTTTATCAAATACTTAAGAATAGTTCATAAATAAAAAAAGCGAGCACATCGGCTCGCTTTTTCTCAACCTTGGTGGGTTAGATTAACCTGCGGATGCAGGTTCTTTTTCGACTTCGGCGTGGATCATCAGCGGCTTTGCGTCAGACATAACAGCCTCTTCGTTCACGACGACCTCGGTAACGGTGTCCAGACCCGGCAGTTCGAACATGGTGTCGAGCAAGATATCCTCGAGGATCGAGCGCAGGCCACGTGCACCTGTCTTACGCTCAATCGCGCGTTTTGCGATTGCAGACAGTGCATCATCGGTAAAGTTCAGTTGCGTATCTTCGATCTCGAACAGACGCTGGTATTGCTTGACCAATGCGTTCTTTGGCTGGGTCAAAATCGTGATCAACGCATCTTCATCTAGATCTTCAAGCGTCGCCAGAACCGGCAGACGGCCCACAAATTCCGGGATCAGACCGAACTTAAGCAAATCCTCTGGTTCCAGATCGGTGAATATTTCGCCGATGCCACGGTCGTCTTGGCGGCGAACGTCCGCGCCAAAGCCCATCGCAGAACCTTTGCCCCGCGCAGCGATGATCCGGTCAAGACCCGCAAAGGCCCCGCCACAGATGAACAGGATGTTCGTGGTATCCACTTGCAGGAATTCTTGCTGCGGATGCTTGCGCCCGCCCTGCGGAGGAACCGAAGCCACGGTGCCTTCCATAAGTTTCAAAAGCGCTTGCTGCACGCCCTCACCCGACACATCGCGCGTGATCGATGGGTTCTCAGATTTGCGCGTAATCTTATCAACTTCATCGATATAAACGATGCCGCGTTGTGCGCGCTCAACATTATATTCCGACGATTGCAGCAGCTTGAGAATGATGTTCTCCACATCTTCGCCAACATAGCCCGCTTCGGTCAGCGTGGTTGCGTCGGCCATGGTGAAGGGCACATCAAGAATGCGTGCGAGCGTCTGCGCTAAGAGCGTTTTACCGCACCCAGTTGGGCCAATCAGCAAGATGTTGGATTTCGCCAGCTCGATATCGCCGCCGCTTTGCGCATGGTTAAGACGCTTGTAGTGGTTATGCACCGCTACGGACAACACCCGCTTGGCCATTGCTTGGCCAATCACGTAGTCGTCCAAAACATCACAGATGTCTTTGGGTGTCGGCACGCCATCGGTTGTCTTCAGGCCAGAAGCTTTTGTTTCTTCACGGATAATATCCATGCAGAGCTCGACGCATTCATCACAGATAAAAACGGTCGGACCTGCGATCAGCTTGCGCACCTCGTGTTGGCTCTTGCCGCAAAAGCTGCAGTAGAGTGTGTTTTTGCTGTCGCTGCTGGAACTGTTCGCCATGTTAACCCTTTCAGGCCAAATATCGGGAGCCCGCTTTGGGCATAATGTGTATTTGAGGCCAAACTTAGGCCAGCCTCCCCGGGGGTACAATCGCAAAATCCCGGAGAGGTGGGAATGGGCGTTACTTGCCCTTTTTTCCCTTAGGCTTTTCTGGTTCTTCGTCCTTGCCACGGTTGGCAACGATGTCGTCGATGTGACCCCACTCAAGCGCTTGCTCCGGTGTCATCCACTTGTCGCGATCCAGGGCTTGCTGAACGGTTTCGTAATCTTGTCCGGTGTGCTTCATGTACAGGCGGTACATCCGCTCACGCGTGGCCTCAATGCTTTGGGCGCTGATCAGGATATCGGCCGCTGTGCCGCGAGCACCACCAGAAGGCTGATGAACGAGGAATTCTGAGTTGGGCAGTGCATAGCGCATGCCCTTTTCGCCGCCAATCGCAATCACCGAACCCATGGACGCCGCAAGCCCGCAAACAAGCGTGGATACTTTGGGGCGGATGTACTGCATGGTGTCGTAAATGCTCATCCCTGCTACCACACTGCCGCCGGGGCTGTTGATATACATGGATATTTCTTTGGACGGGTTTTCCGCCTCAAGGTGCAGCAACTGCGCCACGATCAGGTGCGACATGCCATCATGCACAGGCCCGTTCACAAAGATAATCCGCTCCTTCAGGAGGCGCGAAAAAATGTCGTAGGCACGTTCGCCACGGCTTGTTTGTTCGACCACCATCGGGACGAGATTGTTCTGAAAAGTCTCAATAGGATCGTTCATACAGCGTGCCTTTGCCTGTTGGTCGCGGGACCATACCCGCAAAACCGTTATCCAGAGATTAGTCGCGCCACAATGGGGGTACAAGGGGGGCTGATCGCTTGATCCTGCGGCAGGGCGTCTTACCTTCGTAAGATGAAAGAAACATTAACGATGTTCGCTCCCCCGGCAGGCCGCTGCCACACAGGCCTGCTTGGCATTTGGACCCATGCGGTCACTTTTGGATTTGCAAAAATAAACTCAATCTGATTGCGGTGATAAAACCTTCATACAGCGGTCACTAAATTGTTACGCACCAGGGTCACTAGGGACCTCGAGATCACGCCACTCCTAGAAGGGAAGCAGCACATGAACCGCCGCGACATCACAAACGATACCTCCATTGGCAACCGTGCCGAAGCGTTTGAAGCATTCGACGACATCCCCACCAACCCCAATCTGACCCGCACCATCGGCGATGTGGTGAATGCGCGCTATTCACGCCGAGATATGATGCGCGGCGCTTTGGGCGTCACCGCATCGACGGCCCTTTTTGGGACCTCCGCAATGATTGCACCGCATCAAGTAGCGGCGGCCACCCCTTCAAACTTCAAATTCACCGAGCTGGCCTGGGGCAACGACAGAACACACCACGTCGCCGAAGGTTACGATGCCGAAATCTTGCTGCGTTGGGGCGATCCAATCACAGCCGATGCGCCCGAGTTCGACGTGATGAACCAGACCGTCGCGGCGCAACTCAAGCAGTTCGGCTACAACAATGATTACGTGGGCTTTGTGCCGCTGAACGACGCAGGCACGCGCGGGTTGCTGTGCGTTAACCACGAATACACCAATGAAGAAGTAATGTTCCCCGGTTTGGGCCGTCAAGACACTGCCGGTTTTGGTGGCATGACGCCTGAGCTGATTGACATTGAGATGGCCGCGCATGGCGGGTCTGTTGTGGAAATCGCCCAGGATGATGATGGCACATGGCGAGTTGTGCGTGACAGTGCAATGAACCGCCGGATCACGCCGCTGACCACACAGATGACGCTAGATGGCCCAGCAGCAGGGCACCCGCGCCTCAAGACCCATGATGACAACACGGGCCTTAAGGTAATAGGAACGCTCAACAATTGCGCCGGAGGATTGACGCCCTGGGGTACGTGGTTGATGGCCGAAGAGAATTTTCACGGATATTTCTGGACCGATAATCTGGATGCTGAAGGTGCACCGCTTATCGACGAAACCCACGCTGAGGCGACCTCTTGGAAGCGCTACGGCGTGCCGGGGAATTGGTATGCATGGGGCAAGCATCACGACCGTTTTAACCTCGATAAAGAACCAAACATGTCCAACAAATTCGGCTGGGTCGTCGAAGTTGACCCAATGGACCCCAGTTCCACCCCGATTAAACACACGGCCCTTGGCCGCTTTCGCCATGAAGGCGCTGAGACCACGGTATCAAGCGACGGAAAACTGGTGATCTACATGGGCGACGACAACCGCTTTGACTACCAGTATAAATACGTCTCGGGCGGCACTGTGTCGGACGACCGCGCGGACAATTCTGCGCTGCTCAGCGATGGCACGTTATATGTCGCGCGCTTTGACGCAGATGGTACAATCGCGTGGTTGCCGCTTGTGCATGGGACTGGGCCACTAACGGCCACGAATGGCTTTAACGATCAGGGCGATGTGATGATCGACACGCGCCTTGCTGCGGACCTGTTGGGTGCCACCCCGATGGACCGCCCCGAAGACGCACAACCGCGCGGCGATGGCACGGCGTATGTGATGCTCACCAATAATTCCAGGCGCACGCCTGAAGATGTGAATGCTGCCAACCCGCGCGCCGAGAGTTCTTTTGGTCACATCATCGAGATCAAGGAAGACGGCGGCAATCACGCCGCGACCTTTGGTACATGGTCAATCTTGGTGAAATGCGGTGATCCATCAATTGCTGAGGTCGGGGCGCAGTGGAACCCTGAGACTTCTGAGAATGGCTGGTTCGGATCACCTGACAATTGCGCCATTGACGCAGATGGGCGGCTTTGGGTTGCCACAGATCAGGGCAAAAAGTGGGGCAAAACGGGCAAGTCTGACGGGCTATATGCGATAGAAACCCAAGGCGAGGCGCGCGGCACCTCAAAGCTCTTTTTCCGCTGCCCTGTGGGGGGCGAAATGTGCGGGCCATATTTCACACCCGACATGGAAACGCTATTTGTCGCAGTCCAGCACCCTGGCACTGATGGGACCACGGCGCTGACCGGTTTTGAGCGTCACAGCACGTTTGAAGATCCCGCCACCCGCTGGCCTGATTTCGATCCCAACATGCCGCCGCGCCCCTCTGTTGTTGTGATCACCAAACAAGGCGGCGGCAAGATTGCGGTTTAGGGTTTTGCCAAACATCCAACGATAGCATCCGCCATACCCTGCACCAGTGCGGGGTATGGCGCGGTCATGGGCAGATCCGGATCGCCCATGGGGTTGAGCGTCACGACCTCGACCCCCTCGCCTGCCATCAGCGCTTCAATCAGTGCCGCATTATGCGCTGGTTCCGCAAAGGCGCATTTTACCGGGTTTGCCGCTAATTGATCGCGCAGTTTGGCCAACCGTGCCGGGCCCGGCTGTGCGCCGTCGCCTAAAAATACGGCTCCCGAGGCGCTGACGTGATAGCGTGCCTCGAAATATTGGAACGCGTCATGCAGTACTAAAAATGGAATATCCTTCAGAGCGTGAAGCCTATCCTCGAGGTCTGTGGAAAGCGCGGCAAGCTCTTGTGAAAATGACAAGAAATTGGCGCGGTACGCACCGGCATTGGCCGGATCTAGCGCGACCATTGCGTCCGATATATTTGCGGCGATGACAACGCCATTGGCCGGATCGAGTCAAATATGTGGATCAACATTGGCATGCTCTTCATCGTGGTCCGCATCATGATCCTCGTTGTGGTTCTCGTCATGATCTTCGTTGTGGTCCTCGTTATGATCCGCATCTTGGCCATGATCGTGTCCCCCACCCTCAAAACCGTCCCCATCCCGCATAGGCAGAAGGTTGAGAGGCCCATCTATCTGCGCAATATGCTCTGCCTTGCCCGCCAATGCATCCAACGGCCCTTCGAGCCAGCGCGTCAGCTCCGGACTAACCCAGATCACAAGCTGGGCCTGCGACAAAGCCTGCGCCTCAAATGGGCGCATCGCATAATCATGCGGAGAGGTCCCGTTCGGGATCAAGACCTGCGGCACACCTACCCCTTCCATCACCCGCGCTGCTATCGCCCCGACGGGTGCGATATCAGTCATCACACGAGGCGCGTCTGCCCAAGCGGGCGAAGTCGTAAGGCAGAGTGCAAAAAAACGTGGCGCATGCCAGATATCTTATATTGGTAAGCAGAGCAGGCTTGCTAACTTATATGTTATAATATATCAATACTGAATATCTTCTGCAAGGAACATCCATGCCCACCTCCATCGGGTTTGAATCCCACGATCACAGCATTTGTGTGCGCGGTTCGCTTGAAAAAGCGCAGGCACATTGTGGTGCAACCGGCCTGCGCCTGACGCCTGTGCGACGCCGTAGCCTTGAGATTTTGCTTGCTGAGCATCGCGCTATGGGTGCCTACGATCTTCTGCGCCAACTTGCCGCAGAAGGGCTGGGTAGCCAACCGCCCGTTGCCTACCGCGCGCTGGAGTTTATGGTTGGTGCCGGCTTCGCCCATAAGATTGAAGCGCTGAATGCCTACATCGCTTGTGCCCATATAGGGGAGGACCATGCGCCTGCTTTTCTGATCTGCCGCAGTTGCCAGTCGGTGGCCGAAACTGATACGACCTCCGACCAAGGACGCCTTGGTGACGCCGCGCGCGCCACGGGTTTCCGCATCGAACGGACAGTGGTCGAAGCCGAAGGGCTCTGCCCCGCGTGCCAAGACGAGGACGCAGAATGAGACTTATCACGACAACAGATCTTGGCCTCTCTTATGGCGCACGCATTGTGCTGGAGGGTGTCAACATCGGCATCGACCGCGGAGAGATCGTGACGATCGTGGGGCCTAACGGCTCTGGCAAATCGTCGCTGCTGCGCGCTTTGATCGGTGCCTTGCCACCGCGGCGTGGCAAAGTCACCCGCGCTCCCGGTTTGCGCATTGGCTTTGTCCCCCAAAAACTGCAGATCGATGCATCTTTGCCCCTTACTGTCTCTCGGTTTCTCAACCTTCCGCACAAGACCACACCCACCGCAATTGAGGCCGCCCTTGCCGATGCTGGTGTCTCGGATCTGGGCACGCGGCAAATGGCGCAGCTGTCTGGTGGGCAATTTCAACGCGTGCTGCTGGCGCGCGCGCTTTTGAGCACGCCAGATATCCTGATCCAAGATGAAGCCACGCAGGACCTCGACTAACCAGGGGCCGCAAGTTTTTTTCCGCCAGATCGAAGCCGTCCGCCAAGCGCGTGGCTGTGCCGTGTTGATGGTCAGCCATGATTGCATGTTGTGATGGCCGCCAGTGACCGAGTGGTGTGCTTTAACGGCCACGTGTGTTGCGAAGGGACGCCGGATGTCGTGGCCGACGCCCCCGAATACCGCGCGCTCTTTGGCACTGGGACGCAAGTGCTTTGGCGCTGTACCGCCATGACCACGATCATCATGGTCACGACCACGATCACGGAGCCCACTAATGCTAGATGATTTCTTAGTGAGCGCGGCTCTTGCCGGGCTTGGGGTGGCCCTTGCCGCAGCCCCGTTGGGTTGTTTCGTTGTTTGGCGCCGCATGGCCTATTTTGGCGATGCAACCAGCCATGCGGCGATCCTTGGCTTGGCACTGGCATTGGCGACGGATTTGCCAATCTTTGCAGGGGTTTTGGCCGTGGCACTGGCGATGGCGCTGCTCATTGCGGCGCTGTCTGAACGCACTGTGAGTGCCGACACGCTGCTTGGAGTTTTGGCCCATGCCGCATTGGCCCTCGGACTGGTGGCTGTGTCACTACTGGACGGGGTCCGGGTGGATTTGGACGCCTATCTATTTGGCGATATCTTGGCAGTGACGCGCGCTGATCTGGTGGTCATCTGGAGCGGTGCGGCCCTTGTCGCAGGCCTGATGATCTGGCGCTGGCAAGCATTGCTGACCGCAACCCTTTCGCCTGATCTGGCAAGTGCCAGCGGTGGCAATCCGCGCCGCGAAGTGCTGCTCCTCACCCTCGCTTTGGCAGTGACCGTGGCGGTCGCAATCAAGGTCGTAGGGGCGTTGTTGATCGCGGCAATGCTGATTACCCCAGCAGCAACCGCGCGGCCCTTTGCACGAACACCCGAGATGATGGCGGCCTGCGCCGTTATCATAGGGGCCGTCGCCGCCCTAGGGGGGTTGGGTGGGTCCTACATCTTTGATACGCTAACCGGCCCCAGCATCGCCAGCTTTGCTGCCGGGCTTTTTGCGCTCTCGATTGCGCTTTGGCCCCTGCTCCGCCGGGCTTAGGTTTACGCTTTAGACAGAACCGCAGTGGCTTCAATCTCGACCTTGGCTTCATCCTCAACAAGGGCTGAAACAACGACCATGGCCATCGCCGGGAAATGCCGCCCCATAACTTCGCGGTAGGCGCGGCCGACATCTGCTTGTGCCGCTAGATATTCCGCTTTGTCAGTGACGTACCAAGTCAGACGGACGATGTCTTCGGGCGTACCTCCGGCCGCTTCGACCACGGCCCGAATGTTGCGCAGGGCCTGCACCATCTGACCAATGAAATCATGCGCTTCAAACTTTTGATCCACTGTCCAACCGATCTGCCCTCCGACAAAAAGGTGCCCGTCTGCGGCCAACACGCCATTGGCGTATCCTTTTGCCGGGGCCCAGCCCTCGGGTTGAATAATTTGATGTGCCATAGTCTTTTCCTCCTCGTCAGGGGCGTCAAACGCCCAAATATTGATCCGCTATTTGTGCGGATAGGTCTGTCATTGGTCCCGACCACACGGTGGTGCCACGTTCTAAAATAACGGCGCTGTCCGCCACACCGCCAAGTTCACGCAGGGATTTATCCACCACGATCAGCGACATGCCGGTTTCTGCCTTGAGTTTAGCGACGGCTGCCCAGATCTCTTGGCGGACCACCGGGGCCAACCCTTCGGTCGCCTCATCGAGAAGCAGCAGCGTTGGATTTGTCATCAAGGCGCGACCAATTGCGAGCATCTGCTGTTCGCCGCCCGATAAGCTTGCGGCAAGCTGGCTTTGACGTTCTCCCAATCGCGGAAAAAGGTCTGTCACGGCAGCCACATCCCAAGGCCCTTTGCGGGCCGCGGCGATCAGGTTCTCATGCACTGTCAGCGGGCCAAAGCAGCGACGCCCCTCAGGCACCAATCCGATGCCTGCGCGCGCGGCGCGGTAGCTGGGCAACCGGGCGATGTCTTTGCCGTTAAATTCCAGCGTTCCACCAGAATGTCTGAGCATCCGGCAGATCACCTTATTGGTCGAGGATTTACCCATCCCATTGCGCCCCATCAACGCCAGTACTTCGCCTTGTTGCAGTGCCAGATCGACACCAAACAACGCCTGTGATGGCCCGTAAGACGCCGTGATCCCCCTGAGGTTAAGCACATTCATGCCGCGTCCTCCGACCCCAAATAGGCTTCTCGGACATCCGGGTTCTTGCGGATTTCATCCGCGGTGCCGGTCGCGATAATTTGGCCGTAGACCAGCACCGAGATGCGGTCAGCAAGCGCAAAGACCGCGTCCATGTCATGCTCCACCAACAAAATCGGTGCCTGTGCGCGCAATCCATCGAGAAAACCTGTCATCTCTTTGGAGCCTTCTGCCCCCAGCCCCGCCATCGGTTCGTCCATCAAGAACACTGACGGCTCCAAGGTCAGTGCCACAGCGACCTCGAGCTGGCGGCGCTGTCCGTGGCTTAACTCAGCCGTCCGGCGCGCGGCGGCATCCTGCAGACCAACCCGTTCCAGCGCATCCATGGCCCGCGCGCGCAACCCGTCCTGTTTCAGGACCGGCCCAAAGAAACGCATGACCCCACCTTGGCACCCTAATGCACCAAGGGTCACGTTTTGCAGCACCGTCATCTCCATCGCGAGTGACGAAATTTGAAAAGTACGCCCCAGCCCTGCACGCGCCCGTGCAACCGTTCCCAGTGCAGTCACATCGCGACCGGCAAATTCAACCGTGCCGCTGTCGGATTTCAGGCCCCCGGCGATCTGTTTGATCAGCGTGGATTTTCCCGCACCGTTAGGTCCGATCAACGCATGGATTTCGCCCTGCATCAGGGTCAACGACACACCATCCGTTGCCTTGAGCGCGCCAAAGCTCTTGTGCAGATCTTTGATTTTCAGCAGCGGATCAGTCATGAGCCTGCTCGCGTCCTGCAATAAGGCCGATCATGCCACCGCGCGCAAAAAGCACCACGAGCAACAAAAGCACCCCCAGATAAACATGCCAGAAATCACTGAGGCCGCCCAAAACATGCTCCAGAAGGATGAACAATGCCGCCCCCGCAACAGGGCCAAAGAGCCGCCCTACCCCGCCTAAGATCACAAAAACCATGATCTCTCCGCTGGTTTGCCAACTGAACATTGTGGGGCTTACAAAACGGTTGAGATCCGCAAAAAGCGCGCCCGCCAGGCCCGTCACCGCCCCTGACAGCACAAATGCCACCAGCCGAATGCGGTAAGGCGTGATCCCGACCGTCTCGACCCGCTCTGGGTTTTGACGCGCGGCAGACAGCGCCAAGCCGAAAGGTGCGGCGGCCAGACGGCCCGCGAAAAACAAAACCAAAGCCAACAGCGCAAAACAGATGCCAAAAAAGGTTAGCGGATCAAGCGTGTTAAGACCGGGAAAGCCATTGCGCACATAGACCGACAGGCCATCTTCACCGCCATACGCGCTCCAGGAGATGCTGAAATAATAAAGCATCTGACCAAAGGCGAGCGTGATCATGATGAAATAGACGCCCGAGGTGCGTAAGCTGAGCGCGCCGATCGCTAACGCGGCCAGCGCACTTGCGATGATCGCGACCAGCCAGATGATCGGCATGGATTTGGTGCCCTCAATCAAAAACGGCACCTCCATCAGCGGCGTGTAATTTTGGGCGTGAAAGGCAAGAATGCCCATCGCATAGCCCCCAATGCCAAAGAACGCAGCGTGACCAAGACTGACCAAGCCGCCCAGTCCCAGCGCGATGTTCAAGCCAACCCCAGCGAGTGCAAGGATCGCAGCTTTGGTGGTCAGCGTGATGATAAATGGCGCGTCGAGGACAAACGCCACGAGTGCTGTCACTGGCAGGAGTGCAAAAAGAAAGACGTTCAGGAGGGTTTCGCGCCGCATCTTACGCCTCCCCAAAGAGGCCGGTGGGTTTGAATAATAGTACCCCCGCCATCAAGATGTAGATCGACATATTCGCCAAAGAAGAGCCCAGCGACGTGGCCGCCTGCGCCTCCATAAACGTGGCAAAGAGCGGCGGAAGCAGCACGCCACCAAGCGTATCTGTCAGCCCGACCAACAGCGCACCCACCAGCGCGCCTTTGATCGATCCGATGCCGCCGATCACGATCACAACAAAGGCAAGGATCAGCACTGGCTCGCCCATACCAACCTGAACTGATTGAATGGCCCCAACGAGCGCGCCCGCAAGCCCAGCAAGCGCGGCCCCAAGAGCAAAGACCAACGTGTAGAGCTTTGAGATATCGACCCCAAGGGCTGCGATCATTTCACGATCGGCCTCACCTGCACGAATTTGGATGCCAATGCGGGTCCGTGCAATCAACGCAAACAGCCCCATTGCGATCAGCAGTCCAACGACGATGATGGTCAAACGGTAGAGCGGGTATTGGATGCCACCGGGCAGCATAACGGCCCCACTGAGCGCAGGTGGAATATCAAGAAACAGCGGAAATGAGCCAAAAACCCACCGCGTCCCTTCAGAGAAAATAAGGATCAGAGCAAAGGTCGCCAGCACTTGATCAAGGTGGTCGCGGTCATAAAGCCTGCGGATCACCAACAACTCAACCAAAGCACCCGCCGCAGCCGCTGCGGCCAGTGCTGCTATCAATCCAAGTGCAAATGATCCAGTCGCCGCCGACACAGCCGCCGCGGCAAAAGCACCAACCATATAAAGCGATCCATGGGCCAGATTGATCAGCCCCATCACGCCAAAAATAAGCGTCAGGCCGGCCGCCATCAAGAACAGCATGATGCCCGATTGCAGGCCATTGAGCACCTGTTCGATCAAAAGGATTGGGGTCATTGCGGGTCAAAGCTTCCTTGGCCCTGCGATGTGCAAGGTTGGTGTTTGAATGCGCGCGCCAGGGTGCCCGGCGCGCGCCAAAGATTTAAAAGCTGCAGTCAGCGCCGTAGACGTCTGAGTGACCTGATGCCGCAACGCCAATGATCTTATTGGTTACGACATCGCCCTGCTTGACGACTTCGCGCATGTAGATGTCCTGCACGGGGTGGTGGTTAGGTGCAAAGCTGAACGACCCACGCACACTGTCGAAATCAGCCGCCTCAAGAGCGGCTCGGAAAGCATCCGCGTCTTTGACATCGGCCGAAGCGGCCGCAGAGGCCAGCAAGAGCCCGGTGTCATAACCTTGAGCCGCATAGAGTGACGGTAGGCGGCCATATTCAGCCTCAAAATCGGCAACAAATTTGACGTTTGCAGGATTGTCGATGTCTTTGGACCAATGCGAGGTGTTCTTGACCCCGATGGCCGCGTCGCCAATCGCCCCTAGGATACCTTGATCAAAGCTAAACGCAGGGCCCATAACGTTTTTATCCACGCCCGAGCCTGAGTATTGCTTCATAAAGGAAATCCCCATGCCGCCCGGCAGGAAGTAAAACACTGTATCGGCATCTGACGCACGGATTTGGCTGATCTCAGCTGCGTAATCGGTCTGGCCCAGTTGGGTATAAACCTCTTGCGCGATCTCGCCTTTGAACATGCGCTTGAAACCGGTCATCCCGTCTTTGCCGGCTGGATAATTCGGCGCGATCAGGAATACTTTGCCGATGCCATTTTCATTTGCCCAGCTGCCTGCGGCCTCGTAGAACGCATCGTTCTGCCACGCCACGTTAAAGTAATTCTGATGGCACCCCTTCCCGGCCAGCTGGCTGGGACCGGCATTGGGGCTAATGTAGAACTTGCCTTGCGCCGTTGTCGCCGGGACCACCGCCATGGCGAGGTTGGACCAGATAATGCCTGTCAGCACATCGACCTTTTCGGATTGGATCATCTTATCGGTCAGTTGCACCGCGATGTCAGGTTTGCGCTGATCATCCTCAATCACCAGTTCAATCGCGTCATTGCCTTTGGTCGCCAGCAAAAAGCCGTCCCGCACGTCTACGCCAAGGCCGGCACCGCCGCCCGAAAGCGTGGTGATCATACCCACCTTCACTGTGCCGCCATGGCCATCGGCCACAGCGCCCGTTGCAACCGCAGCAAGCCCGGCAGCGAGGATCATTGATCGTAATTTCATGGTCGTCTCCCTAGTTGTTGAGCCTCATTCAGCGGGCCCGTTTGGTGGCGCGGCATAAGCCCCGCGCCGTTGTCAAAAGATTGCGCGGATCAAGTCACCTTGGACCGCGTTTTATATTTATCGTTGTCCCACAGCCGGTTGTTCATCACATCTGCAATGACCTTGACCGCGGCGCTTATGTCAGCTGCATCCAGATACATCGGGGTAAAGCCAAAGCGCATAATATCTGGCGCACGAAAATCGCCGATCACACCATGATCGATCACGGCCTGCATCGCGGCATAGCCATGCTCAAACTGGAACGATACCTGCGACCCGCGAATGGCCCCTTCGCGCGGACTGGCAAGGGTCAATTGCGGTGCATCCCGCTCAACCTCAAAGATGAATTGCTCTTGCAGGGCCAGTGAGGCCGCGCGCAATTCGTTCATGTCGATGTCTTCCCAAAGCTCCATCGCAACTTCGAGCGCTGCAAGTTGGATGATCGGCGGGGTGCCAACACGCATCCGCTCGATGCCAAGGCCTGGCTGATAGTTCAGATCAAAATCAAAGGGTTGGCGATGTCCAAGCCAACCACTGAGCGCCGGCTCGATACTATCCATCAAGTCGGGCCGCACATAAATAAACGCCGGTGCGCCGGGACCGCCATTGAGGTATTTATACGTACACCCAATCGCCATTTCGCACCCGGATCCAAGCAAATCGACAGGCAACGCCCCTGCCGAATGGGCAAGATCCCAGATCATCACCGCGCCCTGCGCCTGTGCCGTCTTGGTGATCGCGGCCACATCATGCCTGCGGCCTGTGCGGTAATCGACTTCCGTAAGAAGCACGGCTGCGTGGGTCTCATTGATCGCACCGGCCACCTCTTCAGGGGCGACTGTTTGCAGCTCATAGCCTTGCGCAAGCAGCCCTACGAGGCCCTCAGCCATATAGAGATCAGACGGGAAATTGCCGGTATCACTCAAGATCACACGCCGCTCTGGCCGCATCTTGACCGCCGAAGCGAGCGCCTGGAACACCTTGATGGACAGCGTATCGCCCATGACCACCGATCCTGTGGGGGCGCCGATGATCCGGCCCACTTGATCGCCAATCTTTGCAGGTTGATCCATCCAACCCGCGCCGTTCCAACCCCGGATCACCATTTGACCCCACTCGTCACTCAGCATTTTTTGGACCCGCGCGGCCACGCCCTTGGGCAAAGGCCCCAGCGAATTGCCATCAAGGTAGATCACCCCTTCAGGTAGGATAAATGCGTCTTTTTTCAGTACGTTGGACACTTATAGTGCTCCTCTAACATGCCATAGCTCTGGAAACAGCTCAACTTCGAGCATCTTGCGCAAATAGCCAACACCTGATGTGCCGCCCGTCCCGCGCTTGAAACCGATGATCCGCTCAACTGTCGTGACGTGGTTAAAACGCCAGCGACGAAAATAATCCTCAAGATCGACGAACTTTTCCGCCAATTCATATAATTCCCAATGGGTTGCGGGATCTTCATAAACATGCTGCCACAGGTCCTGCACCGCCTGCTGCGCGGCCCAATCGGAAGTCGCGGGCGCACCCGCAAGTTTGTCCTGCCCAAGACGGGTGCACACCACGTCGATCGCAACTTGGTACAGGCTTGGTTGGGTCAATTCATCCTGCAAAGCGGCCAATGCGATCGGCCGGTGCTGGTGCAGTTTCATTAAGGCACCGACCCGGTTGCCCAGAAGGTATTCAACCAGCCGGTATTGATGCGACTGAAACCCTGATGAATTGCCTAACGACGGCCGAAACGCGGTGTATTCACTCGGCGTCATCGTCCGCAGCACGTCCCAAGCGTTGTTAAGCTGTTCAAAGATACGCGCCACCCTGCTGAGCATCTTGAACGCCGGCTGCAAATCCCCCGACAGCATCACCTTGCGGGCTTCCTGAAGCTCGTGGATCGCCAAGCGCATCCATAATTCTGAGGTCTGATGCTGGATGATGAACAGCATTTCGTCATGAGCATCGCTCAGCGGATGCTGCGACGACAATATCGCATCGAGGCCCAGGTAATCGCCATAAGACATGTCCTTGGCGAAATCCATCTTGGCGCCGTCAGAGGCTTTTTCAAAATCGCTCATGTTGCTGTCCTGAGGGCAAAGCGTTGAATCTTGCCTGTGGCTGTTTTGGGGAGTGCGTCAATAAATTGGATGTCGCGAGGGTATTTAAAGGGAGCAATTTTTGCCTTAACGTGATCCTGTAATTCCTTGATAATATTTGAATTATTTTCAAAACCTTCATTAAGAACCACATGCGCCTGCACAATGGATCCACGCGCTTCATCCGGAGCAGCCACTACGCCACATTCGCTGACTGCTGGGTGGGATAGCAAGGCGGCTTCCACCTCTGGTCCTGCAATATTGTAACCGGAGGAGACGATCATATCGTCATTACGCGCAGCGAAATGCAGGTATCCATCGTCATCCATCGAAAAGCTGTCACCCGTGATGTTCCAGCCATCGATTACATATTCAGCCTGCCGCGCATCGCCCAAATAGCGGCAACCTGTCGGCCCTCTCACCGCCAAACGCCCGACCTCGCCCCGCGGCATTTCTACGCCATTCTGATCAATGATCTTGGCCTCGTACCCTGTGACAGGCCGCCCGGTGCAGGCCGCTTTGTGGTCGTCGAAACGGTTGGAAATGAAGATATGCAGCATCTCGGTCGCGCCGATCCCATCCAGCATCGGCTTGCCGGTCTTGGCCTTCCAATCGTGATAAACAGGTGCAGGCAATGTTTCACCCGCACTGACGGCTGCGCGCAGGCTACTTAGGTCGGCACCATCATCCATTGCCTGCAGCATGGCGCGGTAGGCGGTCGGCGCGGTAAAACAAACCGTGGCTTTGAATTTTTCAATGATTTCAATCATATTTGGTGGACTTGCTGTCTCTAGCAGTGTTGCCGCAGCCCCAAACCTCAGGGGGAATATCGCAAGTCCCCCGAGGCCGAACGTGAAAGCCAAGGGCGGCGAGCCAACAAACACATCCTCTGGCACAACGCCCAAAACCTCACGGGCATAACCATCCGCAATCACCAAGAGGTCACGATGAAAATGCATTGTTGCCTTTGGGTTACCGGTCGTTCCTGATGTGAAACCCAAAAGAGCAACGTCATCTTGGCTAGTGTCGACGGCATCAAAATGCACCGGCTTTTCCAGTGCCAAACGATCAAGTTCTGCATCGTGGTTGCTGGTCCCGTCAAACCCGACCACCGTTTTAAGAAACCGCGATGTCTTGGCGCATCCGGCCATCTCGTCCATCAGGCGCGTATCGCACAGCGCATGGCTTATCTCGGCCTTGTCTACAATCGCGGTAAGCTCTCCCGTGCGCAGCATTGGCATGGTGTTCACCACGACTGCGCCGGCTTTGGTTGCGGCCAACCAACAGGCGACCATCGCGGGGTTATTGGCACTTCGGATCAGGACCCGGTTCCCTGGCTTTAGCCCAAGGTTATCGACCAACGCCGCCGCCAATTTATTGGTCCAGTCAGCCAGCTCTTTGTAGGTCCGGCGTCGACCATTCCCGATCAAAGCGGTGCGATCACCATGCCCTTTTTCCACCATATTATCAGTTAGCTCCACGCCAACATTCAACCGATCCGGATAGTCAAACCCATCAAGGCGCAAATCTGGCCAAGTCGCCGCAGGCGGCAGGTTATCGCGGGTAAAACTATCGCTATGTCCAGAGCGTCCCAGCATCGCTATCGTCCTCCTAAAACCTGACGGGCAATGACGACCCGTTGCACGTCTGATGCGCCCTCATAGATGCGCAAGGCGCGGATCTCGCGGTACAGGCTTTCAACCGTTTCGCCGACCCGCACACCGTCACCACCATGTAGTTGCACCGCCTTGTCGATCACCTGCTGGGCGCGATCGGTCGCGAATAGTTTCGCCATTGCAGCCTCACGGGTTACACGCGGCGCACCGCTGTCTTTGGTCCAGGCAGCGCGGTATACCAGCAAGGCCGCGGCATCCACATCCAGCGCCATGTCTGCGATGTGCCCCTGAACCATCTGTAAATCCGCCAAGGGTGCCCCTTGCACCTGTCGCGCCGTTACCCGTTCAATTGCTTCGTCCAAGGCGCGCCGCGCAAAACCAAGCGCTGCTGCGGCTACGGTCGTACGAAAGACATCTAGCACCGACATCGCGATGGCAAATCCCTGCCCTGGTGCGCCGATCAGTGCAGATTTGGGCACGCGGCATTTCGTAAACCGAAGCCGTGCAAGCGGATGGGGCGCGATGACCTGCAACCGCTCAACCACTTCAAATCCCGGCAGTCCTGCAGGCACGATAAATGCACTTAATCCGCGTGCGCCGGGTGCCTCACCTGTACGGGCGAACAACGTGTAGACATCTGCAATGCCACCGTTGGAAATCCAGGTTTTTTCGCCGTTCAGGACATAGTCATTGCCGTCCTCAACCGCCGTCATTGTCGAGTTCGCGACGTCCGAGCCTGATTGCGGTTCGGTCAGGGCAAATGCCGAAATTGCTTGTCCCTTACGGGTCAACGGCAGCCATTCTTGTTGTTGGGATTCATTCCCAAAAAGCGAGATTGCACCGGTTCCCAGCCCCTGCATCGCAAAGGCGAAATCGGCCAAACCGTCATGACGCGCCAATGTTTCGCGGGTGAGACTTAGGCTGCGGACATCAAGCGTTTCGCCTTGGGGCGCGGCAGAATGTTGTAACCAGCCATCTTCGCCCATACGACGCACAAGTGCGCGACAGGCTGCATCCGTGTCGCTGTGATCAATATCTCCCAACGCGCCGGGGACCCACGCCTCAAGTGAGTCAGCCAGCGCCTTGTGACGCGGCTCCAAAAAGGGCCAATCAAGGAAACTTCGATCAGCCATGGTTCAATCTCCCTGAAACTCTGGTTTTTGCTTGTCCACAAATGCTGTGTAGGCGCGCTCAAAATCGCCGGTCTGCATGCAGATCGCTTGTGCTTGCGCCTCTGCCTCAATGGCTTGTTCGATCGACATCGACCATTCCTGCGCCAGCATCGTTTTGGTCATCATATGCGCGAAATTTGGCCCAGCTTGAATTCTGCGCGCGAGCGTCACGGCTTCGGCTTCCAGTGCGTCAATCTCCACGACGCGGTTGAAAAAGCCCCAGCGTTCGCCTTCATCAGCGCTCATTGAGCGGCCGGTATAGAGCAACTCCGCCGCGCGGCCTTGTCCGATCAATCGTGGCAGGATCGCGCAAGCCCCCATGTCACAGCCTGCTAGGCCAACACGGGTAAATAAAAACGCTATTTTGGCCTGTGGCGTCGCAATCCGAAGGTCTGATGCCATCGCAATAATCGCGCCTGCGCCCACGCAAATGCCATCCACAGCGGCGATTACGGGCTTGCCGCAGTTGATGATGGCCTTAACCAAATCACCGGTCATACGGGTAAATCGCAGCAGTTCTTTCATGTTCATTCTAGTCAAAGGCCCAATGATATCATGCACATCACCGCCAGAGCTAAAGTTACCCCCATTTGATGCAAACACGACCACATCGACGTCATCTGAATAAACCAGATCGCGAAACCAGTCGCGCAGTTCGGCATAGCTGTCAAAGGTTAGCGGGTTTTTACGGTCTGGTCGGTCCAGCCGCACGGTCGCAACGCCGCTGTCGATCTCACAGATAAAATGTTTCACATCACTGCGCATGGGTTTCCTCCGCTTTATCCGTTTGGTCTGCGAATTGCTGAAGTCGGGCTGCGAGCGTGCGGGCTTCCTCGGCGGTGACGCCAGACAACATATCATCAATCCACGCTTCATGGGCACGGGCCTGACTGGCAAATTCAGTGTACCCAGTAGGTGTCAACCGCAACAGCGTTGCACGACGGTCACCGGGAACGGGCACACGCTCCACAAGGCCCTCATCAGCGAGCCGATCGGCAATGCCGGTGACATTACCGCCCGAGACACGCAGGACGTCAGACAGGCGGCTCATTTTCAGGCCGTCTTTATGCTGTGATAGCGCAGCCATCAGATCAAATCTTGGTAACGTACTGGCGAACTCCACCCGAAATTTGTCACGCAGACGCGCGTCCACGGACCGGGTCATCTTGAGCAACCGCAACCACAAACGCAGACGTTCTTTGGACGCTGGATCATCTGGATGCTGGGCGCTGGTCATATTTCGCCCCCGGACACGGAAAGGGCGTGGCCATTCACCATGGAGGCCCCCTCGGAGGCAAGAAACTGCACGGCCGCGACTACTTCTTCGGTGCGGATCATCCGGCGCATGGGATTGCCTGAGACGATGCGCGCTTCCGCGTCGTCCGCGCTGATGGAGAACCGCTTGGACACAGCGTCAACTGCTGCTGCCCCCATGTCAGTATCCACGAAACCGGGACAGACCGCGTTGCAGGTAATCCCACTGCGCGCGACCTCTTGGGCCAACGCACGTACCAGACCAAGGACCCCGTGTTTTGCGGCCACATATGCCGAGATGTTTGGGCCACCTTGCAGGCTTGCCGTCGAGGCAATCGCGATCAACCGCCCACCGGTCTGCATTTCCTGCACGGCTGCCCGAAAAGTCAGGAACGTTCCGGTCAAATTGACAGACAGTGTATCATTCCACTGTTCTAGCGACATATCGCGCAACTTTGTTGGGGTGCCCGCACCTGCGTTGGCAATCACGACGTCGAAGGGCTGTGCAAACCATGCGGCCACATCCGCCTCATTGGTGACGTCACCTGTCACGCAGGTCATGCCACGCCCACCGTCGGTTTCACGCAGCGCTTCTTCGCGCCTGCCCGTGATTGTGACTGCATCCCCCGCATCAGAAAATGCCCGCGCCGTTGCCCGGCCAATCCCTGATCCGCCGCCCGTGATTAAGACCTGTCTCATACTTTCTCTACCTCCGCTGCGCGGTCAGCAAGCCGCCATAACTGGTCGCGCCCAGCTTCATAAGGAGCGGGCCATTTTGCGTGGCGGTCGCCAATCGCGGCCCCGTGGCGCAATGTCCAATAAGGATCAGCCAGATGCGGACGAGCCAGACAAACAAGGTCCGCGCGCCCGGCCATCAAGATCGAATTGACATGGTCGGCCTCAAAGATGTTGCCAACTGCCATGGTTTTGATCCCACCTTCGTTGCGGATGCGGTCAGAGAATGGTGTTTGGAACATGCGGCCATAGACGGGCTCGCCAATAGTGCTGGTTTGTCCGGCAGAAACATCAATAATGTCAGCCCCAGAAGCCTCAAACATACGCGCAATTTCTACGGCTTCTTCGGGGGTCACGCCGTCATCACCGGCCCAATCATTGGCAGATATCCGCACCGACATCGGCTTGGCTGCGGGCCATACCGCACGCATCGCCTCAAAGACTTCGAGCGGATAGCGCATGCGGTTTTCAAGGGTGCCGCCGTATTCATCCGAACGCGTATTCGACAAAGGTGAGATGAAACTTGAGACAAAATAGCCATGTGCGGCATGTAATTCGATCATGTCGAACCCGGCGCGGTCCGCCATCTGGGCTGCTGTCACAAATTCATCGCGGATGCGGTCCATGTCGTCGCGCGTCGCGGCCTTGGGTGTGGCGTTGCCTTCGGACCACGGAATGGCGGATGCCGAGATGATTGGCCAATTGCCGTCCTTGAGCGGTGCGTCCATGGTCTCCCACCCCACCTGGGTCGACCCTTTGCGGCCCGAATGGCCGATCTGGCAGCAAATCATGGCTTCGGTCTCAGTATGGACAAAACCCGTAAGGCGCACCCAAGCGGCCTCGTGTTCCGGCGCGTAGAGCCCTGGACAGCCCGGAGTGATCCGACCGTCCGCTGAGACGCATGTCATCTCTGTGTAAACAAGTGCAGCCCCGCCCTTGGCCCGCTCACCGTAGTGAATGAGGTGCCAGTCGGTGGGCGCGCCATCGACGGCCTTGTACTGCGCCATGGGCGAGACGACGATGCGGTTGATCAGGTCCATCTCGCGCAGCTTGAAGGGCGCAAACATCGGGGTGCGCGCCGGGCCATTGGCCCCTGCTCCCGCTTGTTCCATGAACCACTTCTCGGCGCCCGCCAGCCAGTCAGGATCGCGCTCGCGCAGGTTCTCGTGGCTGATGCGTTGGCTGCGGGTCAGCATCGAATAATTCAGCTGTACCGGGTCGAGATCAAGATAACGCTCAACATCTTCGAACCACTCGACCGAATTGCGCGCCGCCGATTGCAAACGCAGCACTTCAAGTCGGCGCGCTTCCTCATATTTGGCAAATGCCGTCGGTAGATCCGCATCGTCACTGACATGCTTGGCCAAACTCATCGCGGATTCCAACGCCAGCTTTGTGCCAGACCCGATTGAAAAATGCGCCGTCGCAGACGCGTCGCCCAAGAGCACCAGGTTTTCGTGGCTCCAATGTTCGCACAGCACGCGGGGGAACTTGATCCAGGCCGAACCGCGGATATGGGTGGCGTTGGTCATCAACTTATGCCCGCCCAAATGATCTTTGAAGATCTCTTCGCAGACCGCAATCGTCTGCTCCTGGTTCATCTCGCCAAACCCGTGGGCATCAAAGGTCTGTTGCGAGCATTCCACAATGAAGGTCGCCGTTTCATCGTCAAATTGGTAAGCGTGCACCCAAATCCAGCCCTTATCGGTTTTTTCAAAGATAAAGGTAAACGCGTTGTCGAATTTCTGATGGGTGCCCAGCCAGACAAACGGGCAGCGGCGCACGTCGATGTCAGGTTTGAAGGCATCTTCAAATTCCATTCGCGCCTTTGAGTTCAAGCCATCGCAGGCCACAACCAGATCATAGCCATCCATGTAGCTAGAGGCGGCTTTAACTTCCGTTTCGAACTGGAGGTTCACGCCAAGTTCGCGGGCGCGATCTTGCAAGATTAGCAGCAGGCGCTTGCGACCAATGCCACAAAACCCATGACCCGAAGACAAGATCGTGTGGCCCTGATGGTGCAGCGCGATGTCATCCCAATAGGCAAAATGGCTGCGGATTTCCTCGGCCGAAACGGGATCGTTGATTTGAAGGTTGTCGAGTGTTTCATCTGACAACACCACACCCCAACCAAAGGTATCATCAGGCTTGTTGCGCTCCAGAATCGTCACTTCGGCATCCGGTTCACGCAGCTTGAGAGAGATCGCAAAGTAGAGCCCCGCAGGCCCTCCGCCCAAACATATCGCGCGCATCAATCCGTCTCCCCTAGGTGGCTATACCAAGTAAGCTAGGGCAACAGATCATTTGCTTCAAGTAAAAATATTTTACACCTAAAGCAAACTTTACGGCGATAGAACGGTTACGCCCGGAATGCGTTGGATCGTAACCAGGTCATCATCGTAGATATCCGACATTTCCTCGACCAGCGCATCGGTCCAGCCGGGCATGTCCAGTTCTTCCTCGATCTGGTCATCAAGCCCATATTTACCCAAGAACGCCGCAATCACCCGGCGCTTTTGAATTTCGGTCATGACCGGATGATCCTTGAGGTAGCCCCGAAACCTGGTCATCCCCTCCGCCGACATGATCGACGTCAGCAGATCAAAGCCACCGATGATTTTTTCGCCATGATCAAGGCCGGCCATCTCGCGGATAATTTCGGCCCAAATGAGCGGCGCATCTTCGTTGCACCAAACCGTCAACGTGGCCTCAGGCGCGGCTTCACGGATCAATGCGATCGTTTCGGACCACAAGATCTGGCGTGGATCGCGCCCGCCCCAAAATGCATCGCCGTCTTTGTTCTGAGATTTTTCATAGAGCACCGGCAACAATGTCGCGGGATTTCGGATGGCCATAAAAATCTCGAACTGATCGGATGGGAAGAGCTGCATCATGCGCATCATCCGCACCGGGGCAGCAGGGTATAGCATCCCCCCCTGCACTGCCGTCGACGGCGTGCGAAAGAAATTCCCGTCAGATAGGATGACCCGCTCCGCCTCGCCTTCGTCCAGAAACGAATCGAGCAAGACTTCACGCGCGCCCGGTGCCGCGGGCGAATTGGTCATGGCGTTCAACGTATCGCGCACAAGGCTGCGATATTTGCCCGGCCCGGGCACTGCAACACCACGATTTCCAAGGTCCTCTGCATTGCGCAGCAGGCACTTCAAAAGCCGCTCTTCTTCGGTGAAATGGACACCTGTGTGTAAAACCAGCTGCATAGCACTCCGCCTTGGTTTGAGACTGGCTCTATGTATAGCGGCTTTGTGTCTGGATAAAACAGCAATCCTCCCCCTCAAAGCCTCTTGCGCGGCGGCTCACAAGGCACTAAAGGACCTCGCAGTGCCCCTATAGCTCAGCTGGTAGAGCAATTGATTTGTAATCAATAGGTCCGCGGTTCGAGTCCGTGTGGGGGCACCATTTCACCATCCAGAATAGTCCGGAGACATCCGAAAATCCCTGTGTTATATAGGCTTTATTGAGATCGTTCGTCCGATGCTGTTTTATAGCATACAGCAACGTACCCCCTGTTTGGGGGTATTATTGGGGGTACGGTGAAATCTGAGAAATGAGCGTACCCCCACGATTGTGAATCCCGGAGACAAAATGGCCATGGAAATGGTTGGGTAATCTGACCGTCGCGGAGTAAAATTCCGCAATCTAACATCTGGTGCTGTCGAGCAACGGGTGGGGAAGATGTATTCTGTGGATTTGTACAGTCGGGTGCGCCGTGCGTGCCATGTCGAAGGTAAGAACAATAGTGAGGCGGCCCGTCTGTTTGGGATTGACCGCAAAACAGTGGCGAAGATTTTGAAGCATTCGGTTCCGCCGGGTTATCAAAGAACGACCGCGCCAGTTCGTCCGAAGTTGGATCCGTTCATTGGGATAATTGATCAGATCCTGAAAGACGATAAACGGGTCATCAAAAAGCAACGCCACACAGCCAAACGTATTCATGCGCGATTGCGTGATGAACATGGGTTCACTGGCGGGATCACCATCGTCACGGACTATGTTCGTGAGAAGCAGCGACGTACCCAAGAGGTGTTTGTTCCTCTGGTTCACACCCCTGGCCATGCTCAGGTCGATTTTGGCGAGACCCTTGGTGTGATTGGTGGTGTTGAACGAAAGCTGCATTACATTGCGATATCGTTGCCGCATTCGGATGCGTTCTTCATGAAGGCATATCCGGCAGAAACGACAGAAGCCTTCTGTGATGGTCACAACGCTGCGTTTGCGTTCTTCGGTGGTGTGCCCTTGTCGGCACTGTACGATAACACCGTGATAGCGGTTGCAAAGATCTTGGGAGGAGGCAAGCGGATCCGGACCAGAACTTTCTCGGAACTACAATAGCATTATCTGTTTGAGGACCGGTTTGGCCGCCCTGGTAAAGGTAACGACAAAGGTAATGTCGAAGGTGTCATTGGCTACGGACGGAGGAACTTCCTAATCCCTGCTCCCCGGTTCGATAGTTTTGATGCTTTGAACGCCTGGTTGGAGGAACAATGTTTGAAGCGTCAGGACGATGTTGTTCGCGGGCATAGTGAGAGTATTGGTGAACGGTTGCTACGAGACCTGGACGCGTTGATGGCATTGCCCCCAACACCTTACGATGCGTGTGATAAGGTCAGTACTCGGGCAACTTCAATATCGATGATCCGTTATCGCAATAACGATTACTCCGTCCCTGTCGCCTTTGCCCATCATGAGGTTCAGGTACGCGGCTATGTCCATGAGGTCGTGATCGGCTGTGGGACCGAGATTGTCGCCCGACATCGACGATCTTACGAGAAGGCAGATATGATTTTCGACCCGATGCATTACTTGCCATTGTTGGAGCAGAAGGTTGGTGCTCTCGACCAGGCGGCACCCTTGCAGGGTTGGGATCTGCCCGATGCGTTCACGACCCTTCATCGATTGTTGGAAGCCCGCATGGGTAAGGCGGGGAAGCGCGAATATGTTCAGATCTTGCGACTATTGGAAACCTTCGAGATGGAGCACGTTCATGCTGCAATCAAACAAGCCTTGGACCTGGGCGCACTTGGCTACGATGCGATCAAGCATCTGATCCTTTGCCGGATTGAGCGTCGTCCGCCTAGGCTTGATCTCGATATCTATCCTTATCTGCCGAAAGCGGTGGTTGAGACGACAAAGCCTTCCAGCTATGCCGTGCTGTTGTCCGAGGTGGCCGCATGAACGATACTGTTACTGATACACCGCAGGTTCTGCTCAGGCATCACCTGACCAAACTTCGGCTGCCAACCTTCCAAAGCGAATACACCAAACAGGCCCAACAATGCGCCGCAGAGAACAAGGATCATGTCCAATATCTCCTGCGCTTGTGTGAGCTGGAGCTGATCGAACGTGAGCGACGGATGGTAGAGCGGCGTATCAAAGCCGCGAAGTTTCCGGCAACCAAGAGCCTGGATAGCTTTGACTTCAAAACGATCCCGTCACTGAACAAGGTGCTGGTGATGGAATTGGCCCGCTGCGAGTACACCGCAAAGCGTCAAAACGTTATCGCGCTAGGACCAAGTGGGACCGGTAAAACACATGTTGCTCTCGGCCTTGGACTGGCAGCTTGCCAAAAGGGCTTGAAGGTACGTTTCACCACAGCCGCTGCACTGGTTCATGAAATGATCGAGGCAGTTGACGAACGCCGACTGCAACGACACCAAAAACAACTAGCAGCCCAAGATTTGCTGATCATTGACGAACTTGGGTTCGTGCCACTCTCCAAGACCGGGGCCGAGTTGCTGTTCGAAGTGATCAGTCAACGATATGAACGCGGCTCCATCATCATCACATCCAACCTGCCGTTCGATGAATGGACAGAGGTCTTCGGATCAGAACGCCTCACGGGTGCCATCCTCGACCGCCTGACACACCACGTCCATATCCTGGAGATGAATGGTGAAAGCTATCGGCTGAACCAAAGCCGAAACCGCACAGCCTGAACAAACCCAACTGAAGCCAAGGAGCTGACAAATTGGCCAATTTCTCTCCGGGACGCTGACCGATTTTACTCCGGGATTGACATTCTGGGTAAATTGGTCTTTAGGAAAGCCGCATAAATAATACTCTTGAGCCCTTCGCGCCGCCACACCTGCTTCGATAATTTGCACAATCAGATGAAAGTTCCTAGGCGTTGAGTTTGCCGCATTTTGGGCGAGCATTGTTGAGATTGTTTATCGGTCCAAGTAACTTGGGAGCTGAACTCTGCCAAAGTCATCGACGCTCTGACGGACTTACTCGTCCTGCGTGGTGTGCCCCCATCAGACCCCATTGCGAAGGCCGTTAGGGACTGGATCAAGGTGATTGGGGTAAGGATTGCCTAAATCGAACTCGGGTCACCATCGGAGGACGGGTAGTGCGAGAGCTTCAAAGAGAGGATGCGGGACACATGCCGAACGGTGAAATCTTCTATTCTCACCATGAAGCGCAAATCGTCATCGAAAGATGAAGGAGCCATTGCAACACCACTACCCTCAAAGCGCTCTGGGCGACCTCCCGCCAGCGCCACCGGCCATCGTCCAGATGTACCGCCGGCCCATCATGCGCTAACTATCTATCTGGACCCCTCAAGTGGGACGGCTCAGCCGTTTCTGATTATTGGCGAAATTCCTCAAACCCACTGATGCAATAGCCCCCTTCCTCTGATAAAACAGTGGAGTTGTGACACTTGGAAAATGATATGCCCAAACTGCAAATGATTGCCCCCGCGCCCGTTATTGAAATGGCCGACGGCAACCTAAGACTGGATGTTAAATATGTAGAAGGAATGCGCATCCACGTTGAGCAATGGGATGGTCCCGTCGCCTGTATTCTCAAGCGCGGTGCAACCGACATCCCTTTTGGGGCGACGTATAACCCGAACGACCTAGAATTCGATCTTGAAATAATTTCTGAGGACGCGCCGATCACGGTGGACGGATTGAACAAAAATGATCTGATCTTTGCCGGAGCAGATATGCATGATGTTTTGCACCTGGCGGATCCAGGTCAGCGACCAACGGGAACGAAAATAGTTTATTCAATCGAGTATGATCTAGGCACACGTATTCGGATTGCATCACTGGACGAAAGTAAGAGCTTTCTGCGCAAAGTCCGCTCCAAGTTATGGTTGATCAATCAGGAACGGCGCCGCCGCACCGCACTGAGAAGTTGCGATGGTATTCAGGCGAATGGCTACCCTGCATTCGAGGCCTATAGTTCACTGAACAAACAATCGATGTTGTATTTGGATGGTCGCATGGGTCGTGACGCAATGGCTACTCAAGATGAGCAAGCCGCTCGAGCCAGATATTTGCAATCAGGTGCCCCTTTGCGCCTTGTCCACTCAGGACGATTGGAACAGATGAAAGGGGCGCAGGATTTGATCCCAGTTGTTCGAGCGCTTCGACAATCAGGGATAGAGTTCACACTCGACGTTTTTGGCCTTGGCAGTCTCACTTCTGAAATAGAGACCGCTGTCTCACAAGAAGGATTAAGTGACTGCGTTCGCATTCATGGGGCCGTCGACTTTGACGAGGTTCTTGTACCATTCTTTCGCCGAAATGCAGACCTTTTCCTATCGTGCCACAGGCAATCTGATCCGTCTTGTACTTATTTGGAAAGCATGGGATGCGGCATTCCGATTGTGGGTTATCGAAACTCAATGTGGAGAAACTTGGCAGAAAAGTCGGGCGGAGGTTGGGCTGTTCCTATGGGCAGAACAAAGGATCTCGCTGGGAAAATCGCATCGCTAGACAGTGATAGGCAACAGTTGAAAGACGCCGGGGAATTGGGGCTCCGGTTCGCCGAAAATCACGCATTCGAAGACGAGTTTTCGAAACGGATGGACCACTTATCCAGCTTAGTTACTTAATTCTCCATCGTTTTGGTCCGCGCAAAATCTAGCCATGGCATTGTCTTTTCACGGTCAAATTCCTCTAAGCCCTTGCCTAACATGGTGCGCGACAAATTGCGGGGTGCCGCGTGCTCCGGTTTCAACAGGGCAAACTCATAGAGGAACCTCACAAGGCCTAGCCCTTGGCACTCGCTGGGCGGGCCTACTGCGGCGGTAATAACGAGTCTGAGCTCATGAAATTGAGCGTATCACTGCCTGGTACAAACTGCAGCGCTTCTTGCAAAACTCGCGCTGCCGCCTGTGGGCCGCGCGTAGCATCGGCGATCCGCACCAACATCACCCACGCATCTTCGCGTTGCGGGTCCATCCGAATGACTTCGCGAAAAGCGCGTTCCGCAGCCTCCATATTTCGCATTGTCAGCGCCGTACCGGCCAAAACCAGATGTGTCTCTGGGAAGTCAGCCCTATTCACGAGACCGGTTTGCCATTCTCGCAACGCTGCGCGCAATTTCTGGGTTGCGTTTGGCGACATACTCGACGGAGGCACCGTAAACAGTGTTTTGGCGGCTTCGATCCGCACCACACGCATAGGATCCCCCAGCACTTTTTCTAGACGCTCCACGCGAAGCTCAGGTGCCAAGGATTGATTGCCCCCCACGGCTGCGGCTCGCACCAATGGATCCGGATCCTCCAACAGAGGCGCAAGCCGCGTGGCCATTTCAGGGTCGGCAGCCTGCTCCAAAAGCCACAACGCCGTGGCCCGCACTAGGCCGGGCTGCGAAGTATCTTCTGCCAAATCGGCAAGTGAGCCTTTTGCAGAAACTGGATCAAGACGGCCTGCCGCAAGGGTTTGACCGTAGTGCAATCCACGACGCGTGCTCTTGGGAAACCACTCTTCAATTGCGGTTGCCGCCCACCCAGAGGACTTATCCGTATGGCAATCTGAACAAGCATTCGGGCTGTCTGTCTCTAGGGAAAGATCAGGTCGCGGGATCCTAAAACTATGATCTCGGCGTCCGTCCACACCCATATATACACGCTCAATCATATGGCAGTTCTTACACTGCGCCCCATCTGAGCCTGCCTCGTGAAAGTGATGCGAAGGGTCGTCATATGGCTTGGGGTCCAACGTCGGAAAACTCGGGTTTCCAGCTGGCGAATGACACTGCGCGCAGACGCCGTTGCCTTCGGCCTTCAATTCCCCGCTATGGGCGTCATGACAGTTCAAGCACGTCACCCCTTGCTGGTTCATCTTGGACTGTAAGAACGAGCCGTAAACATAAACCTCGTCCAAGATCTGACCGTCCGCGTGATAGGATCCGGGCCGAAGCAAAGCGAGTGAATACGCGTCACTATAGGCCGTGCCCGGGATGGGGTTGCCGTCAAAATGGGCTTCGCGGCGCGAGTGGCACGAGGCGCATTGTTGTAAAACCGTCTCTGTTTCATGGCCAAAGTCAATTGTGAGCCGGTAGTCGTTGAGACCCACCGCAGGCGACTCCAATACGGTGCCAGTCGCCCATTCGAGATGCGCACTGCCGGGACCGTGGCAGGCCTCGCAACCCACACCGATTTCAGCCGGAATAGAGGAATATGTGAGTTCTACCGGGTCGTAATTTTTCTCAAACCCTGTCGCGTGGCACTCTGCACAACGGGCATTCCAGTTCTTGTAAGGACCAGTCCAGTGAAACCCATCGTCAGGTGGCAGATCTTGTTCTGGATAAAGGTGAAACCACCGGTTTTTGACCGTATCCCAGACCACATCAAAGCTCTGGATTTTTCCCGGCTCAGTCTCCAGTAGGTATTGTTGCAGCGGTTCGATCCCTGCGACTGAGTGCACTTTATAATCGGTAGCTACCCCGTCTTTTTCTGTAACGTTGATGTAATACTGACCCTGTTCGATGCGAAAACGCGTGATGGTCCCGTCATGCAAAAATTCGGTGTCATTGAAATCAGCCACAATGTTCTCGGCCGTCGGCTCGGTCCAAGCCAACGCATGGTGCGACCCTTCCCAAGCCTCGGCCGCCTCGGCGTGGCAATCACGGCAGGTGTTCGAGCCAACATAGTTCGGTGGCGGTGTGACACTTTCTTGGGCCGCTACGGCACCGGCAAAAACTTGGGCAAAAAAGACGCAAAGGACGAAGCGAAACATATATCAACGTGGCTTTCAGACTAGACCGCAGAACGGTGTGCGAAGGTTGAAGGGGAGCAACTATGCGACGAACAGGAGAGTTCGCCCTCCCCTGTTGTTTAGTTTTGCCAAACAGCCTCGCACGGCACATGACCCTCACCAAAGTCTTGGAAGCTCATCACTTTATTTCGGAAAAAGCAATGTCGCGCCCAAGGTTAGGCCCCAACCATCTGGTCCGTTTTCAGAAGACTTAACCCAGTTGCGCACTCCTACGGTAAAACTGACCCGTTGGTCTCCGAGTGTAACCAGCTTTCTGACGTTTGCATTGATCGGGACAGACCAGTCGTCCGCTTCCCAGTCATAAGTACTTTCGGTGTTCAGCACGAAGGTCCAAGCATCAGGTGTTGTGTAGTTCAGAAAGGGTTGCACGAACGTATCGCTTTGATCGGTGTCTGCGCCCGCAATATCCCACGTGTGGCTGCCCAACAGGCCGATCGTCCAAGGACCGTTCTGCTTCAGTGCCAACCCGGTTATGCCTGCACCCCATTCGTTCCTGCCCAAGCCATTAGAAGAGGAAGTGGGGATTTGGAGGATTGGACCTACGCCCCATGTTACACCGCTTGATGTTGGTTTCTTGGGCGAGAAAAAGAAACTTGCCTGTATGTCGCCAAACCCATTCGAAGAATTGCCGGGTGTCACATCATCTAGCCAGACGTATGGAATAATTGTGCGTGTAATGAGGTTCCAGTCATCATTGAGGCTGAAGGGAATAACCGGTTTGACGACCAGCGTTCTTTGCGTGCCTTCACCATTCGGACCAAGGTTCTGGTCATATTTATACTCAAATGGAACTGAGATTAGCGCAGCGACCGGATTGGCCAGTTTTTTGGCCAACTCTTCTTCTGATTCGGCATGCGACACTGTCGCGGATAAGGGCAGGATCAGAACTGTGGCCCAAAGTACCGCTTGTTCTCCATTCAGCATCTACTTGCCTCTTCGTTTGTTGAAAGTTCTGATCATTTCAGAGCCGGGGCCCCTGTCAGCCGAGCATGCTCCCGACCAGGACGACATGCTCATCTTATGTGAAAAACCAGAGCCCAAGGGCTCTGGTTGAGGGTATTGTTTAGCGCTTAAAAGTCGCTGCCCGTGAGCGGGATAGGATAGTTGTTCATCTGCTCAGGTGTGAACGGAAGCTTGTCGACATTCGCAGGTGCGGTGCGGAGCTTAGCCGTTTCAGGGCGCTCGTTGGCGATACCGGTAAGTGCCGGCCCCGGTGTCGCGTCAGGGCGGTTTGGATACTTCTCCATCCAAAGATGGTGACGAGCAAGCTGACGGTTGAACATGGATTTGACGTGGAACTGTTCAATCATCTCGCCGTTGGCTTCACGCGGGTCGGTGTAGAGGTCATAGAACTCGTTCATCGACAAGCCAGGTGTCGCGTTTTTCCAATCCCGCTTGAAACGACCTTTGACGCCAGCAGCCACAGTGGTGTGCTGATAAATCATCACATAATCGCGCCGGCTGTAACCATCACCATTCAAGAAGAGAGACGTTTGATCGACGCCGTCAATCACCCGATCTGTCGGGATGCCGTCCATGGCACCACCAATGCGCGCAAAGGTCGTATAAAGGTCACTGACATGCAGGATGTCGCCAATGATCTGGTCAGGTTCGATAACGCCTTCCCATTTGGCAATCGCTGGCACACGAACGCCGCCTTCGGTGAAGTCACCTTTACCACCGGTATAAAGTGTTTCAACCATACCGCGCGGGCCGAAATGAGTGAACGGCCCATTGTCGGCCATCACGATTACAAGCGTATTGTCGGAGATGCCCTTTTCGTCCAGATGCGCAAACAGTTCGCCCACAAAGGCATCAATTTTGACCAAAGCTTCTGGTAGAACATTCTTGTTGGCCGTCAGTTTAGATGTTGCACGGGGATCCGGAATGAACCCCAAAGCAATCGGGTGGTAGGCGATAAAGAACGGCTCATTCGCTTCTACGCTTTTGTCGATGAAGGCGAGTGTGCGGCGTTGGGCTTCGGTTTCGATATCCCAAAAATTAGTTACGGTTGGCGGTGGCCCCCACTCAAGCGTTTCACCACCTTTGGTGCCTTCAAGCGTCCAGACATAGCCATTTGGCTGCCACGAGTTATCGATATCGTATTTGTCATCGCCATACAGCTCAGGGAACAATCCGGTAATGACGTTGTTAACTTCAGCGCCCTCAACCCACATCGATGGCACCTGATTGTACGGCGTAAAGAATGCCTCGTCGTAGCCTTGATTGTGCGCATACGAAGGTTCTGTATCGCCAAGGTGCCATTTGCCATAGAACGCGGTCTTATAACCGACATCTGACAACAGCTCAGCGATCATAACTTCATCGGCATCAATGCCGGAAGACTCTACCGGGAACGCAACCGAGTGCATACCGCTGCGCACCGCATAACGGCCGGTCTGAAAGGCCGCGCGCGTTTGCGTACAAGCAATCTCAGAGTACATGCGCATGAAGTTGATGCCTTCATCAGCCATCTGGTTCATGAACGGTGTCTCGAACCCGCGCACTGCTTGGATTTCTGGAATGCCGACCTCGCCCACCGCAGTATCGTCCCACATGATGTGGATAATGTTAGGCTTGTTGCCGTGCTTTTTTTCAAGAGCTGCCAATTTTGCCTGAATATCCGCGTCTTCCATCGCCCATTTTTCGCCATGCTGAGCTTCCAGCACATAATGTTCAGCGTCATGGATGATGTCTGCGCTTTGCGCGGTTGCCGAGGCGGCATACCCGCATGTCAGCGCCAAAGCGCTGACCAGCAGCCGCCTCTGGGTTACGTTTATCGACCGTTCCGTCATATTACTCTCCTGTTGTCGTAAAGTGTGGTGTCATCCCGTTTGAGACGCTGCGGTGAAAATCGCCGTTCTCGACTACATCGTTTGGTGCTGTGGCCGCCTCGTTCATTGGCAATCCGTTCCTTGAATCCGGGCCGTGCGAAGCAGTTTTTCGATCTCCCGCCTAAGATCTTCAAAGCTGGCAATTAGGTCTGCGGTTGGACCATCCAAGTCGCCAAAACGTTTGTTGAACTCTGTCAAAATGATCTCAAAATGCGCAACTATTTCATCGAAACCGGCATCCGTCTTCCGAAGCAAGATCAACCTATCGGAGCATTCGGGGAAAATTGTATCCAGAGTTTCGGTCAACGCGTTGCCTTGTGTGTGGTGTTCTATTCTTCTTTCAAAAAACACAGGCAGCGCAGGGCTGACAGGTATGTTACGGTGATGTTACGGTAAGAAACGGGCCTTTACTCAAAGGCATGCGGCCATACGATCGGAAGGAAAAAGTGACCAAATTCAACGCTATCAAACCGACCCAGATACAAATTCAGGTTGCATTGAATGCCATCCTTTCCAGCGCCACCTTTGCCGATGCCAACAGGCTAAAATCGTTTCTTAAGTTCATCGTTGAGGAAGCTCTTAATGAGCGCGGGGCGAATCTCCGAGCTAAAATCATTGCATCAGATGTATATGGGCGGCGCCCTGAGGAAGGCGTTGAGCAGGAAACCATTGTGCGTGTCGATGCTGGACGGCTTCGGCGTAGGATGGATATCTACTATTCTGAAGAAGGTGCGAAAGATCCGGTTCGGATTCATGTTCTGGCTGGGGGCTATGTGCCGACGTTTGAACTTGTCGAGTTAGCCGAACCAGTTGATGACGTCTCTAATGCGCAAACCGGAAAGGCCAAATCGTTTGGTCGCGCCTCTGTTCTCAGTGCTGTGCTGGCAAGTGGCATAGCAGGTATCGGTGTCGGGTGGATAAGCAACGATTCAGCAGACGGTGAATCGCTAAGCGCAATGTCGATCGCAAACTCCAATGCACTTGTCGAAGCGGGAGCGCTACGGCGCTCTGTAAACCAAGTGTCGTCTGCATCCCTGCTCGCCCTCACCTTTGTAGAAGAGGCGCAGGAGTTAGTCTTCCCGTCCATTGATCCTGTAAGAGTACGCGCCTCTGAAATGATGTGTCAGCGTGCGATTGATTTCTCACCAGAACAGTCGACCGGGTACAGTTGCATAGCATTTGCACAGTCATACCTCGCATTTGTCGCGCCGAATGGTGCTGCACGAACCAAAAAACTATCAAGTGCCAGAAACGCAGCGGCCACGGCCCTTCGCATCGACCCAACTGACGCGCATGCACAAATGGCAGATGCCTGGAACAAATTCGTAGACGGCGACCGAGTGGGGGCGCTGCAACGTGCGAAGTCTACGATTAAAATCGCGCCCTACGATGAATTCCTTTGGAACTTTTACGGGATGATGATGGCATTTGACGGACAAGGGCCTGAGTTGCTCGCCTCTTATTTTCCTAACGCGAGCAATGCGAGCGGAGGTGAACGCTACCACCCTTTTGTATTGGCGGGGGCATACTTCCAGATGGGTGAATTCACGAAGACCTTGGCGGCAATTGACAACGCAATTGAGATTGAAGGCCGCATAAGCGCATTGATGACGGGCATCCAGATTGCAGCCTATGAAGCAATTGGGGACCATCCATCAGCCGAACTTTGTGCGGCAAACCTGATCGCTTCATGGCCACGCGCGAATTACAAACCAGTTCTCGTGAGGTTCTTCACTGATGAAGCCGACGCGTTGGCAATTTCAACTCGTATTGACAGCGCACTTGCCCGACTTGAGGACAGCTAAACGACTACCGTGAGCTATAAGTTCAGCTTCTGTATTCGCCAATGTTCAAATGCAGCCATGGCTCTGGTAGATGTTAAGGCCCGCCTCTTAAGGCCAAGGGAGAAGTCATATATGTCAGCATCTCGGACAGTATTCATTTTTCGCTTTAAGGTTCGGTGAAGATCGGGATGATGCGTCACTAAGCCGACAACTAAAGGAGATCTCTGATGGTACTAATCCTTGCTCTTTACGGAGGGGTTATCTATTTGGTTTTTGGTCGGTTTAAGCTGCTCCCTTGGAACACAACCTGGAAATCCATTTCTGCCACAGTCGGCCTGCTTATTGCGCTGATCGTGATCGGGGCTCTGAATTACCTTACTCCTTCGGGCCGGGTAGCTGTTCATGGCGCAACCATTGAAATCACACCCAATGTCACTGGCTCGGTAGTGAGTGTCGCTATCAAGGCCAACACGCCAATCAAAAAAGGCGACCTGTTATTTCAGATTGACCCTGTACCGTTTGAGATCGAAGTGGGCCGTCTTGAGGCCGCGGTGGTTGAAGCGAAAACTGCTGCAAATATGCTCCTTACTGACCTTGAGGCAGTTGAGGCGGAGATTGACGGCCTGACCGTTCAACTTACCTTCGGGATCGAACGGCGTGACGATATTGTGGAACTCGCGGATCGCGGCGTGAACTCCCAGTTCCAGTTGCAAGAAGCCGTTTCTACGATTGGTCAACTAGAGGCTGGCTTGCGTTCAGCCAAAGCTCGCAAACAAGGGCTTGAACTGCGCATTGCGTCTCAGATCGGCGGAGTGGATTCAACGGTTGCACAAGCACAACAAATGCTTGAGACCGCGCGCTGGAACCTACGCCAAACTGACGTTTTTGCAATCGAGGACGGGACTGTCACAGCCATGGTGCTGAAACCGGGCGCGCGGGTAACAAAATTCAAATCAGCACTGGCCTTTGTGCCCTATGGTGACAGATCTCTGACGGGTGTATTCGCGCAATCCGGGGCCCATGCCTTTGTGCCAGGCACAGAAGTGATGGTGGCAATGCGCAGTGATCCGGGCACCTTCTTTACGACAACGATCCAAGCCCTGATCCCCGGCACCGGTGAAGGGACATTGGCAACCACTGGGGCCTTGCCCACAATAGGTCAACTCCTAGGCAGCAGTTCAGTCGTCGTGCGCCTGAAAATACCAAATGACCTACCAGAGCATGTCACTCTTTTAGGGTCATCCGGATCGGCCACGCTCATCACACCAGATGCTGGGCCAATCGAACCGTTGGCCAAGATCCTGTTCTGGATCAAACGTTACACGAATTACCTATGACGCTCCTATTAGCGTGCTTGGGTGTAGATAATGCATTGCACGACCTCGGTCATTTTTTTTGACACGTCTTCGACGTAACGCTCCATATTAACCAGTATGCGCGAAATTTCGGCGTAAATGATCTTGGTATCTGACCACTTCGCTTTCGCCATAGTATTAGCGTGCAGATCGGCGGAGGCTTCGACCTCACCCATGGCTTGATCCCAAGGTATTTTGAACCGGGCTCTAGCTTCAGCAGGATTCGTCAAAGAGGCTTGCGGAAGAAGAACTACCATACCCGTCCTTGAGCGATGGGTTTACGCGCAAGCTTATATGATTTGGCAAGCAGCAGAGCGAGCAATTGACCCCTCAATTAAGCGCATCGTCTTTCCAATATTTGGTACCCGACGCATTTGCATTCACCCGCCAGCCTTTCTTGCTCAGCACAAAGAATGAGCGCCCATCTGTGAATTTAACTTCTGTCGTCGTGCGGTCAGTTCCCTCCATTGCGCCTGCATCCGCAGACGCATCATAGCCATGTTCAACAAACCGCTCGAAATCGACTGGTGTCTCAAACATAATAACGAACTGCGATTCAAAACCTCCAATGCCGAAAGCGGCACCCATACCGCCTGTGCCCATTTGCATGTACGTCCGCGCGCCATCCGGAGAGGCCACCGCAACACCCCGCCCATATCCTGCGGAAAGTGGGAAAATGGAAACCCGCCGCATATCGAATGCAGCATATCCAGTGCTAACACTATAGGCTTCGGCAGCCTCCGAATTTTCCGCCAATAACCGCAACAGAACATCGTTTGCCATGTTATCGAGCTTGTCTCTCGTGGCTTCAGGCGTCTCTTCGTTGCCTACCAGGTCACTGGTCGAGTCTACGGCTTCGCCAACCGCATCAACTCCTTTCTTAGCCACATCGCCAACCTTGCCGGCACCTTTCTTCACTTTATCCAGAAAGCCTTCGGCACTTACTGGGGCGGCAAGCGTTGCCAGTAAGAGCAAAAATATCGCGTTTTTCATAAGGTCCTCGCTGTTAGTACGAACTTGATTTAGTGCGGCGCGTCTCTTCTTTCGAAGCCTAACGTTCTCGAAGAAGAACGCCATTGGATTCGCAACTGAGGGAGATGTTCATCGAGGCAATAAGGTTCAGTAGCTAACTTCAGACGTCATTGACGTCCTCTCCCCAATGGCTTCACCCAAGCGACATAGGGCCTCACCCTTTCTTTTCAGATGCTCGCTTTCGTTCATTTCATGGCTCCTGCCCTCCTGCAGGAATCGTTACGAAGGGCAGTTGCCTCAACTGATCGACGCAACACTTTAATCTTTAGGAAGAGATGGAGTGTTTTGAATGAAGTATCGTCGCAGGATCTATTATTCAGGCGAACAGCGTGCCGATATCTGGGATCGATGGCAGCGTGGCGAGTCGATGAGGTCGATTGGGCGCGTTTTTGATCGCCACTCATCGTCGGTATTTTCCGTGATTTCACCGACGGGCGGAATACGTCCACCTGATCGCAGACGCGGTCGTTCTGCATTGAGCCTTGCTGAGCGTGAAGAGATATCTCGTGGGCTCAGCACCAAGCAATCTCTCCGGGCAATTGCGCGTCAGTTGCGACGTGCGCCTTCAACGATCCGCCGCGAGGTACGACGCAATGGGGGCAAGTTGTGCTATCGCGCAACGGCATCAGACCAAGCTGCATGGGATCGGGCTTTGCGCCCCAAGATGTGCAAGTTGGCTTGTCACCCGATGTTGGCCCACGCAGTATCCGCAAAGTTACGGCGCAAGTGGTCGCCAGAACAAGTTGCTGGTTGGTTCAAACGCGCATCCCCTGGAGAGGCGCACAAACAGGTGTCACACGAAACGATTTACAGAAGCCTTTATATACACGCGGTGTCCTGAAGAAGGAACTTCTGGAGCACTTGCGGGCTAAACGCACTGTCCGGCGCTCACAGCATGCCAGCCAGAAGCGAAAGGGAAATGGCCAGATCAAGGACGCTGTATCTATCAGCGAAAGGCCTGCGTCCGTCGAAGATCGTGCTGTTCGGGGCCACTGGGAGGGCGACTTAATCGGTGGATCAAAGAACAGTTATATCGCGACACTCGTGGAACGGCATTCTCGGTACGTGATGCGGGTCAAAGTCGCGAACAAAGACACACAGAGTGTCATCACGGCGCTGATCAAATCGGCTCAGAAACTGCCGCGCGAGCTCTACAAGTCGCTGACGTGGGATCGTGGCAAAGAGCTGGCAGATCATCCGCGATTCACGTTGGCAACCGACGTTGATGTCTACTTCTGCGACCCACAATCACCGTGGCAGCGCGGGTCAAACGAGAACACCAACCGGCTTTTGAGGCAGTACTTGCCTCGCGGAACGGACCTATCCGTTCATTCCCAAGTAAAACTCAGTGCAATTGCAAGGCAACTCAACGAACGACCTCGCAAGACCTTGCAATACCAAACACCAGCAGAGATGTCCGCAGAGTGTGTTGCATCGACCGGTTGAGGTCGCCGCGGATTGCGGACATTCGCTGCACTTTTCACAGAGGTCTGCTGTGCGGACATTCATCGTGGATATTTCAGGGAGAGATCAATACCTCGCCCTCAATTTCCATTGCAAAACCAAGCGGCAGTCCGGACACACCAATGGCGGAGCGTGCATGACGGCCAATATCCTGGCCGAACACATCAATTATAAGGTCACTAAATCCATTCACCACAATGTGCTGTTCCGAATAACCAGGCGCGGACGTCACCATTCCAAAGACGCGAACCCATCCCGTGATACGCGACAATGCACCAATTTCAGCTTTGAGGTTGGCAAGTACGGTCAGCGCCACCTCGCGGGCGTCCGCATACCCTTGATCCGTCGTAATCTCGGCACCCACAACGCCAAATGGGCCGGCAATACTGCCATCCATTGCGCTCTTGGGGTGCCCCGAGAAAACCGCCCTATCCCCCCGGATGTTAACAAACTCGAAGGGTAAGTTTAGTCCCTCTGGCAGCGTCGTAGGCTGCGGCAATTTAAGGCGTAATTTTTTCAGTCGATCTTCTGGTGTCAGCATGCTCAATCCCCAATTCAATTGATAACCCGATTGGTTAAACTTCGTCAGAACAAATACCATCAATGTCCGTCTGCCCCAAACATTAGCTGTAGAATGTATCGTCGTTTGCTGGGCGGACAAACCGGGCCTTTGTAGGTCCAGCACGACTTATTGGTGAAAATCGGAGATGTTTGCTCGAAATGGTCGCATTGAAGAAGTTCCCAGAGCCAGGCGCTCTGAGCATATCCACAGAAATCGCAAAATCTATAGCATGCACCAGTAGATGAATGAATCTTAGGGGCTTGTCACCAAAGTTGAAATCGGTGTTTCTGAGGTGCCCCTAGATTTGTAGACGCTTTGCTTGGTAATTTTGGAACCAAGGAGAGACGGATATGAGTGAGGGAATTCGGTTTACGGATGAGTTTAAGCGGGACGCGGTGGCACAGGTCGTTGAGCGCGGATACGCGGTCAGCGAAGTGGCTGAACGGCTGGGGATCAGCACTAAGTCGCTTTACACATGGAAGGCGCAGTTTTCGAAGCCACCGCATGTACGGGCCGAGGTTTTGGATCAGGCCACTGAGATAAGGCGGTTGAAGCGCGAACTGGCGCGGGTGACCGAAGAACGCACAATCTTAAAAAAGGCGACCGCGTACTTCGCGCGAGAGTCTCAGTGAGGTACGCGTTTATTGAGGCTCATCGGGCGGAGTTTTCTGTTCGGTCAATGTGCCGCGTGCTGATGGTCCATTTCAGCGGGTTCTATGCATGGCTTAAGGAACCGTTAAGCCCGCGGGCGCTTGAAGATGCGCGGCAAACCGATCTGATCCAACAAGCCTGGACGGACAGCGGCAAAGTTTATGGATACCGCAAGCTGCACGATGATCTTCTTGATCAAGGCGAGACCTGTTCTGAGAACCGCGTAGCGCGTTTGGCCAGCTTAGCTGGTATAGCCGCCCAGATCGGTTACAGGCGTCGCCCTGGTCGGTATGGCGGTAAGCCAGCAGTCTTCGCCGACAACACATTGGACCGACAGTTCGAAGTCGAGGCGCCTGATCGGATTTGGGTGACAGACATCACGTACATCAAAACGCACGAGGGCTGGTCATATCTGGCTGTTGTGATCGATCTGTTCTCAAGGCGTGTCGTCGGTTGGTCTATGCCGTCGCGGATGACAACGGACCTCGCCTTGCAGGCATTGCTGAGCGCTGTTTGGCGACGCAAGCCCAAGGCCAAGGTTATGATCCATTCCGACCAAGGCTCACAGTTCACCAGCAAAGAGTGGCAATCGTTCCTTGGTAAACACAATCTGGATGCCAGTATGAGCCGACGTGGGAATTGTCATGATAACGCAGTGGCCGAAAGCTTCTTCCAGCTTCTGAAACGGGAACGGATCAGGCGGCGGACATACTTAACACGCGATGCCGCAAGGTAGGATGTGTTCGACTACATCGAGATGTTTTACAACCCGACACGCAAGCACACAAACAACGGCATGCTGTCACCAGTTGACTATGAAAAGAAACAGCAGAAAATGAACGAGGCAGGCGTCTAGGAAACTAGGGGCACCTCATTTCGGGGTATTTTTTCAGGATCACTTAGGCTTGGTAGTATTTAGCGCCTAGCTGGCAGGGCCCAAATTAGTGTTGAAAACGGGAACTCATCAATTTGCTTTAGCAGGAGCCGAAAGTTGTCGCCCCCAACAGAAACCAAAAAAGAATACCTGGCTACTTGAAGCATGATACCTAATTATCGTTATCGGCCTCGCACATGTGCGTAAGTGAAATTTGATGAAACTTGCCGTCGTCACGATCACCAATGAAGCAATCCCACATCGGTTTAGTGACGACCCGCTCTGCCTGCAATCTCAGATCGAACAGCTTGGCGGCATCCACATCATCCATATGATCGATGAGGTTCGTGAAGGAGACGACAAAGCCGCGCCAAGCATTTTCCTTTGCTCGACTAGGCGCTGGATAATCCGTCTTCTTCATACGCGTTTCCTTTCCGGTGGGTTCGGGTGTTCTGACGACTCGAACCATGGAAGTGGTAGGCGACAAATGGGGCGTTTCTTTGACTTAGCAGCAACCAATATTGGCTGAAGCGCCTCCTTGAAGCGATCCTCCTTAGGTTCGACGCATCCCAACCCTGCCCTCTAGGGTGAATACAAAGGCCTCCAAAACAGGGGGTATTGCGGGTCCAAACACCCGATTTTAATCAGAGTCTGGCTCGCCGCTGAGACTTGAAGGTGAGTATGCAATTTGGCCTGCTGCTCAGCTTTCTACCTTGGCCTTCGACAATACCCTACAACTGCGAACCAATCGGCAGAACGCCAAGTATGTCGGCCCACAAATGCTGCGCCGTGGTACCTGTCGGTTCTGACTTGTAGAGAGAGATCGCCCCGTCGCTGCGACGCGTGGTCCAATTGATTTGGCCTCTTTCGTCCAGACCTAGATGGTATGTGCTCACAGGCAGCGCTTGATCCAAACTTTTGTTTAATCGCGCGGTCAAGGAAGGCGCGTCCAGCATGATCCCCATCTCGCTGTTGATGTTGACCGAGCGCGGATCCATATTGAACGATCCGACAAACAGATATCTATCATCGATCATGAAAGCCTTGGTGTGTAGACCGGACCGGCTCTGCCACCAGTAAACACCCGCCTTTTGGCTTTGGAGCGCGTCCGTCCGTAACTCGTAGAGTTCCACACCCGCGCGCAGCAACGCTTTGCGTTTCTTGGCGTAATGCGCATAGACAGGAATGACGTCGTTGGACCCAATTGAGTTCGTTACAACGTCGACTTCAACGCCCCGAGCTTCCATCCCAGCCAGCCAGTTCACGCCATTGGTTTGAGGCACAAAATAGGCTGACACGATGCGCACTTCGCTTCCAGCGTTCTCAAAATATGGTGACAGCTGCGAGGCGAGGAGTTCTTCTTTTTGTGCGTCGCCCGCCGTTTTTGATGCCGGATCAGCATAGAGCCGTGCAGGTACCCAAGTAAGCTTGAAGGTTTCGCGTGCAAATTTTTCATTGGCTGACCTAATCAGTGCTTTTCCAAAATCGGATTGCCGGGCTTCCTCTTTCAGTTCGGCCAACCTGATGCGCGCGTCTTTCAGTGAAAACTCCTTTGGCTCCCCGATTACAACGCGCGCGGGTACTGCAAATTTGCTATTCCAGTATTCGTCAAAACTCGCCGACACATCAAGAACCACCGGGCCCGCGGCCAGGACGTCCAGATCGACGTAGTTCATCCGCTCTTTGGCAAGAAAATACTCCGCCCCGATGTTTCGGCCGCCGACGATCGTTACTGCGTTATCAAAGGTCATCGACTTGTTGTGCATCCTGCGATTAACGCGTTTGAAGTCGGTCAGCCCACTCAAAATCAGGCCCTTCTCGCGCCAAAACGGATTGAACAGGCGGATTTCAATTTTGGGGTGTAGGTCCAGGGCCGCGGTCATTGCGTCGTAATGAGATGTATCCATGTCATCCAGAAGCAACCTGACCCTTACCCCCCGATCGGCAGCCTGCAACAGGCTGGAGGCAAACAAGTGGCCTGTGGCGTCGTTGTGCAGCAAATAATACTGGGCATCTATCGTCTTTTCGGCGCGCTTGGCGAGCAACAATCTTGCAGCGAGAGCCTCTTCTCCGTTGGAAATTAGACGCACACCAGATCGCCCGTCTCCGGGGTTCCCAAGCTCATTGGATCTGTTGGCGAGGCGTGTGCCCTGCGGTTCTGGGATCGCGCGGGTCACAGATTTTTCATATTGCTTTACGGTCCCGCCGCAAGAGGCAAGCAAGGCGATGACAAAGAGCAATGGTAGTTTCAAACGCACGCCAAACTACTCCAATTTGCTTCGCTTTGTGAATAACGGATTTTCTACACCCGGCTTCGCTAGAACGATCAAGTTTCCGTAAGTAAATAGCAAGGGTTTCGGCCCAAAAAACAAGGGCATTCAAAGAATGCAGAGCCGCAATCACGCTAAAGAACCATCAGCGGGACGGGTGTATCGTGGATGACAGGCTTCCAATTCAGCCCGGACCTTCGCGGGAATGAACGTTTGGGGTCAATGCTGCCTTTGGCGCGGCGCTATCTATAGGTCCTGAGCCAAACTGCAATCGGGTTGGCGGGTACTTCCCAAGTTGATACAATCAACTGAGGTATCCAAATAGGCAGGCACAAAACTCATGCGGTTTCTTACTCTTGTTCTGGCCATGGCCACATCCGTTGCATCGGCTTCAGGTACCGATACCAAGGTCTTCGAGACGTTCGGTGAATGGACAATTATGATCAGATCGGGCGATCCTGTCGCTTGCTATGCTACCCGGATGGGCGAAGACGGGAGCGAGGTTCAGATAGGCGTGGAGCCAGACCTACAAGGCGGATATTTTGCGGTTTATAATTCTGCTTGGACCCACATCAAAGAAGGCGATGTCGGTTCTGTAGAATTCAACTTTGGGACCTCAAGGTTCGGAGGTGAAGCCGTTGGTAAAACGGAGAACGACATCCCCGGGGGATATGCATTTTTTGACAACCCGGCTTTCGTAGAAGAGTTTGCAAACCGTCAAACGGTTAAGGTCATTGGGACCAGTGGCGCCGTTTTTGAGATGGATCTGACCGGGACAAAGAAAGCCGTCACCGGCGTTCTTGCTTGTCAGGATGCGCAGCCTAAGACGGACACCAACGAATAAGACTGGGATTATTTTAGCTGCAATATATCTGGTTTACAGGATTTTCGGTTCGCCGGCATCTTATCCGCTCCGTCTACGCGCTTGCTCCGCGAACCTCCAACCTGCAATTTAAACTTGGGTGCGCTCAGCTTGCCGGTGACATCAAATGGCCAAGCCGCGCGCGCTAGTGGGCGCCCTACTGGCCGAGGTTCGGCGCGTATTTTGATGGCATCATTTTTCCAATCAACCGTCCCTCTGGCGACAAGCTGAACACTAGCGGTTTCAGCAACCACGGAATCAAAAACAACTTTGCCCGGCGAGATCTTAACAGGAGCGACGACACAGGCCACATCGGTATAGCCTTGCCTGATCTCTTTTGAGAAAAGCCATGGGAAAACACCCAGTCCCGCCAATTCCAAAAGGCTCGTCGCAATCTGCCCTTGGGACATGACAATTGACGCAGAGCCATTCATCGAATTGACAAAAGCCTCGACTGAACTGCGGTTACCCACGACGCGGACGTTTCCCCTGAGTTGCCCGTTAGCTTCAATATTCAAACCTGCAGCCTTGAGTAATTTCCTTATATCCCAGCCCTGCGTTGTTCCCGTCAGCGCGACAAAATTGGGCGATTCTACTAAGTCCATATCGGCTTGAAGGTTAAAGGAACCCCCGCCAAAGGCGACATCCAAAGGCCCAAGCCGTGCTTTGCCATTTTCAGAAACCAGTTCGCTTGAAACGCTGTTCAAGCCTTCGACTCCTGTGATCTCCTTGAAATCAATTTGTGCGAAAATGTCGGTTTCGATGAGAAAAGTTTCTAGATCAACAAAGTCGGCCGGACTGTCGCCCTTTTTTGGCAAAACAAGGGGCTGCAATTCTATCTCATCGGCCGCTGCATTCTGTTCGTCTTCGGGCCCACCAGCATCGCTAATCTTCCCAAGTTCAGTTACACCAGCAAGAGCGTTCTTCAGGTCGTTGAGAGACAGTTTTTCACTGATGATTTTTGCGTCGATCTTGGGACGGCCGTTTGCCTCACTGGTCGCAAGCGTGCCGGTTAATTCAGACGTACCAGCGCCCAAACCAAGTTCAGCATTCACAAACCCATCTTCTCCACGAATGGATGCGCTGAGTTTCAGCGGGCCGGCGTCTACGGGCTTTAACTTCAACGCCGATAGGAACTGCGCCCCATCAGCGATATCGAGGTCAAGATCCACTTCCATCCCATTCAGTGTCGTCACATCGCCGACCCTGACGTTTGCGTCCATGGCCCACACATCGGTATTCACAGCCTTTGCCGTGAGGCCAACCAGGCTCAGGGAGCCCTGAGCATCATCGACGGAAAATTCGGCTTCAATGCCGCCAAATGCATCGGCGACATCTTCCCCCAAACTTGACAACACAAGAGAAGCTGGCGCTGAAATTTCTCCGACTAGTTCGAGTTGCTTGAACTCCAGAAGGTTCAGAACATTGCCTCGGGCGATAAGTATGGGCGCATCGCGCGGACCTGCCTGCAGCGATATTTTCTCCAGCGCTAGATACCCCTCATCCGTACGCCGGATGCTGCCGATGGAAACAGGCCCTACTTCATCAAGGCCTTGCTGAAAGGCGTTGGTTTTCATCAGTAATTCGTCGAATTCCAGCGACCCGTTTTTGCTAAAGATTTGGGTAGAGATGCCTGTTAGCTTGAGTTCTTTAAGCTTGTTGGCCTTTTGAGGCGGCTTGTTCTCGGGAAAAAGACGGGCAATTAGCTCGATGTTGAAATTTTTCATATCAGCCAGGTTTTCAATGTCGCCTATTGCTGTAATGGACTGCCCTTTTCCCAACTCAACTTCAGTAGATAAATTGGAAACAGACGTGGTCCCCGCCTGGTTTGTCAGCATTGCAGACATCACAGCAGTTCCGTCCAAAGTGCCTTTCAGCTTTAGCACGTCCAATAGATCGCCTAATCCAGCTACATCAATTTCAAGCTGCCCGGTAAAGCCACCGCCTTCTGATGTTGTGGTGGGCTCTCCATCAAAACTCAGCTCAATGGAACTGAAAGTGGCGCGCGTCGTGAAATCTGCGCCTTCGGGATAGTTCCCATCAATTGAAAATGGTTCGCCATTCACCGTTCCATTACTGATAACCTTGAGCTCTGTACCATCCTGCAACTGCTCCAGAGACAAGTTCTTGAGTTCGAAATCAAACTCAAATCCAGAAGTCTCGTCGTCCATAAGTAACTGAATGTTGGTGAATGTCGCGGTTCTGGTTCTAAGAAAATCCAGAAGGCCGTTCCCCTGATCGCCACCCTCTTCAGCTTGATCAACTTCGGTCGTTTCAGACGGACCTGAGGCTTTTGAACGTTCCTCCTCGTTTTCGGTCCAGCTTGACTTGCCGTTCGCATCTTTGAGCAAACTGACCTTTAAGCCGTCGATAAACAGATTGTTCAAATCGACCTTGCCATCGAGCAGCCCCAACAAGTTCAGATCAAATTCAAAACTCGAGAGCTCCGCTAGGTTTACACCCTCCATATCCTCACTTGGGATGAGCACGCCGCTCGCCTTAACGCGGCTGACCCGACTAACCCGAGCGCTAACGTCCCCGGTAACCAAAAGCGGTTGTCCAATTTGCTTCGAAAGGGCATCCGAAACGATTGACCGGCGAAAGTCGCTGAACAATGGCGTCGCTAAGATGGACCAGGCCAACGCAACAAGAACGATGGAAACGACGCCCAATCCCAGTGCTATCCGTAATACCCAGCGCATCATCCTTCGTACTCCCTAATCAATCTCAAGCATGAAATTGGCAAATTTCCGTCAAACAAGTGGATCCCTTGGGGCCCTGCCCTTTTGACCTGTTTTTCCATCCCTATGCCCTGTCGGGACTTTAAGCACTTTGGGATCAACTTCATAGGGCGGCGTCATGATTTGCAAGCCATTCTCATTGATCTAACCAAAGGTTGGAACAATCAAACTCTCGGCAAGGATTATGATTAGAATAAAAGGTCCCATCAATTCGAGCCGACCACCTCGAAGACAATTAACATTGGCGCCAGCAACTCCCTGAAATCGGCACCTATTGATGGCTTCCACTGCATCTCCTATTCGGTAGTTTCAGCGCATCAAGGCAGCCAATTGATGCTAGATACCCGTAATCGCCTTGATCGAAATCAGCAGAGTTGAAGCTTGCATGCCCCAATGATTTTGCGTTGCCCCGGTTAGAGGCGAAGACTTGAAATGAGATCTTGGCCTGGTTTCAGGCGAGTTTTCATTTTACCCACAGTCCGAACGGTTCGTCGCTCGAACGACATCTCCCAGCCCTTGATGTTTGTAGAGATAGAAACGTCAAAGACGATGGCTGGCCTTCAATTAGCTGCTCCCTGCGCTGGGAATGACTATTGTGGTTCCCAAGCCAACCAAAGCCGCAACATGCACTTTTTTGAGGTATAGCCGCGTGCCATGCCGTCGACTGCTGCACAAAGCGGGTTCCCAAGGTTGCATACCAAACCTTGGAAGCTATCATCTATTTCATAATTGAAGTTCTGGGAGACACGATATGCAGCGAAAACCCTTCAACTTTGCGGCAACAACCGCTTTCGTTGGGCTGTTGTGTACCAGCCAGAGCGTCAGCGCTCAGGACATGGTCGAGACGATCTATCTCGGGGGCCCCATTCTGACAATCAACGATGATGCGCCCCGCGCTGAGGCGGTTGCGGTGGCTGACGGCAAGATTGTCTCCGTTGGATCGCTCTCCGACATCATGGCGCTGCGCGGCGAAACGACCGAAATCTTTGATCTTGAGGGTCGCGCAATGCTGCCCGGGTTTGTCGACAGCCATGGGCATGCCGTGATGGGGGGACTGCAGGCACTGTCTGCCAATCTTCTGGCCGCGCCAGACGGCGATGTCACCGATATTCCCAGCCTTCAGGACACGCTGCGCGATTGGATGGCCGAAAATGCGGCCACAGTGGACAAGGTGCAATTGATCGTTGGCTTTGGGTATGACCAATCGCAATTGACCGAATTGCGCCACCCCACGCGGGACGACCTCGATGAAGTATCAACGGATATCCCCATTATCATTGTCCATCAGTCAGGCCACTTTGGTGTCGCCAACTCCAAAGCTCTCGAATTAACCAATGTTGATGCGAGCCTTCCCGATCCGGCAGGCGGCATCATCAGACGGCAAGAGGATGGCACCCCCAGCGGGGTTCTTGAGGAAAACGCATTTTTCGCGGTGTTGACCAACCTGCTTGGTGGGCTTGGTGAAGAAGGCTTGCGCGCCTTTGCAAACGCGGGCCCTAAGCTTTGGGCGAAGTTCGGCTATACAACGGCGCAAGAAGGGCGTGCGGCTCCTGCAATCGTTGAAGTTATGAAAAGCGTCGCGTCCGAAGGTGGCTTCAAAGTTGACGTCGTGGTCTATCCCGACATGATGGTTGATCGCGATTACATCGCAGCGAATGTGTCGGATGAGTATGTAAATAGGATGCGTGTTGGCGGTGCGAAACTTACGATTGATGGCTCTCCCCAAGGTTTCACGGCTTGGCGGGACCGTCCCTATTTTGACCCGGTGGGCGAATATGAGCCCGGCTATCTCGGGTACCCTGCCGTCACAAATGAACAGGTGATTGACGCCGTAGACTGGGCGTTTGAAAACGATATTCAGATCCTTGTGCATTCCAACGGAGAGGCGGCATCGGATCTTCTGCTTGCGTCGATTGATAGTGCTACAACGAAATACGGCCCCGCGGATCGGCGTCCCGTGCTGATCCATGGGCAATTCCTGCGCGAAGATCAGGTTGATGAGATGCAAAGGCTTGATGTGTTTCCATCCTTGTTCCCAATGCACACGTTTTATTGGGGCGATTGGCACCGCGATCACACTGTCGGGCCAGTCCTTGCGGAGAATATTTCCCCAACTGGGTGGGTGCGTCAGCGCGGTATGAAGTTTGGCTCGCACCATGACGCGCCAGTGGCGTTTCCTGACAGCATGCGAATTCTAGATGCGACGGTAACCCGGCGAACAAGGTCGGGTGACATCCTGGGCCCGTCTCAGCGGGTGGATGTAATGACGGCCCTTAAATCGATGACGATCTGGCCTGCATGGCAACATTACGAGTCAGACATGAAGGGCAGCATCGAAGTCGGCAAACTCGCGGATTTTGTGATCCTGTCTGACGACCCAACTGCAGTTGATCCTGAGATACTCGACACGCTGACGGTCATGACGACGATCAAAGAGGATGAGGTGATTTATTCCGCCCAGGCCCCACAGAAAGACGGCGCGCTCCAAGGTTCACAAAGCCGCGTCGCATTAGCGTCGAGCGGAACACCGATGGATGGCCATGCATTTCTTCATGTGACGGAAATCGGAATGTTGAAGATGATCGGTGCGGAACCGAAGCAGGCAAAAAACAGCCCCTGAATCGTAGATTTTACAGTTATCCGCCTGCTTAGCAGATCTTGATTATTGCTAGGCGGGCGACAGTTTTGAAACCGATGCGGAACTTAAGCATTTATTTCAATGGCTTTAAAAATGGGCGAAGCGTTGATATGCCTTTCCCAAACTACTGTCCAAATGGAGTTATAAAAAATGTCTTACATTTCTCGCGCAATTGGTGCCGCGGCCGTCACGCTAGCCGCCTTTCTTTATTCGGGCCAATCCACCAACGCCCAGAGCACAGGGGATAACGAGACTATGGATAAACCGGTTTTTGTGATGGTCCACGGAACATTCCAGTGGGCTGGGCAGTGGCAACCCCTGAGCACAATGCTTGAGGATGCTGGGTATGAGGTGATCGAAGCATCTTTGACGGGGCTTGGTGAGAAAGAGCATTTGCTGTCCAAGGAAACTGGTCTGATGACCCATATTCTGGACGTCTCCAACATTATGAGCTGGCGCGATTTGAGCAACGTCATTCTGGTTTCACATAGTTACGGCGGGCCTGTCATATCAGGCGCAGCCGCCCATGAGCCGGATCGCGTTAAGCACCTAGTTTTCATCGACACGGTGCCGCTGGATCACGGCGAGAACCTGATCGATGGGTTTGGTCCCGATGTTTATGATGTGGCCAAAATTTCTGTCGACAAAGACGGAGACGGTTGGGTCATCCCATCAGATACCCTTCGTGAAGCGAAACCGACCATGCGCCCCCACCCTTGGAAATCCTACATTGAACGCATCGACTTACCCGCGGACACACCAGATTTTGCGGGCACAATCATCGTGGCGACTGAGGGCGAGGTCTTTTCCCATATGCGAAACGTCCAAGCTCCGGCGCGCGCCGAAAAACGAGGGTGGGATTTGGTGACTGTGGAAGGGCCTCATCAACTGATGGAAGTAAGCCCATCCAAGGAAATAGTCGCCGAAATACTGCTTAATATTGCCAAAAACTAATATTCAAGAATGCGAGTACTAGTTCGGTTGGGTTGTTTTCCATCTCCCTCTTGGGAGAAGTTAACGCCGTATCCATGACCCGTATTGTAAGGAGACGAACATGAGATTCTCGCAAATGAAATTACCATTTTTCATCTTGGCCACGGTAGGCACTGCCGCGGTTGCCGACGGCATTACGGTAACGCCGGAAACCTACATTCGGGCAGAAACTGATGTCGCATTTGCGGATTTTCAGCGCCGTGCAGATGGTATGATCAATACCAACGCCTTCGTGCGCGAACCAACTTTGCTGGATGATCAACCCGTTATCCGGATGAACCGAGACACGCTATATGGCAGCGTTGTCATCGACACCCAAGGCGGTGCCAAGATCACTGTCCCAAAGGCAGAGGACGGAAGATACATTTCTGTCCTCGTGTTGGACAATGACCACTACGCTCCTGCGGTGTATTACGAGCCCGGCACATATGATCTGCCCACGGACACGCGCTATGTGACGCTACTCTACCGGGTTCAGTTGCTTGATTATTCAAACCCTGATGATGTCGCTGCGGCCAACGCCCTTCAAGATCAGTTTGTTGTTCAAGCAAGCAGTTCGGAGCCATTTCAATCACCCCAGTGGAATGTCGACAGTATGCTGGCCCTGCGGGCGGAGTATGAAGTTGAGTTCAAGAAGTTCGCGCAGTTTGAGCCCGATTGGATGGGCCCACGTGGCGAGGTAAACGAAGAAACCCGACACCTTGCTGCCGCTGGTGCCTGGGGTCTGTTTCCGTCAAAAGATGCGGTTTACATCAACTATGCTGGGCCGACTGACCCGGAAAAGTGTTATTCGGCCACCTACGAGACACCGCAGACCGAAGCCTTTTGGTCCATCACCGTCTACGGCGATGACGGGTTCATGAAAAGCGACAACAACGTCATTAATGACCGCAATGTATCATCCAATGACGATGGTACCTTTACCGCATTTTTCGGATCCGAAGCAGCGTGTGGTACAAAAGAAAATCGCGTTGATATCAGCGATGGTTGGAATTTCTTGCTTCGTATTTACAGACCAGGGTCTGAAATTTTATCCGGAGAATACACTCTGCCGGAGGTTTCTACGTTAGAGTAAAGACCAACAGTGCGATGGCCGGCGGCTTGGTTTGTGGGCGACAGTTGTGCCCGCGTGGTCTTGCGGCATGCACCTACATCCAGTCTAGTGAAACTGCACCGCTGCGCTGGACGAACTGGGTAATGGCCGAGACTGATGGCTACGGTAATCCCATGTCCTGCGTTGCCGCCGGTGGGCTATTGACCCAAAGCTTTCAATTCCCCAACACGCGCCAACACGCGGCGAATGTCTCCGATTGATGAACTAGCGCGGGCTACAGTTTGGACGGGCACTACGGTGGTTTCACTTACAACAGTTGTTCGGATACTTTGGCTGCAGGTCACGTCAAGAATTGATCAATCTGCGCTTTCACTTGATCTTTTAGCCCTACTGTTTGAGCGAGAATTTCTTTGGTTTTCAAAAAATCCAACGAGCGGTAGCTGTCCACAGGGGGCCGCAGCAAAGCTGTCTTAGGATGTTTCGTCGCCGCGTACTGAACAATTGTCATCTGCATGATTTGGCTTGAGGCATACATCGCATCGATTTTATTGGGCCGCGCAGCGTCAGAGCCGTGCGAGCCACCTGAGACATCGACGGCGATCACATGTTGTGCTTGGTCTTGTAGGATATCCAACGGGCAAGGATTGGTGGCGCTTCCGTCGATGTAGAAACGTCCCTCACGTTCAACAGGCAAAAACACTGCCGGCATTGCAGCAGAGGCTGCCATTGCTGACAAAAGGGACCCGCCTTCAAAAACAGTTGTGCTTTGACGGTAGTAATCTGTCGCGGCAATCTTGAGGGGGATGGCAAGCTCGGCGAATGTATCTGGGATCGCTTCAGGTAAGAACGTCTTCAAGATGCGCTCTAAATTCAACTCGCCGATGCGGGGCCCGCCATCACGAAAGAAATCCCCGAGGCTAGACGGGCGAACCTTGAAAATATTGCCCATCAAGGTCATTGGGCTGCTGATCTTGCTGTAGATGTGATCAGTGATCGCGTCGGCGGACATACCTGCGCAGGCGGCAGCCCCAATGATGGAACCGATTGACGTACCTGCGATAAGGTTAGGCTTAAGTCCCAATTCATCAAAAGCTCTGACAACGTGGATATGAGCTAATCCGCGCGCGCCGCCTGCGCCCAAAGCGAGAGCAATCTTATCCATAGTGGTGTCCTGAATTCAGATGGGGGATGCGACAAAATCCGTATAAAGCACTTTCAACCGCTCAGTATCGTCTGCTGTCCAGTTTGGTGGATCGGTGACCGTCAGCCAACCGTCGATGTATTCGAGCGCATCATAGGTATGCCCATATCCTGACGGTGGGGATGTGGCCATCGGCACATCAAAGCCAACCTGAAGGAACGTCACTATTGGATACCAGTCAAAATATGGTGCCACATCTCTGCCACGGATTTTGCCCAGCCAATCGGGACGGCGAAAAGCTAGCCTGGGTGAGAAAAATACCATTGGATCGCTCGCATGTTGCAGATAAAGCAAACGCATCCTGCCCCATTCACCCCCAGCCGGCACAGCGATCCCGTCTTGGTTCATAAACCGGACAAGTGCACCATCACGGTATTCGGGTAACCATGCAGGGCTGCCTTCATTACGGCTTGCGGTGATCCTTGCCCAGACCGTACTGGCAAAGGGTGGGCCACTCCAAAGGGCGCCGTCAATAGGATCTGCGAAAACGGTTACCAAATCTGCGGAAGCCTCAGACCCTAGCGCGCCTAGGCTTAACCCGAAAAGGTAGAGCTTGGGGCGCGTATCCTTGGGCAATTTGGTCCAATAGTTGTAGACCTCATCAAACAATGCACGTGCAGCGAGGCGGGACCGATCAGGTTCCACCATGATCGACAGCCAGCTTGGGACATAGGTATATTGAGTGGATACAATCGCGATGTCACCATCGTGCAGATAGGTCACAGGCTCGACCGCCGCCGGGTCAAGCCATCCGGTGCCTGTGGGCGTGGCGACGATCAACACAGATCGGTCAAACCCACCAAAGTTGATAAGATCCTCCAGCGCGACCTTTGCGCGCGCTTCAAAATCATCTCCGGACCCGAAGCCCGCGAACACGCGGATAGGCTCCAGCGCAACGCGCCCCGTAAACGCAGCGATGTCAGCCTGGGACGGGCCTGTTACCAAAAAATCTTTGCCGTTTTTGCCAACATCGTTCCAATCTATTGCTGAGTTTGATCCGCCAGACGCAAGTCCGTTGGTCGGAAGCGTTACCCCTTCCGAAGTGCGCTCATCAATCTCTGCAAAGACTTCATCAGCCAAGCGCAGCACCTTTTTAACGACAAAGTTGTCGACCACAGCAAAGACCAAAAACGCCACCAACAATACACCGGACCCGATGGCCAAGTTTCGTGGCAAAACACGCCCAAGCCATCCGATTATTTTGTGCGCAAGCCAGATGATACAGCGAAAGGTAAAGATCAAAACCAATGCGACAGCGAACGCAATGCCAGCGACTGTCCAAGGATAACCTGTGTCCACGGCCGGCATATCCATCAGGGATCGGATAGAATTTTGCCACGTCGCGATCCGGCTAAACGTCGCAATAGCAAGCGCGATGCTGATCAAGGCCAACACCCAGTTCACCATCAACTGACGAGACAGTGGAAAATCAGGCCCGCCTAACCACAACCAAGCGAAATGAAGGCCCTTGCCTGTTCCGTAACCAACGGCAAAGGCCAAACCGCCCAACACGCCTTGTGCTTCTGGAATGCGCGGCAGCAATGAAGGGGTGAGTGACGCACATAAGAACAGAAGTCCGACAAACAGACCAAAAACCGAAAACGATTCGATGAGCCTTTTGAGCATGTTATTCTCCAACGTGTGTCCCAAGCGTACGTATACACCGCAGGTTCCGCTGTGAGCGAGGGATTTTCGCAATCGGAACGCATTATCGAATTCCCCTTGGGATTTGAGTTTGCCTGCGGGCCGTTTGTGGACTTTGACACCAATGAACGGACGGATTGGAAACGACCTGTCCAGCAGCGGTCAAACAGCAGAACATTCGGCCTGGCCGGAAACCGAAGCCCCCCTGCAGTGCGCCGTTTGTGCTCGTCTACTAGCCGCACTTGCATCGGGCTTTTTGTCCCACGTTGCAGTCGCTATGCTGGGGTTTGAGAGAACGTTTCTAGACCTCTTTTGTTAAATATCTAGTTTGGGCCCAAAGCGATCCATGCTGCAATTTGGGCCACCCTTGCAATGCTGAACAGACGGACGCTACCGCCCTTCATTCAGAAACGAATGGATTTCGCTCATCAGTTTCTCCCAGCTTTTTTCTTGCGGAAGAGGGACATGATTTCGGCTTTCTAGTGCGACATACTTGGCATTTGGGATCTCACTCGCAAGAAGGCGACCCTGTTCAATAGGCTGAATGGCGTCCGAAATTGCGTGGATGACCAATGTCGGAACGGAAATAGATCCCAATATGGCTTTGACGCTGAACCTATCTACAATTTGTCGCAAGCAAGCGGCGTTTTCCGGGGAAATTGTCTCGTACTGCATTCTCACAAAGCTATCCATCTGCTCTGTCGTTGCGTCTGGCATGAACAATGACGAAAAGGCATTTACAAAGGGACTGTTTGCTTTTCCCCAACCCGCCCTAACTAGGCTTAGAATTGTGTCTTCGTCGACGTCATCACTTGAGGCATCTCTTAATGCGCGCCCTTCAGCATATCCGCCATATATGATCATCCGGCTGACGCGCTCGGGATACCTTTGGGCAAATTGTATGGCCACAGGGACTGCTTGCGAGGCAGCAAAAATAGGAAATTTCTGCAGGTTGTTTGCATCTGCGACGGCTTTTAGATCGTCGGTAAACGCGTCTAAATCGGCCGCAGTCAGGTCGCGAGATGACAAACCGGTCCCTCGCTGATCGTAACGATAAAGCGTGTGCTGCTTTCCAAGCGTCTCGATCAAGGGCCTCCAAACGGGGCTGTACCAGTCAAGCTCTAGATGAGATAGCCAATGCCCCACTCTAAGAAGTGGCGGGCCTTGGCCACTCTTTGCATAGGCAATCTTTGCATCGTGAGAGGACGGAGTGAATTGAATCGATTGAGAAATTGCGTGATCATCTGAAGATGGCTTAGTGCCGGACGGCAAGCCCTTATGAACTTCAGAAACCAACTGAAAGCCCCGACCATGTATGGTCTTGATGATTGCCTGTTCCCGCCCCGTATCACCAACGGCCTTACGGGCCGCATTAATACGGGCACTGATCGTTGCATCTGAAACGGACAATCCACGCCAAACGGTTTGAACCAACTCATCTTTGGTTACCAAACGACCTTCACTTTGGGTCAACAAAAGCAAGAGTTCAAAAACCTGAGGTTCGACGTGAACAAGTTTCTCGTCGCGAAGAAACGTGTGTTTCGCCGGATCGATTGAACAATTCGCAAACTGATAGGTCATGGGCCATTGAACAGGTTTCAGGCCGCTACACTCAAGAGCTTTCCTAGGAAATCGCGAAAATTTTGGAAATGGCAAAGAATTCTAAAGGTCCTCTTCAAGCTTGAGCGCATGTTTCAAGCGTAGATAAATTCACGCAATTTCAGGAGAACCGCCATGGGACATAATGAAAATCCAGACATCAAACTACGCCCAGATGGGTCAATCGACATCGCGCATTATATGATGATTGGGCGGCAAAAGCGCGCTGAGCAAGCACAGTTTCTTGCCAAGAATTTTCGCCCCAAGCGCAAGCCTATTTCATTTCGATTTTGGTCCTTGGGTGCTCCTGGCACCCCTTGAGGTCAAAAAGATATGTGCTGCATCAAGGGTGAGGCCTGCTCCTGATTTGAAAAGGCACATATAGACCCCAGAAGCCGAAAAGCGCCTTTCACAGGCAATTCTACGACTTCTGGGGAGTTTGCATTGATTCAGCATAATTTCATCGCTTGCTGGCAACTGCAACGAAACGAGTTGTCTGTGGTATCGCTGTGGCCTCGGGCTCATTCACCAAGCAAGGGTGCGATAAGCCAAAACATGTGCCTTGGGGCTTCATAACCCACCTGATCGGCCAGCGAAGCAAAAAGCCCCAAAAATCACAGACCGACGTAGTTCCAAGCAGCGGAACTTTCTAATTGCGATCGATCTCGGCGGCCGAATTTCAGCTCAAACCTAGTGTTTTCTTACGGTCTTCGGCCCACTTCAGCAGCGTCATGTCAAAGGTCAGCGCCATGAGGGACACGCAGATACCAAGCACGAAGTTCTTGCCAAGATCGGTCCCGGCCAGTGTTCGTTGCAGTTCTTGACCCAAATCTTGCGTGCCAATAAATGCGGCGATGATGACCATGAAAAACGCGAACATGATGGCTTGGTTGAACCCGACAGCCATCACGGGCAAAGCCAACGGCAGTTGCACGCTAAACAGCTTTTGCATGCGCGTCGCACCGGCCATATCCGCAGCCTCTGTCATCTCAAGTGGAACCGTGCGCAGGCCTTCGATCGTATAGCGAACCAAAGGTACCATGGCAAAGATAAGAATTGAGAAAATCACCGCGATATCTGTGATGCCAAACAGCATGATAGCTGGAATCAAATAGACAAAGCTTGGGAAGGTTTGCGCCGTATCGCAGACGAGCAAGGCGCGTTTTGACCACTTCTCAGAGCGTGCCGCGACAATGGCGAGGGGCAGTCCGATTAGGGCTGCGAGCGACACCGCAGAGATCACGGAATAGAGCGTAATCACTGAGCGGTCCCACCATCCTGACAGAGCAACAAAACTAAAGAAAACCGCCGCCAGAATGCCCTGACGCCTGCCCCCCAACCAAAGCGCGAAGGCCGTGATCAGCAGGATGAGCGCCGGTGTCGGGATCGACAAAAGGAAATTGCGGAAGGGGATCAACACCTGCACGTTCAAAAAGGCGCGCAAGAAGTAGGTTGTCGATTTTACTGCTTCGATATTCAGGAAGCCTTTGATCAGGTTATCGAGCTCTTTGCCCTGCGAGAAGTTCTGCTTGCGGCCCAGAGATTGCGCCTCTGGAATGACCTGCGACACCAAGACAAAGAACACAAACAACGCGATCGCTAACAGCAGAGCGAGGTGCTTTTTCCACCAAGGCGTGCCCTTTTCGAAATGCTGCGGCTGTTTAACGACCCATGCCTTGGACATGCGGTCCAGCATAACCGCGAGCAAAACAATGGTGATGCCGATCTCAAAGGAGCGTCCCAGCTTAAAGCTACCCATCATCGCAAGCAGTTTGGCACCCAGGCCAGGCATACCGATAAAGGCCGTTAGAACCACCATCGCCAAACACAGCATGATGACTTGGTTCACGCCGACTAGGATCTCTGTCCGCGCTGAAGGTAGGTACACGTGGCGCAAAAGCTGCCATTTTGTACAGCCGCTCATGTTCCCGGCCTCGACCACTTCAGGTGAAACTTTTTGGAGCCCCAGCGTCGTCATCAGGATCATCGGCGGAATGGCATAGATTGTCGTGGCCACTGCCCCTGCTGTCGGGCCGACCTTGAAAAAGATCACAGCCGGCAAAAGATAGGTAAAGAACGGCAACGTTTGGAGCACAGACAAAACAGGCTTCAGCGTGCGATCGAGCCAAGGTTTCTTCCACGCAAGGATACCGAGGGTCAGTCCGATGATGAAAGCCAGAGGTGCCGCAACGACCAGCACTGACATGGTCTCCATCGCGATTTTCCACTGGCCAATCAGGGCGGTCCATATGAATGTTCCAGAGCCCAAAAGCGCCATGCGCCACCCGCCCAGATAGTAACCGAGTACACCTGTAACAGCTGCGACCGCGGTCCATGGGATAGGGCCAAGATTGGGCCAGCGCTTTTTGCCATACATCAGGTTCCCGGTGGTATCCAAAAGCCATTGCAGCCCTTCGGTCAGCCAGCGGGTCAACTTAAGCAGACCCATGTCGTCTTTGACGAAGTTAAATATGAGATCCAGCCAAACCGCAAAGGGTGGGATCATGGTCTCAGGTAAACGAAAGAGCGCCTCGGGCAGCAGACCCATATATTGTACTGCCGTCAGAACCACTGCCAGAACCACAAAGCTCAATGCAACTTGGTTCCGGGTGATCCCCTGCGCGCCTGCTGGCGTGGCTTCGAGGTTACCTACAACGTCTGCCATCAGCCTGCTTCCAACAAGATTTCAAGGGCGGCTGCACGGTTCATACCGCCGATTATCTTGCCGTCTGACGCCACCGGAATGATATCGCGATCGTCTTGCACCAGAAGCCGCGCAAGGTCTTTCACGGACGCTTTAGCATCCACAGGCTCGCCGCTGCCGGTTTCCTTGGACGTCGCCAGAACACCTGCATGTACGACGCGGGCCTTATCGATGTCTTCGGTGAATTTACGGACGTATTCCGTCGCAGGGTGCAACACGATTTGATCTGGCGTGTCGCACTGTTCAACCGCGCCGTTTTTCATAATCGCAATGCGGTCAGCAAGGCGCAGCGCCTCGTCGAAATCATGGGTGATAAACACGATGGTTTTGTTCAAAAGGCCTTGGAGTCGTAAGAACTCATCCTGCATTTCGCGGCGGATCAGTGGATCCAGCGCCGAGAACGGCTCATCAAGAAACCAGATGTCTGGTTCAATCGCGAGGCTGCGGGCGATGCCGACCCGTTGCTGTTGGCCGCCAGAAAGTTCACGCGGGAAATACTCCTCGCGCCCCTCAAGGCCGACCAGCTTGATCACTTCCAGCGCACGCGCGCGCCGTGCATGTTTATCCTGTCCGCGCATCTCAAGCGGAAAGGCCACATTGTCCAACACAGTGCGGTGCGGCAACAAGCCAAAGCTCTGGAACACCATGCCCATCTTGTTGCGTCTCAACTCGATCAGCTCTTTTTCGGTAAGGGACATGATGTCTTGCCCTTCAACCTCAATCGAGCCGCCTGTAATTTCATGGAGCCGCGAAAAGCAGCGCACGAGAGTGGATTTTCCTGAGCCCGAGAGGCCCATAATTACCAGCATCTCGCCGCGGGTGACCTCAATCGAGACGTCCTTGACGCCTGCGATATATCCATCTGCTTGAATGTCATCAAAGCTATGCCCCGCCGGCATTTTCTTTAGATAAGCTTCGGGCCTTGCTCCGAAGATCTTCCACACATTTTTGCAGGAAATTACCGTATCGGCGGTCATCGTATTGCTCTCCCCTCACCGGTTTCAATGACCGGTGTTTAAAACGCCCGCCCGAAGTATAACCCCGGGCGAGCGAATAGCATTTATAAAATTTGGAACGACTTAGGAGCCAGTCCAGCCCTGCCATACGTCAGGGTTCTCTTCGAGCCACGCAGCTGCTGCATCTTCCGGCTCCATTTCGTCAACGTCGACGAATTTTGCCATCTCAGCGATCTGCGGGTTGGTGAAGGAAATCTTGGTCAGCACATCATACGCACCAGGCCATTTGTCCTTCATACCGTCCCATGCAGCTTTCTTGAGGTAGCCCTCTGCAGGGTTGCCACAGTCATAAAGCGCATCAGGGTTCGGACCAACAGCTGGATCTTTATCGCAGCCCTCAACCCAAGCTGGGAATTCTACGAATTCACCGGGCCAAACCGCTTCCGCGAAGTTGGGCGTCCAGTTAAACACAACAACCGGCTTTTTATCCGCTTCTGCTGCGCCAATTTCAGCCCAAAGAGCTGCTGCTGAACCAGCGTTGACCACGACAAAGTCCATGTCCAAGGCAGCAACACGTTCCTGGCCATGCTTCAGCCAGTCAACCGGACCATCCAGATAACGGCCTTTTTCGCCAGTTTCTGCTGTTGCGAATACTGCCGCACACTCGTTCAAAGCTTCCCATGCAGGCAGGCCGGGGCATGCATCTTTGGTCCACATTGGGTACCACCAGTCTTCACGTGTAACGGCATTGTGGTCGCCAGCATCATGCAGGCCGCCCTTTTCCAACGCGGTACGGAAGGACGCGCCAAAGGCACCTTCCCAGACTTCCAGTTCCAGAGCGACATCGCCCAGACGCACGGATTCGTAGACCGCCTGGCTGTCCGTAGTCACAAATTCAACGTTGTTACCCATAGATTCGAAAATTTGGCCCACGACATGCGACATCACGATCTGCGAAGACCAGTTGTGGATTGGAATGACGATAGGGTCGCTGCTGTCTTCCGCGAACGCGGCGAATGGCATCGTTGCCAGCACCCCTGCGCTCAGCGCTGTTGTAAATCTCTTCATTGTTTTCTCCCTGTGAACAGCGGTCAGTGCGCCGCTTTATACGTGGACAGTGGGTCAACAAGACCGCGCCGAAAGATCAACTGATTCCTCAAAATCCCAATCGTGCTCCATGGTGTACAGTCTTGCAGGATTTTCCCTTCAATCAAGTTTTTTTCTTAACAAGATACATCAAAGCCAGCCACATCTTGCCAAAAACTTGATAGTAGGTCCGATTCAAAGGGTGATAGGTCGGGTTTGAGAGGGACATTATCCCTGTATTTAATATGATTTGCCCAACGGAGGGTCCGATTTCATGCGCTATTCCGGCTTAAAGGTTATAAAAGAGGCTTTGACCGGCCACAAAGGCTGGACGCCTGCGTGGCGCGATCCTGAGCCGCAACCCCACTATGACATCATCATCATCGGTGGTGGCGGGCATGGACTGGCGACTGCGCATTACCTTGCATCCGTTTACGGCCAACACAAAGTAGCGGTCATCGAAAAAGGTTGGATTGGCGGCGGCAACGTCGGGCGCAACACCACGATCATTCGGTCCAATTACATGCTGGATGGCAATGAGCCGTTTTATGAATTCTCGCTCAAGCTCTGGGAAGGGCTGGAGCAAAACATCAATTACAACGCCATGGTCAGCCAACGTGGCATCATGAACCTCATCCATTCAGACGCCCAGCGGGACGCATTCATCCGGCGCGGCAATGCAATGATGCTCAATGGCGCTGACGCTGAGTATTTGGATGTGGCGGCCATCAAGCGCGAATACCCTTTCCTCAATTTTGATGATGCACGGTTTCCGATTAAGGGCGGCCTCGCGCAGCGGCGTGGTGGCACCGTGCGTCACGATGCTGTCGCCTGGGGCTATGCCCGTGCGGCAGACAGCAAGGGCGTGGACATTATCCAGAACTGCGAAGTGACCGGCTTTCGTATTGAGAACGGCAAATGCCACGGGGTCGAAACATCCAAAGGTTTCATTGGAGCCAACAAGGTGGGCTGCGCGGTCGCCGGGAATTCTGGCCGGTTAATGTCGATGGCAGGCATGCGGCTCCCTATTGAAAGCCACGTCCTGCAAGCGTTCGTGTCTGAAGGTCTAAAGCCCGTGTTACCCGGCGTGATAACCTTTGGCGCGGGTCACTTCTATGTCAGCCAATCTGACAAGGGCGGCTTGGTGTTTGGCGGCGATATCGACGGGTATAATTCCTACGCGCAACGCGGCAACCTACCCGTGGTCGAGGACGTCTGCGAAGGTGGGATGGCAATCATGCCAATGATTGGCCGTGCACGCCTGTTGCGGATGTGGGGCGGCATCATGGACATGTCGATGGATGGATCCCCGATCATTGACCGCACTGACATCGAAGGCCTCTATTTCAATGGGGGTTGGTGCTATGGCGGGTTCAAGGCAACGCCTGCCTCGGGTCATGTGTTTGCACATCTTCTGGCGCGCGACACGCCCCATGAAACGGCGACAGCCTACCGTTTTGACCGGTTTAAGACCGGTCACATGATCGATGAAAAAGGGATGGGCAATCAGCCCAATTTGCACTGATGATTATCAATCACCCCCTGCTTGGCCCGCGTGATAGTGCCGAATTTGTGTATCTTGGCGATGCTGAACTGATCGATCGCCCTGATCCCGAAACCGCGTCGCCCGAGGACTGGTACGAGTACGGGTATTTGCGCGACAACCCTGCAGGGCTGCACCGCGAGCTATGGTGGCATGAGGGCGGTGACCGGTCTTGGCTGGTTGTGACGCGCAACACCATGACCCATGAAATTACATCCGTCGAGATCGCCCGCGATGTCGCGCGCAAAATGGGGCGCAGCTCATGAGCAACAAGAACCGACTAAGTGGCGGTCAGATTGATCGCGACACACCGCTGAACTTCACATTTGATGGCAAATCCTATCAGGGCTTCGCTGGGGATACGCTGGCCTCAGCGCTCTTGGCCAATAATGTGCGCCTAATGGGCCGGTCCTTCAAATATCACCGGCCACGCGGGCCACTTTCTGCTGGTTCTGAGGAGCCGAATGCTCTGGTGGAGCTGCGCGGCGGGGCACGACAAGAACCCAACACACGCGCGACCACCGCCGAATTATATGATGGTCTAGAAGCAAAATCCCAAAACCGTTGGCCAAGCCTTTCGTTTGATGCGCTGTCGATCAATGACCGGTTTTCGAATTTCCTGACGGCTGGGTTTTACTACAAGACCTTCATGTGGCCTGCCGCCTTCTGGGAAAAAATCTATGAGCCGATCATTCGCAAGGCTGCGGGGTTGGGCTCACTTTCGATGAAAGAAGACCCCGACACGTATGACAAAGGGTTCCGCCATTGCGACCTCTTGGTGATTGGTGCGGGGCCCGCTGGCCTTATGGCGGCATTGACTGCGGGTCGCGCAGGGCATGACGTTATTCTGGCGGACGAAGATTTCCGCATGGGCGGACGCCTCAATAGCGAAACTTTTAGTGTCGCGGGTATGCCGGGTGCCGATTGGGCGGCCGGGATTTTGGCTGAACTGAGCAGCCTGCCAACCGTGCGGCTGATGACCCGAACAACAGTAATCGGGGCATTTGATCATGGCACATACGGTGCGGTGGAACGGGTTTCAGACCACCTCCACACACCTGAAGCGGGCAAACCTCGTCAAATCCTTTGGCGTATCTATGCGTGCAAGACGATCCTTGCTGCGGGCGCGACAGAGCGGCCCATCGCATTTGAAAACAACGATCGTCCCGGCATTCTGCTGGCAGGCGCGCTGCGCAGTTATGCAAACAGGTGGGCGGCGACGCCTGCGGGGCGCATTGCGATCTTTACCAACAATAACGACGGCCACCGCACTGCCGATGACCTGATGGCCAAAGGCGTTGAAATCGCTGCCGTAATCGACACTCGGCCAGATGCGCCAAGGTCAGATCATTGTCAGGTTTTAAAAGGCGCGCAGGTTATCGATACCAAAGGGCGGTTGGGCTTAAGCTTTGTTGAAGTACTCCAGGCCGATGGTAGCTTGCGCACCATTGAATGTGGCGCTTTAGGCGTCTCAGGCGGGTGGAACCCAAATGTGCAGCTAACGTGCCATCAACGGGGTCGACCTGCTTGGAATGAAGATGTGGCGGCGTTTGTCCCGGGCGGCACCCTGCCCCCCGGCATGTCCGTCGCTGGATCTGCGAACGGTCAGTTTTCAACCCACGCGGCACTCAAATCCGGCATTTCCGCGGCCCGCAAGGCACTTGGGATCAAGGGCAGAGCGCCCGCTGTTCCAAAAGCTGAGGATACGCCCATCGTGCAAACCCCGTTTTGGTATGTTCAAGGGGCCTCACGCGCTTGGCTCGACCAGCAAAACGACGTCACTGTCAAAGACGTGAAACTGTCCCATCAAGAAGGGTTTCGCTCCGTCGAGCACCTTAAACGCTATACCACATTGGGCATGGCGACAGATCAGGGCAAGACATCCAATATGGGCGGTCTGGCCGTGATGGCCGAGTTGGCCGGAAAATCGATCCCTGAAGTTGGCACCACCATATTCCGCCCGCCCTATACGCCGACAGCCATTGGTGCCTTGGCAGGCAGGATGCGCGGTCAAGAATTCCATCCGACGCGACTGACGCCTTCGCATTTTTGGGCGAAAGAACGCGGTGCTGTGTTTGTTGAAGTTGGCAATTGGCTACGGGCGCAGTGGTTCCCCCTGCCCCATGAGACCCATTGGCGAGAAAGCGTGGACCGCGAAGTCCAGCAAACCCGTGCATCTGTTGGCGTTTGTGATTGTACGACCTTGGGCAAGATCGACGTCCAAGGCACGGATGCAGCTGCGTTTCTCAACAAGGTCTATTGCAACGGATTTGCCAAGCTTACTGTTGGTAAAGTTCGGTATGGTCTGATGTTGCGCGAAGACGGGATTGCCATGGACGACGGCACCGCGGCCCGGATGGCAGAGGATCATTTTGTAATCACAACCACAACGGCCAACGCCGGGCGCGTCTACCAACACATGGAATTTGTGCGCCAATGTCTGTTTCCGGATTTGGATGTGCAGTTGATTTCGACGACCGAAGCTTGGGCGCAATACGCCGTTGCCGGACCAAATTCGCGCGCACTTTTGCAAAAAATCGTGGATGCGGAATTCGACCTCAGCAATGAGGGCTTTCCCTTCATGGCATGCGCCAACATTACTGCCTGTGGCGGGCTGCGCGCGCGGCTCTTTCGGATATCCTTCTCTGGCGAGCTTGCCTTTGAAATTGCGGTCCCTTCTCGCTACGGCGACGCATTGATGCGCAAGTTGATGTCAGAGGGCGAGGAATTTGGCGTCGTGCCATATGGCACCGAAGCCTTGGGCGTCATGCGGATCGAAAAAGGCCACGCGGCGGGCAATGAGCTAAACGGTACCACAACCGCGCTGAACCTAGGCTTGGGGCGCATGGTGTCCAAGGCAAAAGACAGCATCGGATCGAAACTGTCTGAGCGCTCCGGATTGAACGAGGAAGGCGCGCTCAACCTTGTTGGGGTCAGGCCGCTGGATCCGTCCGATAAGGTAACCGCAGGTGGGCATTTGATGGCCAAAGACGGCGAAATGACCGCAGCCACCGATCAGGGCTACGTCACATCCGCCTGCTATTCGCCGAGTTCGGGCTCAATGATCGGCTTGGCATTTATCAAGGATGGCGCAAACCGGCTGGGTGAACAGATGCGAATTACATCACCCGTCACGAATTCGACCATCGCCGTAGAAGTTGTTTCCCCGCATTTTGTTGATCCAGATGGAGAACGCCAACGTGCATGATTTACAGCCTATAACGGCCCTAGGCGCTGCAGAACCACGCGTCGATACCGTTGGCACCCTTAGCTGCCACGAAGTGACCACCCTTGCATTAGCCTCAGTGGCTGCTCGGTTGGGGCAAGAAGCGGCGTGCGGAAAAAAGCTACGCGCGTTTCTGGGAACAGATGCGCCCGGTCCAGCAAAAGCCGTCTTATCCCAACTTTACTCAGCTGTTTGGATGGGGCCGGAGCAGTGGATGATCGGAGGTGACGACGCGGCCGGAGAACTTTTGGCTGATATCGTCAAATCAAAGCTTGGCACCACAGCTTCGGTTACAGAGCAATCCGACGCCTGGTGCTGCTTTGATCTTAGTGGCCAAGGGATCGTTCCGGTGATGGAATTGCTGTGTAATATCAACATACGTGCAATGCAAAGCGGCGATGCCCAGCGGACGTCTATTCATCATCTAGGCTGCTTTGTCGTGTGCGGCGATCCGGGTGGTTTCGTGCGTATTTTGGGCCCACGCGCATCCGCAGGTTCACTGCACCATGCGATCGTGACAGCCATGAAATCGGCTCTTTAGGTCGACGGAACGGGCGCGCTCCCCAAAACCCTAAAGGCGTTGATTTGCGTCCGGTCCTGATGCGGCGTGACACCAAAGGCATGTTTGTAATGCGCGATCAGCGGGGTCGATGTGGCGTATCCCACCGCAAATGCAATCTGTGCAATGCTTTCACTTGAGTGCTGCACCAGCTGGCGGGCAATCTTCATGCGCATCGCCCGGTAATAATGCGTTGGATTTTGCCCCGTCGCCTTTTTGAATGCGCGTTCAACTTGCCGGGGTGTGACACCTAGGCGCAACGCAACTTCAGCTACTGAGATCGGATTGGACAGGTCTTCGGAAAACAGGCTGACGGCCCGGCCGACCAAATCTGGCAGTGCGCCATTGTCGTTCGTCTGGATAGGGACCCTTTGCTTGACACCCTTTGCAGCCGTCATGGGATGCTGGAACCAACACGCCACCTCGTTTGCGATGTCCACGCCCAACTCATCATCAATAAGCTGCAATGCCAGATCAAATGCCGCCGCAGCGCCAGAAACGGTATAGCGCCGCCCATCTTGCACGATGACCTCATCCACTGCTTCTATTGTTGGGAACTCACTTCGAAAGGCCGCCTCATAGCACCAATGAACCGAGCACCGGTGGCCTTCCATCACGCCAGCCCGCACCAGCGGAAAGACTCCTCCACTGACGCCCCCAAGGATAACGCCCTGCCGGTCCAATGAACGCAGCACGCCGTGCGCACTCTTTGGGTTTGCAAATTTGCTGACCGGACTGCTGAGAAGGATCAAAAGATCGACACCACTGACGTCCTTCAACGAAATATCCGGCTCAAAGCTAACCCCAGCACTTGAGACGACCTTGGTCCCCTGCTCCGAAATCAGGCTCCACCCAAAGCTGGTGGTGCCCGCAATTTCGTTTGCAGCGCGCAAAGGTTCAATCATGGACGTCAAACACGCCATCGGAAAATCCGGCGAGATCAAAAACCCAATCTGGATGATTTTACTCTTATGCAACTTATTTGCCCCATTAGGAAAATTTGACATACAATGGGGGCAAAGTTAGCACGAACAGAATTGTTTGCCCAAGCTTGGGTACTTAGAAGGCGCAGCTATGAATATCAAAGAAGAATTGCCCACAGTCGTACCAAAGCTCACACAAGATCCGCACCGCACACGCGAAGGCGACCGTGAGAAAGTTCTCGAAGTCGCGATTGGCCGCGAAGTCCGTGCGTTTCGACGCCAACAAGAGATCACCGTGGCTGAGCTTGCTGGGCTGACGGGCCTCTCAATCGGCATGCTGTCCAAGATCGAGAACGGCAATACGTCGCCCTCTCTTACGACGCTGCAGACTTTGGCCAATGCGCTCTCCGTCCCTTTGACTAGTTTTTTCCGCCGGTTTGAAGAAAAGCGGCAAGCGGTTCACACCAAATCCGGCGAGGGCGTAGAGACGGCCCGCGAAGGCACGCGCGCGAACCACCAATATCGGCTCTTGGGACATATTGGATCAAACGCATCTGGCGTTATTGTCGAGCCGTACCTGATCACGCTGGATGCTGAATCCGATATTTTCCCGACGTTTCAGCATGGTGGCATTGAGACGATCTACATGCTCGAAGGCGAAGTTGATTATCGTCACGGTGACCATGTCCACGCACTTGAACCCGGCGATACGTTATTCTTTGATGCTGACGCGCCGCACGGACCGGAAAAACTGAAGACATTGCCCGCAAAATACATCTCGATCATCAGTTACCCACAGAACGCCTGAGCTTACTTTTGCAAAGGCGGCTCTGTGTCAGAGTTGGAAAAAACACCCGGTGAAGTCGGCTGCCCGTCATCGAATTTTGACAGGTAGTCCAACATCATTGGGCGGTTGTCGATGAACCCTTTGTAGGTGGCAAGCTCTTCGGGCAGATCGCGTATCACACGGTGCAGACGGCGACCCCATTTGGGCATGCTCATCAGATCATCAAAGCTGCACAGGTAACACCGGATCGGAAACACCAACGCATTTGACCGCGGTAGCCGGAAGAACGTCTGTAACTCGACCCTCAGGTGCTGTTTTGTGCCGATGTTTTCAGGCGTGACAGATGTTTTCTGAATGCCCCATTTGTGATAGTTTTCCGGGCTGGTATCCAGCAAAGGATTGACCGTCATCGTCCAGTTCAGCCGCCGAGCTGGCGCGCCCTGCTGGACGTTCAAAAGGAACTTGAGCGCTCGAATAAAAATGCCCTTTTCATGGGCAAGCGGCACCGGCGCGTGCCATTCAAAGAAGTTCATACCAAGGTCGAAATCAAGGCTCCAATCGGCTTGGGTCGTGACCATGCCTGCATCCATCCACAGGTTATCTTCACGTTGATCCAGAACACAGAAATCACCCTGTGCCTGCCGCGTGATGTATTCCATCGGGCCACAAGGCAATGTTGCCTCGTCGAGAAACGTAAACGTGTCATCGATGCCCAACGGCTTGTTAACCCAGCGCCAGTTGTCCCCATCACGGTGCAGTTCGAAATGGTCCGGGTAATCCTCAGATTTGGACACCATGATCAACTCAAGCAGATCCCAGCCCGCAAGTGTCATATGCGGCAGCGATTGACACCGAAGCGGATCATCGGCCAGAACCATGGCGCGATCCCGCATTTCGGCCACGTAATGCTCATCTACATCAAAACGCTTTTCATAGATCGACCCTTCTGGGCCACCTCTGTGCTGCTCCATGTTGACGGAGTACATGTAGCTGTCTTCGTGGAACGGAAACGGAAAGCGTTTGATCGCCCAGTCAGAGTTGTGAAACGAATAATCGTCCCGGAAGGTCTCGTCGTTAAATTGAAGGGTCATCTGTCCAACTCCAAGGATGCACCGACAAAGCGGCTAACGCAGGGCATGATTTTTTTGCCCGATGCATGTTCTTCGTCATCAAGCCAGTGGTCGCGGTGAACAAACGTGCCGTCCGCTGCAATCACATCTGTTTCGCATTGCCCGCAAGACCCACCGCGGCACAGAAACGGGGCCTCGACCCCTGCCCGCTCGATCGCTTCCAACAAGCTTTCGTTTTCGCCCACGGTGATTGTCTTGTCCGATTTGCACAGGCGGACCTGAAAGGGTGCGCCGGGCTCAGGGGCCAGAAACTCTTCGGAGTGCACATGATTGTTTGGCCATCCTGCGTCAGTCGCTGTCGCGTGGATCCAGTTGATCATCCCTTTGGGGCCACAAACATACGCATGCGTACCCAAAGGCTGACCGTCCAACAGCCCTTCTAGGTCGATGGCCTGGTTCTCGTTGTCGTAATAGACGTGAACCTTGTTGGGATATTTGTATCTTAGAACATCAACATAGCTGCCAAGCTCCGGGGAACGACACGCGTAGTGCAGTTCCCAATTACCGCCTGTCCGCTCCATCTGCGCAATCATCGACATAAAGGGCGTAATCCCGATGCCACCTGCAAAAAAGATGTGTTTCTTGGCCCGTAAATCCAGCGAAAACAGGTTCACCGGATAGGTGATTACCATCTCGTCGCCAGCCTTTACGTTGCGATGCATAAACAGCGATCCACCTCGTCCCTGATCATCACGTCTTACGGAAATCGCGTAGGAGTTGCGGTCAGACGGATCGGACATGAGCGAATAAGGATTGAGCCGTGTGCGCTCGCCGTCGCGCATTTCAACAACCGTGTGGGCACCGCCGGAAAACGGTGGAAAGAGGCCCCCGTCGCGGCGCTTGAATTCAAATCGGGTGACCAGATCATTCACAGGAACAACTGCGCTGACATGGACGTCGATCTTTTCGGCACCGGGTTTGGCTTTTTGTGGGGCGGCGCTCATTCGTCAGCTCCTTGGGCGTAAATCCCTTTTTGTGCGGGGACATTTCCGGGGTCTTCTGCATCAATGCAGACCCCCTGATAGGCGGCCAAGCGCCGCGAGTAGTGATCGCGCACAAACAGGTTCAGACCGCAGTGGGCGCATTGGAAGGGATCAGTTTCCACGTCTTCGGTGATGCCTTTGCAATGCACGCATTGCATACGCCGCGCCGTTGATCCGCGGTGCTCTGTCTGGATCGCGGTATGCGGAAATCCTGCATGCATCGCTTCGTGTTGCGCCTGCCCCATCAACCCCTCGGTGCCCGCAAGATAGATTTGCACCCCCATGTGGGCGTTTTGCAGAACATGTCGAATACGGCTGGCTGCAGCCGCATAGCTGGGGCCCTGATAGAATTGCGCGGGTTTTAGGCTACGCAGCTCGTCAGTAAAATCAGCGCTGCCAGGGATATAAATGACGTGGGTTTTTGCCATCAGGTCTGGCGTCGCGATGTCCAAAATCGCTTCGGCCCCTTCGGCATCTGCAATCATCAGATGGTGTTTACCAGCGCGCGCAGCAAGTTTGCCGTAGACCGGACGGCTGATAATTGAGGGCGGGAATTCAAATGTCGACATAGCAGTCCTTTTGTCCAAAGAAGGCGCGCACCGCAGATGTGCGCGCCGCCCGCTTCAACCTTTGGCTGCGCGGATTTTCTTTTCCTTGTCATAGAATGGCATCTCTTCGGTGACGCAGGCAATCTGTGTGCCGTCGCCATTTTGGACCGTCAGCTTGACGCCGGGTGTGGCACAAGCTTTGGGCATACGGGCGATGCCAACGTTGTGTTTGTTAAGCTCTGAATACATGCCAAAGGTCACAACGCCGACTTTCTTACCGTCTTGCATCAGATCCGCACCTTCGTCCGCGGGGACTGTCCCATCCAGACGCACGCCGTAGATCTTGAAACGTTCCTTGCCTTCCAGTGCATAGTGATTTTCCGCGCCGATGAAACCCGTTTTGCCCGGGGATACTGTGAACTCCAGACCCAGTTCCCAGATCGTGTCGCCGCAAGGCATTCCGTCTTCAAAGGGATGGGTTTCTGAATTGTCACCTGGATAGAACAGCAAATAGCTTTCTGTGCGCAACAGATCGAGCGTCGAGAATTGCACCGGACGGATACCCATATCCGCGCCCTCAGATAGGATATTGTCCCACACGTGACAGGCATCTTTTGCCCGCACAAATATCTCGTAGCCCCGTTCGCCCGTGTACCCGGTGCGTGACAGCATCACATCACGCCCAAAGAGCCGCGTATGCATCAGGCCGAAATAGGCCAGATCGCGAATTCCATCGACATGTTTGGCCAGAAAATCTACTGCGACGGGACCCTGAAGGGACATATCGTGCAGGTCATCATCAAACAGAACCGCACAGTTTTTGCCGGCGGCGACTGATGTCAGCTGCTCCATCCCTGTTCCGGTTCCATGAACGACCATCCATTGGTTCACATTCAGGTGGTAGATGATGCAATCATCAATGAACTTACCCTCGCTGTTGAGGATCGAGGCGTATGTTGAACGACCCGGAGCGATCTTTTCGACATTACGCGTTGTAACACGGTCAATCACATAAGCAGCATCGGGGCCAACCAAGTGCACCTTTTTCAGGCCAGACACATCCATGAGACCGGCCTTGGTCCGTATTGCTTCATAGTCGGCTTTTGCGCGTTCAGGCGTATGATCATAGAACCACGCAGTTCCCATGCCGTTCCAATCTTCAAGCTCTCCGCCGATTGCAGCGTGACGCGCTCCAAGTACAGAATGTCTCCATAAGATGGCCATGTTATCTTCCCCGTCTTTATATTTCTTGTTGTCCATATTCAGCCTGAGTGAAGGTCAAAAAGCAAGAATTCTGTGCAACTTTTTTTCCTGTCAGGCAATTTAATGGACATGACAAAGGGGCCGCAACGATGCGGCCCCTCTCATTTCGCGCCAATTACTTGTCGTATTGCGCAGTTTTCGCTTTTTCCGTGCGCTGACCGTAGATCAGCACCGCAACACAGATCGCTGCGGCAACAAACGTGGCGATCCCGGGCAGTGAACCGCCCCACCCCATGAACATCGCACCGTCCACTGCGGACCAGCTGGCTTCATCGTATGGAAACATATCATTCTCCTTCTAAGCTAAATTATTCACCCGGTGAGAGGTTCATCGCTGGTGCGGGAATGCCTTCGGGATATCCCTCAGCTGGCACCTTAACCATGTCCATACCTGCAAGTTCAGCACCACGCGGGATGCGCAACATGCCCAACATCTTGAGGACATAAGAGACCGCATATCCAGGTACAAATCCAACCAAGAAGAACACAACCGCACCGATGATCTGACCCATCAGATTGATAGTCGGCGCTTCGCCCGCGGCACCTTGGAGTGCGGGGAAACCCGCCCCCCAGACACCCAACATCACCACACCATAAAGACCGATGGTACCGTGAACGGTCACCGCGCCTACCGCGTCGTCGATACCCCGTCTTTCGAGCCAATCCGCACAAGGCTTCAGGATGATACCTGCAGAGAAGGCGATGATGAACGCCATTGCGGGAAAGTAGATATCCAGACCCGACGCCGTTGAGATGATCCCGGCAAGTGCGCCAGACATCATCCAGAACGGATCACGTGTCAGCAACCATGCGCCAATGATGCCACCAGCGATCGCCATTAGGATGTTGAAGGACAGCGCAGAAAGCGTAATCGGCGTGCCATAGATGGTTGCAGGCTTATCAGCAAACCAGCTCCAACCTTCGCCCGGTACAATCACACAGGCCATCAAGAAACCCCAGAAACCGACAATGATCAGCATCAACCCAGTAACGGTCAACGGCATGTTGTGACCAGCGATATGGTTGGCAGATCCGTCAGAGTTGAACTTGCCGATCCGTGGTCCAAGGTTGATCAATACACCAAGTGCAAAGAAACCCGCGACCGCATGGACCAACCCGGCTGCGCCAAAGTCATGCACACCAAATTTCGTGACCAGCCAGCCATCTGCGTGCCAGCCCCAAGCAGCAGCGACAACCCAAGCAAAGGAACCCAGCACGATTGCAAGGATTACAAAGCCCACAGTCTGGATCCGCTCGATGACAGCACCGGACATGATGGACGCTGTTGTTGCGGCAAAGAGCGCAAAGGCACCAAAGAACACGCCAGATGCCTGATCTGCGATGTTTGGTCCCATGTATTGCGCGCTTTCGCCCCAGCCCAATGCGATGGAGTTCGCGTATTCAATGCCAGAAATACCTGCAGGTCCGGGCGCGCCGGGAATACCTGTTGGGAAACCCCAATAGACCCACCAACCAAAGAAGTAGAAAGTCGGGATCATGAATGCAAAGGCGAGGATATTCTTTACGCCAGAGGACAACACGTTCTTGAGCCGCGATGCACCCATTTCATAAGCAAGAAAACCGGCGTGGATGATAATCATCAGTGGAATAGTCAGGTAGTAAAATGTCTCGGCGAACATTTTATTTGTTACCGCCGCGGCAGCGCCTACCCCCTCAAGCTCAGCCACCTTAGCGACCAGTTCTGCAATTTGTTCTTCCACGTCATAACCTCCGTTTTTATGCTTTGAACCCCGCATCGCATCGAACGACACCCGCAGCGTTGGTCGAAATGAAACATGGGAACGGCGTTCTGGCTACCATTTTTTTGAATGACATGAAAAATAGTTTCATGCGGGTTGAGTGCTGAAAAATTCAGTGGTAGCGTTTGAGTCGGTGAAACATGACGTGGAGGAGGCACATTTTATGTGCGGAATTGTTGGACTTTTTCTCAAGGACCCCTCCTTGGAACCACATCTGGGAAGCATGCTCACTGAGATGCTGATCACCATGACGGACCGCGGCCCGGACAGTGCGGGCATTGCAATTTATGGTTCTGAAACATCAGGAACCGGCAAGTTGACTGTGCAGTCGGACACCCCCCAGCAGGACTTTGCTTCGCTGGAAAAGGACCTAGCGGCCAAGATTGGCACCAACGTATCGATCCGGGCAAAGGACACCCACGCGGTCCTTGAAATGTCGAACGCGCAGATCCCTGTCGCCCGTGTTGCACTCACCGATTTGCGCCCAAATGTTCGGGTGATGAGCCATGGCGAGACACTGGAAATCTATAAAGAAGTCGGTTTGCCTAAAAATGTGGCAGAAAGATTTGATCTGAGCTCAATGAGCGGCACCCATGGCATTGGCCATACCCGCATGGCAACCGAATCAGCTGTGACAACAATGGGCGCGCATCCATTTAACACCGGCGTGGATCAATGCCTTGTGCACAATGGTTCGCTTTCCAATCACAATTCGCTGCGTCGCAAGCTGCGCCGACTTGGTGTTCATATTGAGACTGAAAACGATACAGAGGTCGGTGCCGCCTACCTGACATGGAAGATGCAAACCGGATCGACCCTTGGCGAGGCGCTGCAATCCAGCCTGGATGATCTCGATGGCTTTTTCACATTTGTTGTCGGCACGAAAGACGGCTTTGGAGTTGTCCGCGACCCTATCGCATGCAAGCCTGCCGTCATGGCCGAAACCGATCAATACGTTGCCTTTGGGTCAGAATACCGCGCGCTGGTCAATCTGCCGGGTATTGACGAAGCCCGCGTCTGGGAGCCGGAACCCGCCACTGTCTATTTCTGGAGCCAGAATGCGGCCCCCACAGCGTCCGAAAAGGCAGCCTGAGCATGCAATCATTCGACCTCGAAGCGCAGGGCTTGCGCGCGCTTAACACAACACTCCACGCGCAAGCCAAAGATACCAATCAGACGGCCTGGGAAATCGTGAATCCCAAGGGCAGCCACGCGATTGCTGTGGGGCTCGACGCGCCGATTGAAGTGAATGTCAAAGGTTCGACTGGGTACTACTGCGGTGGCATGAACAAACAGGCGACTGTGCATGTTCATGGCTCTGCGGGTCCCGGCGTTGCGGAAAACATGATGTCTGGCACCGTCTTAATCGAAGGCGATGCATCGCAATATGCCGGCGCGACTGGCAATGGCGGCACCTTGATCATCAAAGGCAATGCTTCGTCGCGCTGTGGTATTTCGATGAAGGGTATCGACATTATTGTGCATGGCAACATCGGGCATATGTCCGCCTTCATGGCGCAATCAGGCAATATGGTGGTCTGCGGAGATGCGGGAGACGCCTTGGGTGACAGCCTTTATGAAGCCAAGCTTTTTGTGCGCGGTTCGGTTAAATCACTCGGCGCTGATTGTATCGAGAAAGAGATGCGACCCGAACATATCGAACTGCTGACCGAGTTGCTGGAGCGCGGCGGCTGTGACGCCAAGGCGTCCGAATTCAAACGCTATGGTTCTGCCCGCGAACTCTACACTTTTAACATTGATAATGCATACTAGGAGGCTGCTATGAAAGACGACGCCCCGGGCGCACCGCGCACGACGCCGATCCAATCGGCAACCTTCAGCAATCCGGTCAATGCTGAAATCCGCCGTGCGGCGGCCACTGGAATTTATGATATCCGCGGTGGCGGAGCCAAACGTAAGCTCCCTCATTTCGATGATTTGCTGTTTCTTGGCGCATCGATTTCTCGGTATCCCCTCGAAGGCTACCGGGAGAAGTGCGAAACCTCCGTGACCCTTGGCACCCGTTTTGCCAAGAACCCTATTCAGCTTGATATTCCAGTGACAATTGCTGGCATGTCCTTTGGGGCCCTATCTGGGGGCGCAAAAGAAGCTCTGGGTCGTGGTGCGACGCTTGCTGGTACATCAACAACGACCGGTGATGGCGGCATGACCGAAGAAGAACGCGGCCATTCCAACAAGCTGATCTATCAGTACCTGCCCTCGCGCTATGGCATGAACCCCGATGATTTGCGCCGTTGCGATGCGATTGAGATCGTTGTCGGCCAAGGTGCCAAGCCCGGCGGTGGCGGCATGCTGTTGGGACAAAAAATCAGCGACCGGGTCGCAGAGATGCGCAACCTGCCCAAAGGCATCGACCAACGCTCCGCGTGCCGTCACCCTGACTGGACCGGCCCAGACGATCTTGAGATCAAGATCATGGAGCTGCGTGAAATCACCAATTGGGAAAAGCCGATCTACATCAAGATTGGCGGCGCACGCCCTTATTTCGATACCACGCTCGCCATCAAAGCTGGCGCTGATGTGGTCGTGCTGGACGGCATGCAAGGCGGCACGGCGGCGACGCAGGATGTGTTCATCGAAAACGTTGGTCAGCCGATCTTGGCGTGTATCCGCGAAGCCGTTCGCGCGCTGCAGGACCTCGGTATGCACCGTGAAGTTCAGCTGATCGTCTCTGGCGGCATTCGCACAGGTGCAGACGTCGCCAAGGCGATGGCAATGGGCGCAGACGCAGTTGCCATCGGCACCGCCGCGCTGATCGCATTGGGCGACAATGACCCCAAGTGGGAAGCCGAATACAACGCACTTGGCACTACAGCAGGCGCGTATGATGACTGGCACGAGGGCAAAGACCCCGCAGGCATTACCACGCAGGACGCGGAGCTGATGAAGCGTTTCGATCCCGTCGAGGGTGGCAGGCGGTTGAACAATTACCTTAAGGTCATGACGCTAGAGGCCCAAACGATTGCAAGGGCGTGCGGCAAAAACCATCTGCATAACCTCGAGCCGGAAGACCTGTGTGCGCTGACCATGGAAGCCGCTGCAATGGCGAAAATCCCGCTGGCGGGCACTGATTGGTACCCCGGCAAGCCGGGCACTTCTTACTAGATACAAAAATGGGCGCGGCTGGAAACAGCACGCGCCCTTTGCATAAAAGACGACAGGGAAAAAAGCATGACCAAAGATCTGGCCAAATTCGCCAAAGACAACGGCGTAGAATACTTCATGATCTCTTTCACCGACCTATTTGGCGGACAACGCGCCAAGCTGGTTCCAGCACGCGCCATTGCCGATATGCAAGAAGACGGTGCTGGGTTTGCAGGGTTTGCCACTTGGCTTGATCTGACACCAGCCCATCCTGATATGTTGGCCGTCCCCGACCCCGACGCCGTAATTATCCTGCCGTGGGACCGCACCATTGCGTGGGTGCCGGCCAACTGCGTTATGGAAAGTCAGCCTGTTGATCAAGCACCGCGCAACGTCTTGTGCAAGCTGATCGACGAGGCAGCGAGCGAGGGCATGCACGTCAAGACAGGCATTGAAGCAGAGTTCTTTTTGCTGACACCCGGCGGGGATCAGATCTCTGATCCTTTCGATACCGCCGCCAAGCCTTGCTACGATCAACAGGCGTTCATGCGACGCCTCGATGTGATCCGTGAAATCTCGGATCATATGCTCGAGATGGGTTGGAACCCCTACCAGAATGACCACGAGGACGCGAATGGCCAGTGGGAGATGAACTGGGATTTCGACGATGCGCTCAAAACGGCAGACAAGCATTCGTTCTTTAAGTTCATGACCAAATGCGTCGCCGAAAAGCACGGGATGCGGGCGACCTTTATGCCTAAACCCATCGAAGGACTGACCGGCAATGGCTGTCATGCGCATGTCTCAGTGTGGGATGCACCGGGCAAGGCATCGCAGGTCAACGTCTTTGCGGGCGAAGGCGATGGGCAAACCGGCGAAGTGGGTCTGTCTGAGCGCGGCAAGCATTTCCTTGGCGGCATCATGAAACACGCGTCAGCGCTTGCTGCGATCACCAATCCAACGGTGAACAGCTACAAACGCATCAACGCACCGCGCACGATGTCCGGAGCCACCTGGGCCCCCAACACGGTCACATGGACTGGCAACAACCGCACGCATATGGTGCGCGTCCCTGCCCCCGGCCGGTTTGAATTGCGTCTGCCCGACGGGGCCGTAAATCCCTATCTGTTGCAGGCCGTCATCATTGCTGCGGGGCTCTCGGGCATCCGCTCAAAGGCAGATCCCGGCAAGCGTCACGACATCGACATGTACGCTGAAGGTCACACAGTGCGCGGTGCGCCCAAACTGCCCCTAAACATGCTTGATGCGTTGCGTGAGTATGACAAGGACGAAGGCTTGAAGGCGTCCATGGGCGAGGAATTCTCTGCGGCTTACCTGAAGATGAAAATGCAGGAATGGAACGATTTCACCTCGCATTTCAGCCAATGGGAAAAGGACAATACGCTCGACATCTAGCGATGTGAGACTGCGCCATCCAAAGCCCCCTAGCCCGACGGAGATGTGAATATGACCAAACGTGTTGCTATTATTGGCGCTGGCCCCTCCGGCCTAGCCCAATTGCGTGCCTTCCAATCCGCAAAGGCAAATGGTGAAGACGTCCCCGAGGTTGTTTGTTTTGAAAAACAATCAAACTGGGGCGGCCTTTGGAATTACACATGGCGGACGGGCGTCGATCAATACGGCGAACCCGTGCATGGATCGATGTATCGCTATCTTTGGTCAAACGGCCCCAAGGAAGGTCTGGAATTTGCGGACTATTCATTTGAAGAGCATTTCGGCAAACAGATCGCCAGCTACCCGCCCCGTGCTGTCCTGTTCGACTATATCGAAGGCCGGGTGAACAAAGCCGGCGTGCGCGACATGATCCGGTTTGAGACTGTCGTGCGCAATGTTGAGCCTGATGGCGATAAATTCACCGTCAAGCTGCGCAACCTTCCCGAAGACCGCGAGTACGAAGAAACTTTTGACCACGTCATCTGCGCCAGCGGTCACTTCTCAACACCGAATGTCCCCGAGTTTGAGGGCTTTGACAGCTTTAAGGGCCGTGTGTTGCATGCCCATGACTTCCGCGATGCGATGGAATTCAAGGGCATGGACCTGTTGATCATCGGCACGTCTTATTCCGCCGAAGACATCGGATCGCAATGTTGGAAATACGGGGCCAAATCCATCACCGTCAGCCACCGCACTGCAGCGATGGGATATGATTGGCCTGACAACTGGGCAGAGGTCCCGCTGCTGACAAAAGTGGTAGGCAACACCGCTCATTTCAAAGACGGCACATCGCGCGACGTCGACGCGATAATCCTGTGCACCGGCTACCGGCACCATTTCCCGTTCATGGCTGATAGTTTGCGCCTGCAAACGGCCAACCGGCTGGCGACGAGTGACCTTTATAAGGGCGTTGCGTGGATCATTAATCCAAACGTGTTTTATCTTGGGATGCAGGATCAGTGGTTTACGTTCAACATGTTCGACGTTCAGGCGTGGTGGGCACGTGATGTGATCATGGGCAAGATCGCCCTGCCCTCGCATGATGAGATGCAGGCGGACGTCGCTGACCGTGTCGCACGTGAAGACACCGGCGAGGATGACTATGATGCGATCTGGTATCAGGGCGATTACGTCAAGGAACTAATGGAATTGACCGATTATCCCAGCTTTGACGTCGAAGGGGCTTGCCAAGCATTCAAACAGTGGAAGGGCCACAAAAAGGCTGGCATCATGACCTTCCGCGACAATGGTTATGCATCGGTGATTACCGGGACCATGGCCCCCAAGCACCACACAGTTTGGAAAGACGCGCTGGATGACAGTCTGAAGGCCTATCTGCAAAACTGACGTATCAGCTGCTTTTTCAGGACTTAGGCGCGCGCTCAATCCTCAAAAAGACCAGCGTCTTTTGAAGGGCACCTTTGTCTTTGAGGGAGATGCTGATCTTGTCCTGGTCCAATTCAAACTGGTGCAGCTGGTAAGAATCCGGATGGTTGACCGATGCTTCATGATCTGGCGCTGCACTTGGCCCGGCACAGTTAGACACATCAGCATGGAGTCGTTCAAAGGACATACGCGCAGCTTTTGACCGGTAGTCAAACGCCCAATAGCAATGAACGGAACTATTGCCAGACAGGCCGCGTGATGTGCCGCAGGTCGGTGGGGCACTATTTGGCATCAGCGATGGCGGCACCAAGACGTCGTGATCTATTGATACCGCCTGCTTTGCAAAAATATGCAGATCGTTACAGAAACCATCTGCGCGTGCTTGACCGCTGAACACCAAAGAGGCCGCAACAATCATAGCAAAATTACGCGCTGGGGGCGCAAATGGTCTCATTCTGCCACCAGCGATTGCCCTTCTACAATTTCAAAGGGCGTTGGCGGGGTTGTTTTGCTGACCCAGAAAAAATCACCATCCCATTCCATCACATACCAACCTTCCCACACAGCATCGCCTGTCCAGAGTGATTGGTATTCGTCCTTACCGGCGTCCACACGCCACTGCCCCAACGCGGAGCGCGCCCCCTCTTGGGCATAGATCGTGGTCCCATCAGCCTCAAAGTACTGTCGGTACGCGGCACCGTCCCAAGCGCCCACAGCGGTATTGCCTGTTAGCAGCACCTCAATCTCATGAGCTTGCAGTTTCACTGATTGGGCCTGCAGCGGCGTGGCCAAAAACAGCAATCCAATCAGGAAACTGCGCCACATCATGACCGAGGCCGCTCTTTCTTTGGGTCGAACGCGGCAAGGTCTTGTCTAATTTGCGCTGGAAGGCGCTTTTGGTGGCCGTCCAGTTTGCCAATTTCCAGCTGTGTGCCGACCTCAGCATGGGCCACATCAACACGTGCTAGCGCAATGTTTCGGCCCAGCAGAGGCGACCGAACAGAAGAGGTCACATCCCCAATTTGCGCGCGACCAATGTGGATGCAATCGCCGTGTTCCACATCGACATTGCTGTCGATATCAAGCCCCACAAGTTTGCGAGCGGGATGTTCTTTGCGGCGGATCAACGCATCGCGACCAATGAAATCATCAGGCTTGGATTTCAGCGGCACAGTAAATCCAATGCCGGCTTCAAATGGGTCTGTCTGATCCGAAAAATCGTATCCAGCAAAAATCAGCCCTGCTTCTATCCGCACCATATCCAGCGCTTCCAGCCCCATGGGCTTAAGGCCATGATCTTTGCCGGCCTCCCAAATAGCGTCGAAAATCTCGGCACAATCCTTAGGATGGCACATCACTTCATAGCCAAGTTCGCCAGTATAGCCGGTGCGCGACAGCACAAAGGGCGTGCCACTTTCATTGCCAAGTCGGGCGGGCGTGAAACGGAACCACCCCAGCTGGTCAAACTCAGGGTTATGTGGTGCCGTCCAGACAATCTTGCGCAGCAAATCACGGCTTTCGGGCCCTTGCACGGCAACGTTATGCAGTTGGTCCGTTGAAGAGCGCACCAGCACCTTCAACCCAAGCTTTTCTGCCTGTTCCCGGATCCATTCCCCACCGTAGTCCGATCCACCGATCCACCGGAAATTATCGCGACCCAACCGGAAAACCGTGCCGTCATCTATCATGCCACCATGTTCAAAACACATGGCGGTATAGACCACCGCGCCAATCGCGAGCGTCTTCATATTGCGGGTGAAAACATATTGGCAAAGCGCCTCTGCATCGGGCCCTGTAATCTCAAACTTGCGCAGCGGGCTCAGATCAGTGACCACCGCTTTTTGTCGACAGGCATGGTATTCTTCGATCGGCCCTGCTTCGGCAAAACAATTGGCCAGCCAAAAGCCATTGTATTCGATGAAATTGCGGGTGTGTTTGGCAAAGCTGTCGTGAAAGCCGGTTTGCTTGGTCATCTTTGGATCCGAATCTGGAGTGGGTCGGTACGCAACCGAGCGTTGAAAGGTTTCTTTGCCGCTGTAGGTGCGGACATGGATATCTGTCGGGTTCCAGCCATTGGCTGCGGTTGTGTCATCAGGACAAGCCGAACTGACGCAGACAAGGTCTGTCAGGGCGCGCAACAGCACAAAATCACCGGGGCGCGACCAAGGCTCGTCCGTGTACAGAACACCGTGGTCATCAATGGCCGTGTTGAAGAAAAAGTTGATCGCCATCCAGCCACGCCGCGGCGCGACGCCGTATTGCTCCAACGCACCGTTGAAGTTTGCCGAACAATTCACATGGCCCGGATACCCGATGTCATTGTAGTATTTCTCGGTGCAGGCCATGGCAAAGGCGTCGTGGCGCCCGCAGGTGTCTTGAACCACCTCGACCAAAGGGAGCATGTCCTGATCGTAGTATTTCGCGTGTAGGCCCGGCATGGGATAGGCATGCCCCATCAACGTCCGGGTGGTTGTAACGTCCAGCGCGTGTTCGATGCCTTTGTCCAATTTGCGCGCCGAGAAACACTCAAAATCCGAACATTGGCGGCCGTCGACGTCGATGATTTGAATGTAGTCGCCCGCTTTGACGAAAAACGCTTCGGCAGTGGACGTGTGGATGCGAATGTCATCAATCGGATCGGCCAACGGGTCGGGCGTTTCGAATTTGGTGTGCGATTTGATGACCGCGCGTCTGACCATCACGGTCAGCGGCGTCGTTGTGTCCTGCGCCTCAATGTCCATGGGATTTCCGGGTGCCGCAATGATCACCACACCGTCGCGTTGCACGCGCAGGTTTTCTTCCGACTTGGCGGTTGTTGCGTGATCAAAAAATCGGGTCGCATGGGCATCAGACAGATCAATCTTGCGGGCCTCAAGCCCCATCCGAAAGCCGCGCAACGACTGATTGGCGGTCACAAGAAGAGCACGCAAACCATCCGCGGGCGTATTGGCGGTCGCCCCCAGAATACCTGCATCGATACGGCCCTTGGCATCGGCAGCGACGACTTCTGCCACCTGCCCGCCTTCGTCGTTGATGATCGTCAGCGCATCCCCGGCCTCGACCGGGATCAAGACTGCACCGGCACCCTCAACAACATAGCGTTCCGTTCCCGGCGGCATCGAAAAAACGCTCGGCATAATTATCTGACTGGGTCTTGGTGGACCGGGCTGGACCTTTGCGTAGAGTTCGTCAAACATTGTTGTCTAAGCCCCTTCTCATTTTTGCATGAGCGGAATAATTATTTAATATTGAGAATAACGAGCAGTTCTGAGTCCCGCAAGTATACAGGCCAATCAACATGATATTTCTGCTTACAGAAGCGGCGGGCTGCCAATGAGCGCGCTCACACTTGGCCTGATTGCTGCCTTTTGCTGGGGCCTTCACGACGTTCTGGTGCGCCGGGTCAGTCAGAACACACCCCTGATGGCGTCGCTTTTGGTGGTGCTTGTGGCCGGTACCCTGTTTCAGATGGGTCTCATGGTCAGTACAGGTGGCTTTGCCTCGGTTTCGTTGAAATCTGCCGGGCTCGCTACCGCGTCCGGTATTTTCTTTTTGATCGCCAGCCTTGGGCTTTATGGCGCGTTTCAGCGCGGACCAGTCCGGCTGGTCGCTCCCATTATTGCGAGTTATCCTATTTTGTCAGTCGCTTGGGCCGCAGCATCAGGTGTTTCGATCTCAACACTCGAATGGTTGGCAGTTCTCGCAATAATCGCGGGCGTTTCAGTTGTAGCTGCTTTGGCGGATGACGGTGAAACCGAGGTTCCTGCGAAGGGTCGCACCGTTATATACGCAGTCATCGCAGCATGCGGGTTCGCGGGGACCTTTGCATTGGGGCAGATGGCCACAAGTATGGATCATGACCTGCCGATTGTGTTGATCACTCGGCTTGTTGCGATTGCCTTGCTGGTTGGCTTGATGATCGCGCGCACCTTGCCCTTCAATCCAGGTCGACGGGCAATGCCCGTGCTGGTGCTTATGGGGTGCCTAGATGGCATAGCGCTCATCTGTGTGTTGTCCGCAGGGGGGCTACCAGACGCTCAATACGCCGCCGTAGCATCATCAGTGTTCGGGCTTTTGACCATCGTGATGGCTTGGGCGTTCCTCAAAGAACGGATGACGCCTACGCAATGGGGGGGATGTTTGCTGACCTTCGCGGCCATCGGATATCTGGCGCTTTAGGGCAAGCGGACTCAGGCTTCCTCGAAACTCAGCAGCTTAATGTTCTCACGCAACCGCATCTTGGTCGGCGTCAATCCGTAGGTTTCTTTGACCGCGCGCGCCATGGCGTAACTTGAGCCGAAGCCCGTCACCACGGCAACCTCGACCAAAGGTAACAGCGTCTCTTCAATCATCACACGTGCACGTTTGGTCCGCAGGCGTTTATAGAACTTGGCTGGTGTATCATCAAAGATCTTGCGAAATGCGCGTTCCAAATGGCGGGTTGAAACCCCAATGTGCTGTGTGAGTTCTCCCATCGAAATAGGATCATCCAGGGATGCTTCCATCAATCTGATCGCTTGGGTCACGTGGGCATCAAAAAGACCTTCATTGTCAGCAATGTCCTTTGGTTGTTCCGCATCAGATTTACGAATGGTGTGCAGCAATAGTTGGTTTCCCAATTCAGCCACCTGCGGAGCTTCAAGAAATTGTGCCAGCAATCCAATGATCAGTTCAGACGTGGCCCCCGCCCCTGCTGCCGTAATGATCCCATCAGATTTTTCCGATAACCGTGTCGTCAATTTGGGGTAAGAACCCGTTTCGGCCAAGGTAGCGGCATCACGCCAATGCGTTGTCACCCGGCCCATTGGCGTTTTTGTGCGTCGAATATGCCCTGTCGCGGCGTCCGAAAGTAAAACAACGGGTCGCTTGGCGCGTTGCATGGCACGTGCGCGGCGCAGCCATCCTGGATCAGCGGCCGCCTTGCCTCCAACGACAACCAAGAGATCGCACAGGTTTTGTGTTTCAAACATTGGCTCTGTCCGAACCAGCACGCCATTCGCGCTGGTGACCAAACCTGCTGTTTGGGAAACAAACCGCCAGTCAAAGGTCTGTTGCCCGATGATATCGTTGGCCACAGACAGTGTTTGCGTGATCGCGGTTAGCTCATAGTCATTGAAACCCGGTGCCACATAAAGCTCAAAAAGCTTTGGCGAGGTATCGACACCTGAACTTCCCTCAATAGCTGTAAACGCTTGGAAACCTGATTGTTTAAGCTCCATATCTACGCGATCCTTGTTGTTGAAGGTGACAGAAACACGCGGCTAGAATAACTAATAGTCGCAAGACCAACGATCAAGTTTGCGTCAAGATTGCATGTCTGAGTGCTGGCAGGCAAATATTTCACAACGTTTCTCTGACTTACTGCGCATCATAAGGCGTTAAACAATTTCCTAATGGTAATTATATTTTCCCTACAGTCAATATAGTCATCGCAATTTAGGACGTTAACCTGCTCCTCTAATAGGCATATGCGTTGCGACGTGTTTCCGCCAATACATCTTGCGATCAACAGCAGGAAATCGACCAACGTTTAAGCAAACCTGATTGGCCCAACATAGTCACGCGTATCACAGCGTCTTCAAAACAAGATCGGCGAGGTCATCGTTAGGCCGCTCACCCGCCTATGCGATCTGCGACCAAACGCAGTTCCGAGTCGTATTTGCCGTTTCTTGGCAATGGCGATACGCTATCCGCAATATTGGCGGCGGCGACTGAAACTATCGATGATGATGATTTAAGCTTCGTCTTTAAGCTCTTAAAGAATGAAGAGGTTGTGTTTACGCACAACGGCAAACGTGCGGCTGTCCTTCGAAAAGAAAAGTGCCGATGGTTCTTGGAAGATATGGAAGGCAGGGATGCAGCGTCTCAACAGCAGGAAATGGCAAGGATTACGGGCAACTATCGCCGTGGGAATGAGCGCACAGCCAAGGACCATCCTCGAAACCGATAGTTGCTTTAATTGCGCGCGAAATCCGGAGGAACATTCATGGATATCGGACGGCTATCAGAACGCATTATGGGAATGGACGATGCAACATGGGCACGTCATTCCAACCCGCTAAGTGGATGGAGCCGGATATCCATTTTGCCGCTGATGGTTCTGGCGGTTTGGAGCCGCGTTTGGGTGGGATGGCACGCGGTTTGGTTCGTATTGCTGGTCGTGATCTGGACTTGGGCCAATCCTCGCATGTTTGTCCCCCCTAAAACAGCTTCCGCGTGGATGACGAAAGGCGTTCTAGGGGAGCGGATTTGGTTAGCGCGACATTCGGTTCCGATCCCCCCTCATCATGCACAGGTGGCACGGGTGCTTAACATCGCCGCGGGTCTTGGCGCACTGATCTTGATAGTTGGGTTGTGGTCCCTCAACATTGGTCTGACGCTGGCGGGGCTGGTTACAATGATGGGAGGAAAGCTTTGGTTTCTTGACCGCTTGGTCTGGATTAGAGCCGATACAGACTGTGCTAAAGACGTCGAGCAGCCATGACGCGCATAAACGTTAGCGTCCAACGCGCCGCAGCCATGCAAGAGAATGGGTTCACGCCCTATGGATCCGCCCGAGAGAAGCTTGGCAGCCTCAATCGCGTCGCGGTCCCTACCCCGGACACCTCGCTGATACGCAAAACCCCCGCGGCCATAAGGCAACGGGGGTTTGTTTTTTTAAGTATCGTGGAATGATCTAGATCACCCTTCGCGTTCCAATTTCTTACGCGCCAACTTACGGGCACGACGGATCGCTTCAGCTTTCTGACGCGCTTTTTTCTCGGACGGTTTCTCGAAATGTTGCTTGAGCTTCATTTCACGGAAAACGCCTTCGCGTTGGAGCTTTTTCTTTAGAGCCCGGAGGGCCTGATCGACATTGTTGTCACGAACACTAACCTGCATGTGGTTTACACCACCTTTCTAGTTTGAAGTTGCAAGGATTTGCAGGAATTGAGCACATAGCAACCTTAGTCCAAATTGTACAGTGGGTTCTGTGGGCACATTTTACGGTTCATCCGGAATAACACCTGGCGGCAGTTTGTCGGAGACTGCATCATGTGCTGCAGCGCTAACGGCTTTACGCTCAGCGTCGGTTAACGGGCCGTCACCTGCGATTTCTACCTTAACATTCCTCTCGGCCATTCGAATGCCATTGGCATCGAAAATGTCGCGCACACTCTGGTAGGCATCGCGGCGTACCAGCCATTGCTCGCCGGGGCGTGTCATGAATTTGACCCCGACTACCATGTTGAATTCTTCCATCCGGCGCACGCCCTGAGATTTGAGCGTTTCAATGATGCTGTGGCCATAATCTGGGTTGGCCTTCAGTTCTGCACCAACCTGCTTGATCAGCTTTTTGACAAGCTTCAGATCGGTATCGAAAGGCACACGGAACTCGAGCTTCATGATCACCCAGTCACGCGAATAGTTGGTCATGGATTTCAGTTCGCCAAAAGGCAGGGTGTGAATAGCGCCGCGGTGGTGGCGAATTTGCAGAGACCTGATGGAGATTTTCTCGACCGTGCCACGAAGCTGGTCGACCTCGACATACTCCCCCACCCGAAAAGCATCATCGATCAAGAAGAAGATACCCGACACCACATCTTTGACCAAGGATTGTGCACCAAAGCCGATTGCGATGCCCAGGACACTGGCACCTGCCAGAATGGGTGCAATATTGACGCCCAGTGAGGACAGGATGGACATCGCGACCATGCTCAGCAGTGTGACCATCAATACGACGCGCAGCAGCGGTAACAGCGTCGCCATGCGGGCCTCTGGCCCAGGTGCGGATCCATCCACCGGCGGCGTGTAGCCATTCAGCCTGCGATCAATAGCTGTTTTTGCCCATGTCCAAACCAGATCAGCGATAAGTATGGCCGCTGCACTATCCAGCAATACCGAAAAGAGGCGCTGCATGACTGTGGGGGTTTCAGTGTTCTCGAAAACACCCAAGTTCCAGATCAACGCAAGGACAAACCCAACCGAAATGATCGCAGCAAAGCGGACAAGCCGCAAAGCAATGGGGCGGTAAGTTTCATAGGGGTCGGTGACCTCCACGACCTCGAGGGCCTCATCAGGTTCTGCATCATCTTCAAATTGCTCTTCCGGAGATGGAGGCGGTGGCAGGCTAGCCGTATATTCAGCAATCGCGCCATCAAACGAACTGTCGACCCAAGCGCGGAGTAGTTTGAGCGCGGCGATGAGCAAACCAATCAGCAAAACGCTCCACATCATCAGACGCAGGTCCAGCACCCACAGGGCAAAGGCAAGAAGAATGGTCAGGCTCATGAACCCGCGCCATTGCCGCGCGACTTTCGGAAGCTTGCCTTCGCTCAGTCGTCCTCCCAAAAAGAAGGCCGTGTGCACGCAGATCAGCGCACTCAGGGCGACAACCACCGCCAGTACGACCGACACAGCAAGTACAGCGATGTCACCGCCCTTTGGCTTAAACACGCTGACGATTTGATGGAAGACATCGTTTAATGCCAAGGCAAGGATCAAGATACCAAAGAAGACAATCGTGCTGCGGGCAATCACCCGCGCCATGCCGCTTGATACGGGTACAATCCGCAATCGAGGTACGTAGGGCGCGAGGAACAGCAAGAGCGTGGTGCTGACCACACGCACGGCTACAATGGAGACCAAAAGGTTCAAGATCAGCGCAAAGAGGATCGGTGGCCAGTCAAACGCCGAGAAAGCACCGATGCTGCCAGCGGCAAATGCCACCAACCCAGCGAGAACAAGTGCCGCGCGCGTAACAGCCGCCGTGATCCGTTGTTTGGGGGTCTTAAAAACACCGACCTCAAGGCGGCGGCGCACCGGGTTGGTATATTGACGCAGAAGCCATTCCAGCCCCCCGCCCAGAAACAGAAAGATCACAACAAACGTCAGGCTTTGGACCCGGCGATCTTCGGTAAGTTGCTCTTGCCATCTCCCATGCACAAGATCCGGCGCTTTCCCGATCCCTTCCCACGTCCGGACCAGCGCGTTGATCCGAAGTTTGGTGCGCTGAACCACTGCGCCGAACAGATCGCGCACACTGCTTTCTTCGGCTTGCGTTACGACTTCGGCTTCAGATGCTTGCTGGCGGAGCCATTCCTGAATTCTGTCATCAGACAACAGGCGGGTGAATTCAGAAAGATCGTTCGCAGAAGGCTCACCAATGGGTGCTTCGGTTTGCGCCACTGCTGGATTTGACAGGAAAAGGACAAAAGCAAGAACAAATGCAGATATGGCGGAGCGCAACGCTATCATCCCATTGCCTCCTCTTCCGCTGGCTCTTCGACGGGTCTGGCATCCTCGAATGTATAATCAGCTGGATAGAGCGCGCGCACAGTGACGCGCCCTCCGCTCGGCTTGAGCTGACACCCAAGGCGCACGCCCTCCAAAGCGCCGATCCTGTGCAGCGTGCGCAACTCAAGCTCAGTGGGGGACGGCAACGGGAAATCGGAATCGATAATCCGCACAGCACAGGTACCGCACCTGCCCCGGCCTGCGCATAAGTTTGCATGAGGTTGTCCGTTGCGACGAAAACCATCCAAAAGGCTGAGCGCAGAGGTAGATGGCAAATCGCGCCCGTCATCGCGCACCAGAGTGACCTCTTGGGTTTTCTGTGATGCAAACCGGATAAATCGCGCTGCCAGTGTTAATCCAGACAACAGAAGTGAGCCAAGGATAATCCCGTTGGTGACCTCCTTGATCAAGGCAAAAGGTACTTCGACATTCGGCGGGAGTTCATTGGAAAATGCCAGCTGAGCCCCATCCCGCCCTGCGACCAGCATTTCTCGCCCGGCTTCGGCATACCCCAAGAGTGCTAAGACCGGAACAGCCACAGCCATGAGATAGAGCCAATTCAAGATACGGCCCGCGCCTTCCTTTGAGCGAAGCCAGGTGAAAAGCCCCGCGCAGCCATGTACCCAGACCACTGCCAGCAATATTACTTGCATGAGGCCAATGGTCGGCAGTTGCAGCCAGAATAAACGGATTGTGTCGGCATATCCGAAGTCCACACCGGCACTCGATAGCATTCCAATACCAACCGCATGCGTGGCCAAAAGCGGCACCACGATCATCCCCGACACCAATTGAACGATGTCTTGTGCGTTCGTTCGCAAAGTAGGTCGATTGTACACCGCCCAGAGACCCAAAAAGAAATGGGTAACCAAGGCAGACATCAAGATTTTGCCAGTGATATCCCCGGTCCAAACCCCAGAGAGATAGGGCCGCGCCACGTCCATAGCATTGATCGAGATCAGGCCGAGGCTCAGGTTGGTCAAATGGCTGGTCACGAAGGCGAGCAGAAAAAGGCCTGACCAGACGCGCAAGGCTCGTACGACAATGGCCGAGGTCATTTTCTTAGTTTGGTTGGCCATGCCCAATTCCCTTTGCTCTGATGCCGACAGTACACATACAATTTCTTTGCCTTGTGGCGCTGCCCGGCATTTCAGGCTCCTGTTGATGGGAAACACTGCTCATTCTGACGCAGACTTGCAACCTCGAACGGACAGACGGTTTGAGCAACAAGAAATCAGCAGCACATCTAACGACCTTCGGTTCCAGGACCCAGAACACGTTTTGTTGGGCTGACATTGCATTAGGCGAGGCCATTGATATTGCGACCCGAGCACCCACAATGGTTGTTCGAAACGCCCTGTGGAGATGTTGCAGGTTCTGCGTTGTCGGGATACCTTTGCGATTGCCAAAACGTTGTGAGGCAAGGCCGTTTGAGCCTTGGTCTGGGTATCAATTTGCAGGAAATGGCGATGAGTAAGATATGACGCAAGCGGCAGGTGAATTGCGGGTTGATTTTGTCAACGGAGCGGTCGGGCACCGCCTTCGGTTTGGAGGGGGGCGAGGCCAAGCTCTTGCAAAGGCAATGGGGCTGCGTGCAGGGAAAACACCAACGGTTGTTGACGCAACAGCTGGTTTGGGTCGCGACTCGTTTCTTTTGGCATCGCTGGGCGCTCAGGTCATAATGATCGAGCGGTCGGAAGAAATGCATGCGTTGCTGGATCAAGGCATGCAACGCGCCGCCCAAGAGGGAGGCGAATTTGGCGAGATTATTGGCCGCATGACCCTCTTGAAGGGCGACGCCAAGAACCTTCTGCCTGAACTGTCCGCCGAAGCGATCTTGATCGATCCCATGCATCCTCCACGCAAAAACTCGGCACTGGTAAAGCGCGAATTGCGTCAAGTCCGCGAGATTGTTGGGACGGATGAGGACGCTGCTGATCTGGTCCGTGTGGCGCTCAAGAATGCCCGCAACCGCGTGGTTCTAAAGTGGCCTGCGAAGGCTGATCCAATCGAAGGCATACAGGCATGCTCCCACCAGATACTGGGGAAATCAACGCGCTACGATGTCTTCATGACCGGATAACGCGCGCCTCCGCGCCAAGCCGTCGGGTTTACGCGTCAGAGTTAGACCTTGCGTCCAGATCAGTTAAATCCAGCCCGCGCTCGGCTGCAAATGCCCGCGTCGCACGCAACGTATCTGCGGCCCCCGTCAAGTGAGTTGCAACCGAACGCAACAGACTGCTTGCAACGGCCGCGTCGTTTTCAATCACAGAAATGAGCTCATTTGCACCAAGCCGCAAGAACAGGCTGTCTTGGATTGCGATCAAGTTGAGCGGGCGTTTTTCACCCAAAATGACAGCCAAATCGCCGATCAACCGCCCAGGGGTGATCTCTGTAATGAGGATACCTTGGCTTTCCGCTTCGGGCCAATACAAACCCGCCGACCCTTTTACGCATAAATAGGCCGCGTCGGCATCTTGCTCGGCTTCAAAGATCACCTGCCCCGCCTTCACCTCAAACCACTGGCTGCTATAGGCCAGCAACCGTTGGTGCTTTTGGTCAAGCTCGCCAAACAATTCGGTCTCAGCCACGATCTGCAATTTGCGGTTCAGGTCTTGGCGCGCGTCTTCATCACGCGGTTCGACAATTTGTTTGCCATCATCGATCCGACCATCTTTAATCTCGACAAACAGATCATAGTTTTCGGGGTTATTGAATTTTCGTTCGATGAATATCTTTGTTGTATCCGGCATCAGATCGCTGATCCGATCACGCATGTCTGAACGGGCTTTTTCATCGTGGCTGGCCAAAGCATTCCCCAAGATCAAGACATCAGGCTTTTTGATACCAGCCCGGCTAAAGGCGACCCGCTCGCGGAACACGGCAGGTAAATTCAGCCCACCCTGAGAGGTTTCAACATCAAAAATGGACTGCGCAGCCAGACGCCTAACGCCCTTCTCGGTCAACATATCGACAACAACTTCTTCGATCTGCTTTTCACGGGCACCGGCCATGTTTGAGACGCGCCCAAAAATCGCGTTCCCGAGCACGGACATCACGGGGAAGTATTTCGATGGGTCGATTTTCTCAAACATTCCGTCGAGTTCAGCCACCATCTGGTCCGAGTTATTTCGGCGAATGTCCAACACTCGCTCTTTGAACTCTTCGCTAAAGGCAGGACCGATCTGTTCAGCTGAGAATGCAAAGGGGACGGTTAACATTAGCGCAAAATCTTCGGGCGGCAGCCCCGCATCGCCGACCTCGCGGCGTTTTGTCATGATGCTGCCCAAACGGTGGTACAACTCATCCGTCATGTTAAAGCGGCGAAACAGAGGGTGATCAGTGCCATCCTTGCCGAACGTCGCAGTCAACCCGTCGATAACACCGGCCGACATCTGAGCCAGCTCATCTACGATCCCTTGCGCGCCCAACATATCGACAAATTTGGCTTCTTTAGACAGCGCTTCTTGGGTCAGCGCATGCGTCGGCAACGCATAAAGAAGGTTCACGGCCAAAGGTGAAACCGGGTTGAATTTTTCTGGATTAAAGGAATGCACAATGTCGTCTAATCCGGCCTCAGCCAGCCGCTTTGCGATCTCAGGGCGCATTTGCACAATCGCGTCTGCAAGCTCCCTCTGAGAGCCCGGCTCAAGACGGGAGCGCAACGCGCGGCGCACCATGAAATCGTCCGTACCCATGGCTTCAACAAGCTGGAACCACCATTCGCGAATATCGTCCGAGGTCTCAAGACCTGCGAGCTTTGGATCAACCCAATCAGTTTCAAATGGATCGATACTATTGCCTGAACGCGCGGCATCGTCCTGCCAAAGTTCCAAATTGTAGGACGTTTCCTCTGCCGGGATCGGCTCACCTTTGAAAGGCATCAACAAGTTTTCACCAAGCGTTCCCCTGAAGATATGGGGTTTGGAATGTGCATATCCAATGCTGTTGGAGAGCACGGCCTGATGCAGTTCATTCAAATCGTGCCCCGCGATATGAACCGACCCGCGGTACGGGATAACCTCCCGCGTTAGAATGTCTGCAAAGGCCAACGCCGTGGTTTCATTGTTGGTTTTGATCGCGACGCGTGCGCCTTTCGGAATGACCAGATTAATGTCTTCCAAAATTGGGTGCCCGTCTTCGTCAAGCACGGTCAAATCATCTATGACGATGTCACCGCTTAAGCTGGGGTAACCGCTGGGCGCGCCTTCAAACAACGCATCATCGACCAATGTTTTTGGCGCGAATTTTTCAACGACAACTTCCCAGCGCAATGCCATGTCTTGGGTTTGGTTGTAGTAAGACAGCAGTTCTTTCCACGGTGACGATAGGTCTTTGTAAGCCGCCAATGCAGCAACAAGCGCACCCACAGTAATCTGTCCGCTGATGGCCAGATACCCGCCAACCATGTAGAAAAAAAACGGGGTCAGTTGGTTGATGAAGTTGTTGAGGAACTTCATGAAGAATTTCTTTTGGTAGATGGCCAACCGAATGCCAAACAGGCTTCCTAAACGATTAGAAAACAAAGACATCCTGTGACGAACGCCACCATTTGTACGAATATCGCTTACCCCGGCGGCTGTTTCGCCGATATCAGCGGCTAGCTTGCGCACTTCCTGAATTCTGGCCTTGTTCAGCAAGTTAATCTGGCGCTGCAGCTTAGGGATAATCCACGCCTGCAGGGGTATCAGCGCCACCGAAGCAAGACCGAACCAAAAGCTTTGTGCAAACAAGAAGATCAGGATCGTCATCATCTGCCCCGCCTGAAAGACGGGTTGAGAAAGCATATCGCCCATGAGCCCGCCCATGGGTTCAGCTTCCGATGTTACCATCGACACCAACTCACCTTGACTGGTCGCCCGAAAAAACGGCCGCGGGAACCTGACAAGACGTGTCAGGAGTTGAAAGCGAAACCGGCGCAGGAGCCGCTCCGCCAATACACCCTTCATCGTGTTGAGCTTCATTTTCAGAAGCCCGTTCACCAGCACGGCCACCAAGAAACCCATACATAAAACGAACAAGAACTGTATCTGAGTAAGCGTCTGACCCAGCACGTTCACATCAGCGCCGGAGCCCCCGATCGCGTCATTGATGATCCGCTTTGGTATTTCCAACGACACATAAAGAATTGGAAACGTCAACAAAGTGACGACCAACAACACCAGTTGCTCGCGCTTTGAAAATTTCCAGATGAACTGAAAAAGGCTCTTGTCCATGCTTGCTCGCATCCCTGAGTTGCGGGATTTGGAAAACCCCATTCTCATTGTTAGGTCTCAAACGGCGTATCAGCAAGGCAGCCTTGCTTTGGAGCCCAATGTCGTTTGGACACCATTCCTCACTTCGCTGCACCGGATCACCAACCAGATCAAGTTACCCCCTACCCGCGCGGCAAGGTACGGGCGAGATGTCTCCTAGACATGGAACCACGACAGCTCGACAACATCATCCTTAGGGGTCAATTCGATGCATCACTTGGCCGACGCCGTAAATGAGGCCCCCTCAATTTGCGCCCGAATGACATCTGGCGTCACAGCTATTTCGCGATAGATAGTTACGGCAATCTTTTCGATTTTCACGATATAAGATTTGAGGACCAAAATGCCCAACGCGCCGGTCTATGACATTGATCCAAAGTTATTTTGGCACGATCCCTATCCGGACCTAAAGAAGATGCGAGAAAACGCGCCAGTTACCTATGTTCCACAATTGGGAGCCACGTTAATTACCCGCCGAAATGATATTTTTACTGTTGAAAAGAAGATCGATGTTTTCTCGTCGAACCAGCCCAATGGGTTGATGACCCAACTCATGGGGCAAAACATGATGCGGAAAGACGGCGCGCCTCATATGGCCGAGCGCAAGGCGATTTTCCCAACTGTATCGCCTAAAACAGTGCAAGACATTTGGAAGGCCAAGTTTGAGAGTTTTACGAAAGAAACTCTGGCGGAGATTGAACCAAAGGGATACGCCGACGTGGTTGCAGACATCGCCATGCGGCTGTCTGGCGAGGCTCTTGTTGTGATCACCGGGCTGCGCAACATGACGTGGCAAGAGATGGATCGCGTGAGCCAAGGTATGATTGATGGCTGCTCCAACTATGCAGGCGATCCACAGGTCGAGGCCCGCTGCAACGACTGCACGGCATCAATCGACCGCCATATCGATCAAATGTTCGATGAATTGTATGCCCATCCGGACACATCGATGTTGTCCGTTCAAATGCAAGCAGGTCTGTCAATAGAGCAAATCAGAGCCAACATCAAATTGGCGATTTCAGGGGGGCAAAATGAACCACATGACGTGATTGCTGGCCTGGTTTGGGCGCTGTTAGAACATCCAGAGCAGTTGAAGTTGGTTCAGAACGGCACCATGACATGGTTGCAGGCCTTTGAGGAATACGTGCGCTGGATGTCACCGATTGGCATGAGCCCACGAGAGATTGTGAAACCCTACGAGATACACGGCGTGACGCTTGAACCAGGCGAGCGGGTGTTTTTGATGTTCGGTTCGGGCAATCGCGATGCAGAAGTCTTTGCACGCCCGGACACGTTCGACATCACACAAGACTGCGCGGCATCGATCGCATTTGGAGCTGGTCCGCACTTTTGCGCTGGTGCATGGGCATCGCGCTGTTTGATTGCGGAAGTGACCGTTCCTGCGATTTTTGAAACCCTGAAAGACCTTCGACTAGACGGCGAAACCACATTCGGCGGGTGGGCCTTTCGTGGCCCGCTGTACGCACCGGTCGCTTGGGGAGCTTAGTCGTGGCATAGCCGCATTGACGTCTTTTGGTGCATAACGCTGTAAATCTAAACAGTGTCCAGAAAAGCCGCGCAGCCTTTGGACAGTTGTTTGACTTTACTGGGATCGGGTGGGTCCACGCCCATCGCGGACATCTCAAGCAGCTCGGCCTCAATTTTGTATCGAGCACGTCCTTGGATGGCCGATGTTTCATGAGTTTTCAGACACCCCTTTATTGGGATGCCTGTCGCCATTAGTAGCTATGGCAACGTCGATTTGAATGCCTTCAAGCCCTCAGTGTTCGCCGCCACCGGCAAGGCCAACACCCGAGATGAGCGCGCCCCACACCTTTAGGCGCAAACCAACTGCCTTAATGATGCCAGTTGCGGCAATCACATGTCCTGAAACACCAGGAAGGTTGGTGGTATAGGTCTGGACGACGCATCCGGTGCCATCCAGCATGATCTTTTCATGCTCAGGATGCTCAAGCTCGAAATAGACCAAGAGTGATCCACGCTCCGCAACGCTACCGAGTTCCAGCAGCTTACTGCCCGGCACGACCTGTCCGGAGGATATAGCAGGTTGAAGGAAAGCCACCCTCGCCGGTATGACCGAATTGCTAAACGACAAGTTGGCGTTGCTGTCACAGGCAATTTCCGCGGGCATCCCTTCGAATAAGACCGCGCGCGCCACCTGAGAGAAACCGGCGATTACCCTGAGTGGTAAACCTTCTGGGCGGTCTGGGATGATCACCATCGCGGGGCTTAGAACGAAGGTCGATGCTGGGCTGCCAACGCTTAGGGACAACTGCGTCACGACACCGCCAGTAAAGGAGTGCACTTCAGTCTTGATCAACGCGGCTTGCGCGCTTTCTATTGCAGCTTCGGCAGCTTTGGTCTGTGCGGGGATCGTCTGTGAAATATCGGCCTGAGCCAAATGCACCTGCGCCTCGGCAGCTTCCAACTTGGCTTCGTCAACTTTGACGGTAGCTTCAAGCTTTTGCACAGCGTCTTGCGAACCGACGTTTCTTTCGAACAGCGTCACCGCGTCCTGCAGTTCTTCGCTCCGCTCATCAAGCGTTGCTGTTGCTTGAGCCACACTGGCTTGCGCAACTCTTAGGGTATCTTCAGCCTTGATCGCGGCTGCAGCAAGCGTTCCCAATTCAGCCTCAGCTTGCCTCAGCGTCGCCTTTTGGGAGCTGTTTTCAATGCGAAACAGCAGGTCCCCGGCTTCTACTCTTTGTCCATTGATAACGTCCAGCTCGGTCACGGGACCTGCAGTTTGCGCCACAACCGAAACAGTGCGGTACGGCAACACACCCGAATAGGATTTCGGGTGGAAATAGAAAATCAGCAGAAACAGGAAGAAAGCAAGGGTTGCCCAAAGGAACACTGCGGTGCGCATGTTCCAGACAGTCATCGCTTCGCCTCGGCGCTTCAGCTGAAAGTAACGGATAAGGACGGGAAAAGAGGTGAAGAGAAGTTCAAACAGCTTTGATCTCCTTGGATCCGTCGACCGCGTCAGGTTCACTGCTGCTGGCCGTTTTGGCTGAGGCAGTTGGCAATACCACTGCCGGTTCATGCTCTGATCCATGTTCCGTCCCGGCATGGAATCGCGACCAGTCGGACATCAATGCAATGAGGATCGCGGTTATCGGAAGGAAAATGTGGAAATGCCCCAAAGGGAAAATCTCGTAAAGCAAAGCAATTGCCAACAACGTCGGGATGGTCCTAGCCAGCGGCGTTCCATGGGCTTGCTTGTCAGCCCAGCGGTCAAAGGCCGCATAGAGTGTGACGACCCCGTAGAGCGCCAGCAATAAAACCACCAAAGAGATCACTGCGTAGGAATCTCCGTCACCTGGAGCCACAAACCAATGTGGGGCTGCGTGCCCGGTTCCTTCTTCGCTCGCCATAACTCAGCCTCTCAAAATGCGGTTCAATATATAGGTTTTTCTACCTTCAACCGGCTGAAGTGTCTAATCACGTCTGACCAGAAAGCAGGTGCCTTTGTCACAAAATCATTTGCACAGTCTGCTGACACTATAAGGGAGATTTCCCCGCACGTAAGATGCAAACAAGATGGCAATGCAGGCTGCAAAGCGGCAAATGGTACGACCGCCGACGGGTGTCGGTTTGCGGTATTTAACGCACTTCGCGCATCAAGGTTTCGCGTATGATCTTCGTGGCTTGTTCATGAACCTTCATTCGGTCGACGCTTACATGATCCGAAAAGACATCAAGTTGCCCGATGAGCGGCGCGTCCGATGGGTACTCCAGAAACGTATAGTGCCCCACGTTTCGACCCAGATCATGATGCTGAAAGCCCTTGTTTTGTTTCACAAGCCAATCGGCGCAATGCACTGATGGTGATTCGGGGTCAGCGCCGCCTGTCAGGATCGTCATCGGCACACCAACCTGCGCGATGGATTGTGGGGTAAAAGACCGGATCGGCGGCGCTGGCGCAATCACGGCGCATGGATTGATCCTAGTGTCTGTGAAATCATCTCCATGCCGCGCCCATGAGTGCCGAAATGCCTGAGACGTCTCGATAAGGGTTGGAATGTGATCCGCAGCATCTGGAAATTCTTTGGGACCGCCTTGGGTGATCATGTTGGCGCTGCGCCACTGGTCGAATTCGTCCAATGAGGTTTGCGCCCCCGAGAGGGCCAGAATGGTGTGACCCCCAAGAGAAAACCCGGCCGCTGATACTCGGTCGAAATCCAGACTGTTGGCAAAGAACCCCGATGTTCCCAGCGATGTCAGAAGCACAGACAGGTCTGCGGCCCGCTCCCACCAACACAGAAACCCTTCTGCAAAATAAGACTCCAAGCCCGTGTTTCCGTGATGATTTGCGCCAATGACAACAAAGCCATCGCTCGCAAGGGCGCGGGCAAGCCAACCAAGGCTCTCTGCTGTGCCACCTGTGCCATGCGAGAGCAAAACAACCGGCAGCTCTTCACGCGTGCTCAGGTTGGCATCACGGATCACATCACCGAGTGCAAAAAACGGCTCTGAAACTGGAACCCCACATCCCTCGTTCTGTGTGGGATACCACGCCGACCAGGCAATGGGTCGCGTTCCGGTATTTTGCCAGTTTGAGCGCGCCGCGTCGTGGATCACCCCTGTTCGGTAGCCGCATTTTGCCATTTCGATTCTCCCTCAACGTCAACGATCTGGAAATTGTGATACTTTTCAATGTTCCATCTGGCTCAGTTCACGTTGACTGTCGCGCCCATGCCGAGGGTAATTGGGGTTGGGCCCACTTGCTGAACATCACACCTCGCCGAAGGTTTCATTGAGCTAGTTTAGGACGTGACTTGAGCAGTTAGCCTTACCTTCGGCCAATCCTGTCTCTTCTCTTAAGCGCCCATTAACCATTCTTCTGCACCATCGACCCCAACAACGACTTTGATACGCGGGGGCTACTGGAATGAACGACCCGAAGAGGCCTGATGGACTGGCTACAACCAATAGAAACCGCATGCGGCCCTTAAGGCCCGCGCGTCAAGGTGGATTTTCTGATGCGGCAATGCGTGGCTTAGATGATCTTGAGGCCAGGCTGCCGCCTCCTGGCGCGGTGCTGTCGCCGGCGTTTGCGCCCTCCCACAAACGGAACCAACGACTGTCCTACGAGGCGTCCGCGGGCGGCGGTATGATCCGCGATGCCCATGGCATCAAGGTCCCGCATTACTGGGGTCACCGCGAAAGACTACGCTCGCGGTTTCTATCAGGCGGCCACAAACCCATGCCAGAATATGAGTTGTTGGAGCTGTTGTTGTTCAACGCCATTCCTCGCATCGATGTGAAACCCTTGGCCAAAAGGCTATTGGCCGCATTTGGCGACCTCAACGGCGTTATCGCCGCCTCCGAAAGCAGCGTCCTAAAGATCGAAGGAACAACTCCCAAAGTATATCTACAGCTCCGGATATCAGAGGCGTTTGCCCAACGTATGGGACAGTCGAAAATCCTCAAAAAAGATATTTTGTCCTCTTGGGATGATCTGATCAGCTACTGTCGTGTCTCAATGGCGCACCGCGATACCGAGCAGTTTCGTATCATTTTCCTTGATCGAAAAAATAACGTGATCGCGGATGAAGAACAGGCAGTTGGGACGGTGGATCATGTCCCCGTTTATCCGCGAGAGGTTGTAAAGCGAAGCCTGGAATTGAACGCCAGTGCCATCATTCTGGTCCACAACCACCCATCAGGTGACCCCACCCCCAGTCAAGAAGACATCACCATGACCGACCTCATTCAAACCGCGTGTTCGTCCGTCAGCATTACCATCCATGACCACGTCATTATCGGCAAAGAAACTGAGGTCTCATTTCGATCGTTGGGCTATCTCTAACCGCAAATACAACTCCCAAGGGTAAGCTTTCCGTCGAAGAACGTTGCCCTTCCGATTGAGCGATATCGCTCCCTATATTCGCGGAAAGCGCGCGGTGCATGATGTTGCAAATGGGAATGATTTTGAAACAGCGTTGACCGACGTTAGGGCTATTTGAGAGGCATCGGTAGGCAGAAAACGCCCGACATACCGATGCCTTTGGCCAATTGGTCGAACGGTTCGCTAATCCTTGAGGCGCTCAATGATACTGGCGGCCGTTACAGTTCCAATCTGGGTTCCACCTTCTGTGACCTGCAACACCGCATCTTCGCCATTCAAACACTCTATCAATGACCGCACAGGCGTTTCGGGGCTGACTGACGCAGCTTCGTGAGCATCCTGGCGAGGTTCAAGCATCACATCGCGGGCGGTCAACACACCAAGCGGGTTCATGTTAGCCACAAAATCAGCGACATAATTACTGGCCGGGTTCGAGAAAATCTCGCGCGGGGTGCCGGCTTGGACAATTCGCCCGCCTTCCATAATGGCGATACGCCCACCAAGCTTGAACGCTTCATCAAGGTCGTGACTGACAAAAATGATGGTCCGCTTTAGCGCGCTTTGCAGTTCAAGCAACTCGTCCTGCAGGCGTGTGCGAATCAACGGATCGAGCGCCGAAAACGGCTCGTCCATTAACAGGATTGGCGCTTCGGTGGCAAAGGCGCGGGCAAGCCCGACGCGCTGCTGCATGCCACCGGACAAATCGCCCACCTTGCGGTCAGCCCATCCATCAAGCCCCACCAGAGACAGTTGTGCATCGGCGCGCTCCAACCGTTCGGCTTTGGGCACTTCTGCCAACTCAAGCCCGAGGGCCACGTTTTCGCGCACTGTGCGCCACGGCAGCAGGCCGAATTGCTGGAACACCATCGATACGCGCGTCTGGCGGATGTGGCGCAGCATCTTGGGGCGGGCGTTTGTAACGTCGATCATCTGATCGCCGTCATTCACCCTCACACAGCCTCGCGCGACCGGGTTCAGGCCGTTTACCGCGCGCAGCAGCGTTGATTTGCCGGACCCCGACAGGCCCATCAGCACAAGGATCTCCCCTTCGCCAACGCTGAGCGTACAATCATGCACCCCCAGCACCTGCCCGGTGGCCTTTTGAATTTCAGGACGGTCTTGTCCTGCGTCCATCAAAGGCAAAGCAACGTTCGGCTTGTCACCAAAAACAATAGAAACGTTGTCGAATTCTACAGCATTCTCCATTGTCATTTGCCCCCTACCCGCAACATCCGGTCGAGCATAATCGCCACGACAACGATGATCAGACCGGATTCAAAACCCAACCCAGTGTTCACCTGATTAAGCGCGCGTACGACCGGCACACCGAGCCCGTCAGCCCCAACTAGAGCCGCGATGACCACCATTGAAAGTGACAACATGATCGTCTGGTTGAGGCCCGTCATGATCTGCGGCAGTGCATAGGGCAGCTCAATTTTCCATAATGTCTGGCGCGGCTTTGCCCCAAACGCCTGTGCCGCCTCAAGAAGCGCCGTGGGTGTCGAGGAAATACCCAATTGCGTCAGGCGGATCGGTGCGGGAAGCACAAAGATAACCGTGGCAATAAGGCCGGGGACCATGCCAATCCCAAAGAACACGATCGCAGGGATCAAGTAGACGAAGGTCGGCAAGGTCTGCATCAGGTCCAGTACCGGGCGCATAAAGCGATAGAGTTTCGGACGGTGGGCCGCCGCGATGCCGATAGGCACGCCGACGCCCATGCAGACCACACAAGCTGATAACACAAGCGTCAGGCTTTCAGTGGTTTCCTCCCAATAGTCTTGGTTGAGGATGAACAGAAACCCGATGGCGATAAAGAGCGGTGTCTTCCAGTTGCGCTGGATTAAATAGGTCAGTGCCACGAACGCCGCGATGATGAAAAGCGGATGCGGGGTTTGCAGAACCCAAAGGATCGCGTCGATCAGCGCTTCCATCGCCAGGGCCAGCCCATCAAAGAACCACGCTCCGTTGATTTGCAGCCAGTCAAACATCGCCTCTGCGACGTCATCAACAGGGATTTTATTTTCAGTTATCCAGTTCATGGGGCCTCCAATCTTGTGCGAAATGCGCCCGTTTTGAGTGTCTCATAGGTCAAATATTCCCGCTGTGATATAATGCTTTTCTCGCCCTGCGTGTATTATAGGGGTGCCTGAGGGCGTTTTCGCCGAAACCATTTCAAAGAAAGGACTTTTCCCATGATGGAGGCAAACAAGGTTATTGAGAACCGGAAGATCCGGATAGCGACGATGGGTGACGAAGCACTTGGCCCGTTGAAGCTGCTGCCGGGTAAATGGGCAAATATCCGCCCAGAGTTTCGTGATGGCAGTAACTTCAAAGGCGAAGGCACTTTGGAAGGCCAAGGCCAAAGTCCATTTGATGGGCGTGGCTGGAACCTGATCGCCCTGCCCTTTGCGGGACCGGACCGCGATTACCGCCTGTTGATGAACCAATATAACGAGGTCCTGAGCTTTACCAAAGTTGACGAGGCTGTGCCCAATCGCGGCATTATCAAGAACGGGACAACCCAAGCTGCCGATCAAAAAGTTGCGGCGCTTGATTACGAACAGACCATCGCCCAGATCGCAGCCGAAGACATTGGTGCCAGCGAATTTGCCGGTGGAGCCGAATTGCCCATTCACCACGAGCCGGGGTTCTTTTTGCATATGAAAGAGCAGCGCGTCGACGGTGTGGACATCGCGCGTCTTTCTACAATTCCGCATGGAAATTCTGCGACATCTTTGGGCATTTCGGAGGTCTTTGACGGCCCGCCAACCATTCCACCGATTGATGGGTTTCCTGTTGGTATCACCCCTGATATTGCCGCCGCCGTCGCCGGGGCAAGTGACCCCGACACTTATCTGTTTCCCTACCATGAATTCGCCAACAACCCTTTCAAGGGGGTGCTGGGTGCGGTGCCTTTTCCGGGTTTCAATGTGGCGCAGGCCAATGAATTGTTGGCGTTGGGGATGCCCAATAACGTTTTGCGCACAACACTGCTTCATACCGACACGACGCTTCTGGAGGGGGGGATCGTCAACATCCCCTTTGTTGAACGGCAAGCGGACGCCGCCGAGATGCAATCGACCTTCTGGATCATGGAATTGGATGAAGAGGGTCTCAATGGCAATCCCAAGCTGTTGCTGGCGTATTCGCAATTCATTTTCTTGGATTTCTTCCCCCGCCCCGGTGGGCAGGAAGGATTGATCAGATGGCCACATATTTCGATCAACATGATGGAAAAGATCGAAGAACCACCCAGCGTTCAGACAGAAGACATGATCATCGCCTATGCGATGACAGATAAATAAACGCTGAAATCAAAGATGCAGGGCCTGCCAACTTCTTGGCAGGCCCTGCTCCAATATCGCTTACTTCAGCGCGGCAGCAGCTGCCATTGCATCACCACCGTCTTTGGTGGTCACGCCCGCAAGCCAAGTGTCGAGCACGGCAGGGTTTGATTTAATCCACTCGGCAGCAGCCTCTTGTGGCTCTTTGCCGTCATCCAAGATCGCGCCCATGATTTCGTTTTCCATGGCCAACGTGAACTCAAGGTTGTTCAACAGTGCGCCCACGTTCGGGCATTCCGCGGCATAGCCTTTACGGGTGTTGGTATGAACGGTCGCACCGCCCAGATCGGGACCAAAGAAATCATCGCCGCCTTCAAGATACGTCAGTTCGAAATTGGCGTTCATGGGATGTGGCTCCCAACCGAGGAAGACAATCGGATCGCCCTTGCGATCATTGCGAGCAACCTGTGCCAGCATGCCCTGCTCGGAGGATTCAACAACCTCGAACTCTCTGAGGTCAAAGGCGTTGTCGTCGATCATTGATTGGATCAGGCGGTTGCCGTCATTGCCCGCTTCAATGCCATAAATCTTGCCGTCCAGCGCGTCAGCGTTGGCAGCAATGGCCGCAAAGCTGGTGATGCCCAGATCAGCGGCCACCTTGTTGACAGCCAGCGTGTATTTCGCACCGGTCAAGTTGGCGCGCAGGCTTTCTACGGTGCCGGCTTCGCGGTACGGAGCGATGTCGGCTTCCATGGTGGGCATCCAGTTGCCCAGAAATACATCGATGTCGCCCGCCGCCATGGACGTATACGTGACAGGAACGGACAGGATTTTGATGTCCGTCTCATAGCCCAGAGCTTCGAGCACAACGGTGGTTGCAGCGGTTGTTGCGGTGATGTCGGTCCAGCCCACGTCAGAGAAGGTCACGGCATCGCAACCCTCAGCCGCGGCAAAGCCTGCACTCAGTGTCAGGGCCAGTGCGGATGTTGTCAAAAGTCGTTTCATAATGGTGTCTCCCGGTTGGCTTTTTATTGATTGATGAGTCAATCAACAGCGTCGCAAGCGGTATTGCAAGGCATTTTTGGAGCCCATCTAACCCAAGCGCAACCCCGAGGATGCAATGATCAAGCCCGCGGTGCAACGCAGCGAATTGGAATACCTATGATTTTCGGGATCCGCGCAGGGCGCGTCAGACGCGTTTCCCGGCGGCGTCAAACAGCATCTCGTCTGTCTTGTTCCATGTGAGGTTGACGGTCTCCCCCTCAGCCGCAATGTCATCAGATGCGTTTTGGCGCACAGTCACAAGCGTCCCATCGGCAAGCTTTACATGAATGAGCGTCTCGGCACCCAGCGCCTCGGTATAGAGAATAACGCCGTCAATTTTCTGCGCACCCTCCGCGATCAGCACATGCTCGGGGCGCACACCAAGTGTGACTGCGCCCCCTGACGGCTCTTGTGCCAGTTCCGCTTTCATAAAGTTGGTTGGCGGTGACCCGATAAAGCCCGCGACAAATTCAGTTGCCGGATTGGCATAGACCTCGAGCGGTGCCCCGATCTGATCTGCAATGCCGCCGTTCATAACAATCATTCGGTCAGCCAGTGTCATCGCTTCGACCTGATCGTGGGTCACATAAAGCGAAGTGACGCCCAACCGACGTTGGAGTTGCTTGATCTCCAGACGCATCTGCACGCGCAGTTTCGCATCTAGGTTCGACAGCGGTTCGTCGAATAGGAACACGGCTGGTTTGCGCACGATGGCGCGGCCCATGGCGACGCGTTGGCGTTGACCACCAGAAAGCTCGCGAGGTCGGCGCTTAAGGTACTCTTCAAGCTGCAACAGAACTGCGGCTTCCATCACCCGTTCGGCGATTTCGGGCTTTGGCCGGCCAGCAATTTTCAGGCCGTAGCCCATGTTTTCTTCGACCGTCATATGCGGATAGAGCGCGTAATTCTGAAACACCATCGCGATGTCACGGTCCATCGGTTCAAGCTCATTGACCATGCGGTCCCCAATATGGACCTCGCCACTGCTGACTGTCTCTAGCCCTCCGACCATGCGCAACAATGTGGATTTACCACAGCCCGAAGGCCCGACAATCACAATCAGTTCGCCATCGGCAATGTCGATATCGACACCGTGGATCACATCCGTTTTGCCAAAGGATTTCTTGATGCCCTGAAGGGAGACCGTTGCCATACCTATTTCTCACTATCAACTAAGCCGCGGATGAAAAGCCTTTGCATACTGATCACCACAATCACGGGCGGTACCATTGCAAGGATCGAGGTCGCCATAATCACAGGCCAGTCTGCAACATCATCGCCTGACGGGAACATCTGCTTTATCCCCATGACGATAGTATTCATCGACGGGTCCGTCGTGATCAGCAGGGGCCAAAGATATTGGTTCCAACCGTAGATGAACAAAATCACAAAGAGCGCCGCGACATTGGTCCGGCTCATCGGTAAAAGGATGTCCCAGAAAAACCGCATGGGACGCGCCCCATCGACGCGCGCGGCTTCGGCCAACTCGTCCGGCACGGTCATAAAGAACTGGCGGAAAAGGAAGGTCGCTGTGGCCGATGCGATCAACGGAAAGATCAAGCCAGAGTAGCTGTTGAGCATGCCAAAACCTGCGACGACTTCGTAGGTTGGCACGATACGCACTTCGACAGGCAGCATCAGCGTCAGGAAGATCAACCAAAAGAACAGCCTGCGTCCCGGAAACTTGAAATAGACGATGGCAAAGGCGGAAAGCAGCGAAATGACGATTTTGCCAAACGCGATCCCCAATGCCATGATCATCGAGTTCAGCATCATCATCGCAACAGGCGCATTAACGCCAGCCAGTAATGCCTTGCTATAGTTGGCAAAAAACTGATCCCCCGGCAGCAAGGGCATAGGCGGGCTTACGATTTCGGGCTGCGACACGGTCGAGGCCACGAAGGCAAGCCAGATCGGAAAGAAGATAAACAGCAGGCCAATGATCAGCCCAAGATGGGTGAACCAATGGCCCCACCCGCGCGTTTGCACCATGCCTGTTCTTTCAGCCATCAGTAGTGCACCCGTCGTTCAATGAATTTGAATTGCACAATGGTCAGCAGGCCGACGATAAACAGCAAGATCACCGATTGCGCTGCAGAAGACCCAAGGTCTTGGCCGACAAAGCCGTCGGAGTAGACCTTATAGACCAGAATGGTGGTTGATTGCTGCGGCCCTCCAGCGGTGATCGTGTGAATGACCCCGAAGGTCTCAAAGAAGGCGTAGACGATGTTGACCACCAGCAAAAAGAACGTTGTCGGCGATAGCAGCGGGAACACAATGGTGCGGAACCGGGTCCAAAAGCGCGCGCCGTCAATGGCCGCGGCCTCTATCACCGATTTTGGGATTGCCTGAAGCCCCGCAAGGAAGAACAGGAAGTTATAACTGATCCGCCCCCAGGACGAGGCGACAACGACAAGGCCCATGGCCTCTTCACCGTTAAGAACGTGGTTCCAATCATAGCCGAGCGTGCCCAGATACCAGGTCACGACCCCTACCCGCGTGTTGAACATGAACAGCCACAGCACACCAGCAACGGCTGGCGCCACGGCGTAGGGCCAAATCAACAAGGTCCGGTAAACACCGGAGCCTTTGATCAGGCGATCAGCAAGCACGGCGAGGTAAAGAGCGATCCCCATCGACACAACAGTCACAAGGATCGAGAAAACCGCTGTCGTGACAAAGGATGTTCGGTAGTAGGGATTGCTCAGAAGATATTCAAAATTGCCCAGTCCGACATAGCGCATCGACAGACCAAAGGGATCAGGGATGAACAGCGACTGATAGATCGCCTGACCCGCAGGGTAGAAAAAGAAGACAGCCGTGACCAACATCTGCGGAAAAATCAACAGAAGTGGCAACCACAGGCCTTTAAAGGTAACGCGTTTTTCCATGTGGTCCGCCGCGCCCCGGGTTAGCGGGACGCGGCATATCCTTAGCGGTTGGCTTGCTCAAAGCGGCGCAGCAGATCGTTGCCGCGAGACGCAGCGCTGTCGAGGGCAGTTTGGGCGTCTTTGTCGCCCGCCCAGACAGCTTCCAGCTCTTCGTCGATGATCGTACGGATCTGATCGAAGTTACCCAAACGCAAGCCTTTGGAGTTTTCCGTCGGCGCATTGGTGGTCATCTGGATCACCGCAACGTCAGTACCGGGGTTGCTCTCATAGAAGCCTTGCTCGCGTGTCAGCTCAGCTGCGGCACTGGTAATCGGCAGATAGCCGGTGTCCTGATGCCATTGCGCCTGAACCTCTGGCGAGGAAAGGTAGTTCAAGAATGCGGCAACGCCTTTGTATTCGCCATCTTCCTGACCGGCCATCACCCAAAGCGACGCACCACCAATGATGGTGTTTTGTGGGGCATCAACCAGTGCTGACCAATAGGGAAGCGGACGCACATCAAAGTCAAACTTGGCTTCGGATTTGATCCCGGCATAGCCAGCTGAGCTTTCGGTAAAGAGCGCACATTCTCCCGCCCGGAAGTTTGCACCACCTTCGTTGCGACGACCTGCATAGATGAACTTGCCGTCCTTGGCCCACTCACCCATTGCTGAGATATGCGCGACCTGTGCTGGGCCGTTCAGCGCCAGCTCAGTATCCAGACCGCCAAAGCCGTTGGCTTGGGTCGCAAAAGGTACATCGTGATAGGCAGATAGGTTTTCCAGATGGACCCAGCTTTGCCATGCGGTGGTCAAGGGGCAGCTGCTACCAGCTTCTTTTAGTTGACCCAGAACCGTACCAACATTTTCCCAAGTCGACAGGTCTGTGTCAGGGTCGATACCTGCGTCTGTCAGCGCATTGCGGTTGACCCAAAGCACTGGCGTCGAAGAGTTGAAAGGCATCGACAGCATGTCGCCATTGCTGGATGTATAGTAGCCCTTAACCGACCCGATAAAGCCATCCGGAGCGAAATCCGCACCGGCGTTTGCCATCACTTCATAGACAGGGTTTACGGCGCCCTGAGCGGACATCATCGTTGCGGTCCCCACTTCGAACACCATCAAGATGTCGGGTTGTTCGCCCGCACGGAACGCAGCGATGCCGGCATTCAACGTCTCGGAATAGTTACCCTTGTGGGACGCGGTCACAGAATACTCTGACTGTGAGCCGTTAAAATCTTCGACCTGAGCAGCAACCAACTCTCCTAGGCGGCCCGTAAAGGCGTGCCAAAATTCGACTTCCGTTTGCGCGGCGAGTGGCGCGCCGATAACGGCTGCGGATGTTGATGCGAGCAATAGATGTTTGATGTTCATGATGATCCTCCCAAACCAATTTATGTAGCGCTATGATAGCGCTAAACTTTTGGCAGACGCAACAACCCAGTGTTGAACTTTGCGCCCTCTAAAAGAGTGAGCGCGAGAAACCCAGCAGCCGGCCGGAGCGATTTTGCGAAGAAGCACGCCCAAATATCATCGTTTGAATGCCGGCCAGCATGACAACCTATTTTGCAGCGCCGGAGACTTATCTCGGTTGACCATCCGATGCCAAAGCGAAACCAACACCCAGTGGCTTCCACGCGCAAAGCGTTAAGATAGCGGCACCAATCGCTGCAGCCACAAACGGCATAATCAGTGCAACATCGCGCGACATGATCGTTTCAGAGCCACTGACGATCATCCCAGATAATAGCAATCCGATCGGCATCATACCCCACGCCAAAAGCCGGTACACGCTGTTTACCCGGCCTAACAATTCGTCCGGGATCACCCTTTGACGGTAGGACACCGAGACTGTGTTCCAGATTATCCCGGTAAATTCGAATGCCGCCAAAACCAACGCCAAAGCAATTCCATTGGGCGCAAAGGGAATTGCTGCAAAGGCCACGGCGGACGCCAGCGTCATCCATTGAGCAGCAGCGCCCTGCCCCAACATCTTGACCACCCGGTCAGCAACAAAACCACCCATGATGCCGCCGACGGCCCCTGCGGCAAGGATCAAACCATAGCCCCACGCCTCAAGCCCCAGAGCCTCTTGGACATAAAGAACGAGGGCAATCACAACCATCTGATGCAAGAGGTTCCAAACACCCGTTGTGATGGCCAACAACCGAAGCAACGGCGCGTCCCGCAAGAACGCAACGCCCTGACCGAGTTCTTTGCGCCAATCACGCGGCCCCTTTTGAACAGGCGCAAAATTGCCCTTTAGGCCGACGATAAGCAGCGCCGCGATCACGAACGCGCCTGCATTCAATGCAAATGGCAGCCAGATCACCGAGGCGATCAGAAACGCACCCAAAGCCGGGCCCAAAAGTGAATTTCCAACAAGCTCGACACTCCAAAGCCGCCCGTTTGCGCGCTCCAACTGATCGTGAGGCACAATCGCAGGCAACATCGTTTGCGCGGCATTATCGCGAAACACTTCAGCGGTCCCAACCAGCACGGCACACCCCAACAAGGCCAAGAATAGCGTGGGCATTGCGGTGCCCTTTTCAAGCGGAGGAGCCAGCGGCAATGACGCCCAGACAATGAACGCAGCCGCGCCAAACGCCACCGCTCGCACAATGTCCATCGCAAGGATCAGGTGATGACGGTCAACCCGGTCGGTGATGATTCCCGCGGGCAGCGCAAACAAAAACCACGGCAGACGCAATGCGACAGGCATAAGAGCGACCAAAATGGGATCGCGGGTCAACAAGGTTGCGATCCATGCCCAAACGACCACCGCAATACCGTCAGCAAGGTTCGTCATCCCGCTTGCCATAATGAAACGTGGCAATTGGTTGGTGTGGGGCGCTGTGTTCATTCAAACAAATAGCGCCAATTTTGAGTGATGAGCAACACGGCTTGCGGCCGCCGTTTTGCGGTTGTTGCCGAGATTGCCGGCCCCTCACAAGGATATCGGAAATCCACTCGCCATTCTCAACTGTAACCGAGAAAGATACTGAAAACCCTCCGGTTGCCGCCATCGCGGACCGGTGCTTAGCCCGTCGCTAAAGGAAAACGGTGGCGGTTTCAGTCAACTGGAAATGCGTTGAACCCTGAATCGACTAAAACGCCAATATAGGTCCGCGCCACCTCTGGGTTGATCGCAATAATGGTCGGGCGGCATGCAAGCGCCACCAATCCGTGCACAGACGCCCACAATAGCAAAAACAACTGCCGTTGCTGCTCTGATTTCGGATCGCCATCCCCCGCCTGAATGAGCATCTCCAAAAGACCCAGCTGGAACTCCTGTGCCTTGTCGTCGTTTGGAGTCTTCGAATTATACTCAAACAACAACCACCAACGCTGTGGTTCAGCAACGGCAAAATCAAAATACGCCTCACCGATGGCAACAACCCTTTGCCGCTTATCCAGCCCTGATGGCTTGCTGGCTGAATGCAAGGTTTCCGACAGGATCTCTGCTGATCTTGCTATAACGGCGCGCATAACGGCATCCAGATCGCCAAAGGCATTATAAAGCGAGCCAACAGACACGTTGATCTCTTTGACAAGTCCCCGCGCGCTTAGTGCATCGACCCCGTTTTCGAGGACGATGCGCTCGGCAACTATGGTCGCCCGTTCGCGAATATCGGCAAGGTTGCGGTCTCGGGTGGAGAGAGGTTTGTCTTTTGTCATGGACGGTATTTGAGACAACTTGCTTCCTAAGTCAATTTCTAGAACCGCATAACCTTGTCAGGGGTGATACGGTAAGTCTCCGACGTCAGTTTATTTGCCTCCATGAACCGAGCAATGGAGCCGAATGTCGCCGTCGACACCTTTGAACCATGATCCACTGTTGTCATCGCCTTGTAGGCTCCGGGGGCCAGCATCCGTTTTAGACCACCAAGCCGAATGGGCTGCGGTTTGAAGTGGGCCCCAATGTTTGCTTTGATCTGGGCGGGATCGCTTGTGCCGTAAACGCTTGCCATCAATACATCGAGCGTATGTTCGGTGCAGTTCTGAAACTGACTCGTGTTGGGATTCGCCAACACCGAGTATTGCGGGTTGTGCAGGGCCGAATAGGTGGGGCTGGTGATCACCTTCAGCAGCTTTTTCTGCAATCGAAGGTCAGGAATGATGATCCCGGCTTCCAACCGGTAGGCCCCAGCAAAAAAATCCGCCGGACTGTCCCGGACAAGGCGGCTGCGCGTTGGCGTTCCATTGACCTGGTAGAGGTTATAAACTTGGTAACCGCGACCAGTACTGCCGTCAGCGCGGGTGATCTGCGAATAGACCCAGATACCCACATGCGTGTACTGAACACCTTTTGGCATCACTCTGGGATCGCGCCCTATGCGCGATACAATCGCAATGTTCGCACCGCGCGCCGCAAGGTCATGTTGAACGCGGTTTGCGAACGTTGCGACGTCTGCCACGGGCAGTTGGGGTTTGCCGGCTTCGCTGCTGCCGGCCATCGAAATAGTCGGCCAAACAGCGATAACCGCAACAAACATCAGAGAAAATAAGCGGGGCATAACAGCCTCCTATTCGTGTGTTAATCGAGCGTTGGTGCGCCATTTGGCTTTACGCCATTGCCCGCGACTGTATGACCTGTACCGACGCGGGCAATGTCACTGCCAAGCGTAAGGGCCCCTGTCCCGACCTCTTCAAGTGCCGCGCCAGAAATTGCGACAGCCGAACCAAACACAACAATTGGCACCGCAACCACCAATGCTGCCCCCTCTGACACAGCAGCGGATCCGTGGCTCGCGGCTTGTCCGCTATGATTAGCAGATTGTGCTGAATGCTGGCCGCTTGACCCAGCAAAGGCTGGCACGGCGATAAGAGCGGCAATCAAGGTAAAAGCAGTTGAGCGAATGTTCATGAAATTTCTCCAATTATGAACGACGTTCACAATGCATAGTGGGTGATAAGTTCGCTGTCAACGACTTCATGAACTCCGTTCACCTAATTGAGAAAGCACCCTTCCCTTGAAGCACTCGGAGAGGTTTTCTCGATGCAGGTGAAGTAAAATAGCCAAATGCAATTGTTCAATTGGGGACAGGGCACCTAACGCGACGGCCATCCCTCGGCCTATCGCCACGGCGCTGACTGCAATCAACCCCGCGCGTGTGGCTTGCGGCTACTGCCCTGCTTAAAGATTGGCTATGAAGTCGCGTCTACGCGCAAAGCTTCGATTTCTGAGGCCATGTCTTCGGCAAGTTGGGCAAAATCATCTGCCGGCATGCCGTGATGAACTGCCAGTCGGAGGGCGGTGACATTTGCCTGAAAGCGGCGGGCCAAACGTTGGGGGTTTGCGCCCTTTGCCAATTCGCCCGCATTTTGGGCGGCAGTAAAGGTGGCGGCAAATTCGTTTTGCATTGCGGCCATATAATCTTGCGTTGCGCTCGCAATGGCTGGGTCCGTCATCCGCGTGTCCACCATGGTCTTTGTCAGCATGCAAGCCTGCCGTGATGCATCATCTGGAGCCATACGCGCGTAGCCACGGAAGTGATCAGCCATCGCATCCAGAGGTGAGGACGCGCGCGCCATCTGATCACGGAACCTTGCCCGGGATTTCTCAAAATAACGCTCAAGCGCCAACAGATACAGGTTCTCTTTGCTAGAAAACGCAGCATAGATGCTGCCGGGCTTCATGCTTAGCGCCCCTTCAAGATCCTTGAGAGAGGTCGCATGGAACCCTTTTTCCCAAAACAGCGCCACGGCCGCATCAAGGGCAGTGCCCCGATCATATGGCGCAGAGCGTGGCACGTTCAGGTGGTCTCCTTGGTCAGCTGCGTCAGGATGCTTGTGTAATTATCGACCCCTTGCGCGCCCGTGACAAGATGCTGGCGATCAAAGACCACAGCCGGCACACCGCGAATACCTTGTTGCGTCCAAAACGTCTGCTCATTGCGGACGTCAGACGCATAGCGTTGGTCTTCCAAAACGGCCATCGCCGCATCCCGGTCAAGGCTAATTTCGCCGGCCACATCTGCCAGAACCGCAACATCAGACAGGTCGCGTCCGGCCGTGAAATGAGCGGTGAACAACGCCATTTTGAGGTCATGCCTGCGCCCTTGCGTATCCGCCCAATGCAGCAATTGGTGCGTATTGAAGGTGTTGTGCATCCGCATGTCTTGCGTAAACTTGAAGTCAAACCCCAAATCGCGCCCGAGTGCTGCCATTTGTTGGCGACTTTGCTCAGATTGCTCAGGGGTTGAGCCGTATTTCTCGATAATATGTTCGCGGGTATTCTGCCCCTCTGGCGGCATTTCGGGGTTCAACTCGAACGGATGCCAGTGGACTTCATGCGCGACGCCTGTGGCCTCTAACGCCTGGGACAGCTGACGGTATCCGATGATGCACCATGGGCACATTACGTCTGACACGATGTCGATGCGCAGTGGTTGTGTAGGGTCAGTCATGTTGCCTCCCGGGGCCTGTCAAAGAAAGGCCACGCGGGCCACATTTACGCATCCTAATATCACCAACTAGACAATGACCCAAGCCAGCGGGCTTGAGATCGCTGTCACTTGAAGACGCCACCCTATCACGCGGTAGTTGTCAGGATTTCGAACCGTTGATGTCCCATCCCAGCTGGGTGCGCAGGCTTGGGTCCGGAAGTAGGTTTTGGGGCAGAGATTTCTCCGCCCCAAAACATTAGATCATTCAGCAGCTTGGGCTGTTCTTTCCCACGCGAACTTTTGGAACACCTGATCGACAGGCGTCTGAGCAAAGTGGTTGGTGTAGTTGGACATCAATTTCTGTGCAGCGCCCAGAATGACTTCGAGAATGTTGGTGGTGGTGAAACCCGCGTCAAAAAAGGCCTGCGTGTCGGCGTCCCCCACAAAACCGCGATTGCGAACAACCAGCAAGGTAAAGTCGCGCAGTGCTTCCAGCTTTGCAGTCGGCAAAGGCGTCTCGTTGCGTAATGCGTCGGTGATCGCGTCATCAACCTTCATCATCTTGGCAATGCCGGTATGCGCCGGAACGCAGTAGTGGCAGTCTTGCTCAACATTGATTGTCTGCCAAACGACAGTCTTTTCTTCGTCGGTCAGGCTGGTGGCCATGAACTGTTGGTGGGCAAAGTTATAAGCGGCCAACAAAGCGGGTGCATCTGCCATCACGGAATGCAGACCGGGGATACGACCATTGTTTTTGAATGATGTTTCCAAAAGCGGTTTGGACGCTTCTGGTGCTGTTTCGATGGTGTGTTTGACGAAGTCAGTCATTGGGTTTCCCTCATTGAGTTACGGTGCTGAGTTGCACTTAGGGATCATTGAGCGATCACTCAATATCTCATTTGAGCGATCACTCAATTGTGAAGTTCCCCGCCCAGACTGAACGTCAGCTTGAGTGAACCACTCCAGCAAGGAAAACGGCAAACAAGCTCGCAAGATTGCTTGGGCAGTTGGCGAAGATATTGCCTAAACACTCGCGCCAATCAATCGCGCCGAACGCTCCATCGTGATCGCCCCACGCCCCTGACGGCGGCCGAGTGAGCCGGTCGCGGTTGAATGCTCGAATTGATCATCCACCTGTCGATAATTGAATTGTAATCAGCAATGAAATTTCACTAACTGTGGCCAAGTAGAACAAGAGGTAAGCCCCATGGCCGAACAATCCGTGCGCCTAGGTGTCGATATCGGCGGGACGTTTACAGACGTTGTGGTCGAAGTTGGCGCGATGTCGTTTTCAACCAAAGTGCTGACCACCTATGTCGCTCCGGAAAACGCGATTATCGATGGCATGCGGCAAGTCTGCGACAAGGCTGGGATCACCCCGTCCAAGATTGATCAGATTTTTCATGGGACCACCCTTGCCACCAACGCTTTGATCGAGCGGCGCGGCGCTAAAACGGCGCTGATCACGACCGAAGGGTTTCGTGACGTGATCGAGATGCGCACTGAATCCCGGTTTGAACAATATGATCTGAACCTCAGCCTGCCAGAGCCATTGCTGCCGCGCCAAATGCGCTACACGGTGCCGGGCCGAATGGATGCCAGTGGCAACGAACTGCTGCCCCTGACCCGCGCAGACATCGAACCCATCGTCGAAAAGATCGCGGCGGCAGGATACGAGAGCGTCGCTGTCGGGTTGATCCATTCCTACCTCAATGACGCGCATGAAAAGCTGGTTGGTGACGTCTTGGCGGACATGATGCCGGATGCCATGGTGTCGCTGTCTTGCGAAGTGTCACCGCAGATGCGCGAATATGAGCGTTTCAACACTGTGGTCGCGAACGCCTATATCAAACCGATGATGAAATCCTATCTCGGCCGTCTTGAAGGGCGTTTGCGAGAAACAGGTGTGCGCTGCAAAATCTTTTTGATGCATTCGGGCGGCGGCATTCTCTCAATCGAGAACGCAGCCGAATTCCCCGTCCGTTTAGTCGAATCTGGCCCTGCAGGCGGTGCGGTATTCGCCGCCAACATTGCGGCGCGCTACGGCTTGGACAAAGTGCTGTCTTTTGACATGGGTGGCACAACGGCCAAGATCTGCTTGATTAAAAACAAAACCCCTAAGACCAGCCGCGTATTTGAAGTTGCCCGCACTTACCGGTTCAAAAAAGGGTCCGGCATGCCCATCTCGATCCCTGTGATCGACATGGTCGAGATCGGTGCCGGTGGGGGATCATTGGCCCATGTCGATGCGATGCGCCAAATCCGCGTAGGTCCAGAAAGTGCGGGATCAGAACCGGGCCCTGCGTGCTACGGACGCGGTGGTTCAAATCCTGCAGTCACTGACGCTGACCTGGTTTTGGGGAAGCTCGATCCCGCGAATTTCGCCGGTGGCACTATGACGCTTGATGCAGATGCATCGGCCAAGGCGCTTACAGATGTGTTGGGCGATGTGCTTGATATGGACGCGGCAACCTCTGCCTTTGGTCTGGCCGAAGTCGTGGATGAAAACATGGCTAATGCCGCCCGCGTTCATGCTGTTGAAAACGGCGAGGACCTTTCCGAATATACAATGATCGCCTTTGGCGGGGCGGCCCCCCTGCATGCGGGCCGGTTGTGTGAAAAGCTGGGCGTGGACCGGCTGTTGGTGCCTCAAGGTGCTGGGGTCGGATCTGCCATCGGGTTCTTACGCGCGCCTTTCAGTTTTGAGGCAAACCGGTCGGTTTACATGACCCTCGCTGGCTTTGAGCCCGACAAGATCAAAACGCTTCTTACGGACCTGCAAGCCGAGGCCACAAGTTTTGTGCGCAATTGCGATGCCGTCAGCCCCATCCTGTCTGAGTTCAAAGTCTACATGCGCTATTCCGGCCAAGGCTGGGAAATCCCAATCACCTTGACCCAAGATCAAGCAATGACCCCCGATGCGGTCACGTTTGAGGCCCAGTTTATCGAAGATTACGTCAAGCTATTTGGGCGCGCGGTTGACGGCATGGACATCGAGATTACCGTCTGGTCCGTCAATGCGACGACCCCCCCGGAAACCGTCGCACGGGTTGCCGAAGATACGGGCTCGAGTACCGCGGAAACCGCCGGCGATCGCAGTCTTTTTGATCCCGCCTTCGCCGATTTTGTCAAAGCAAGCGTTGTGCTGCGCGACGACATGGCCATAGGCGCCGCAATAGACGGCCCTTCGGTGATTACCGAAGATGAAACCACAATCATCGTCCCCTCCAGCCGCAATGCCGTTCGACAGCCTGACGGCTGCATCGACGTGCGTTTGAAAGGATAGAACCATGGCCAAGACACATGCCAACGTCGCCTATCAAGTTATGTGGAACCGGTTGATTTCGGTTGTCGAAGAACAAGCCCAAGCTCTTGTTCGCACGGCGTTTTCAACCTCAGTTCGAGAGGCAGGAGATCTGTCCGCTGGCGTCTATGACCTGCAGGGGCAGATGCTTGCACAGGCCGTCACAGGGACCCCTGGACATGTGAATGCCATGGCGGATGCTGTGGCACATTTCATCCGCCGCATCGGGCGCGAGAACATCTTTGAAGGTGACGTTTATATCACCAACGATCCATGGGAGGGCACCGGCCACCTGCACGACATTACGATGGTCAGCCCCTCGTTTCATGGCGGTAAACTGGTTGGGTTTTTTGCCTGCACAGCCCATATCGTGGACATTGGTGGGCGCGGGTTTGGCGCAGATGCGGCAAGCGTTTACGAAGAAGGTCTATATCTCCCGATCATGAAATTCGCCGAACGTGGTGAGGTGGATCAAACGCTGGTGCGCATCGTGCGCGGCAATGTACGTGAACCCGACCAATTGATCGGCGATCTCTATGCCTTGGCGACCTGTAACGAGATTGGCCACCGCCGCCTGATCGACATGATGCAGGAATTCGAGCTGGATGATCTGAGCGGCATCGCGAGCTTTATCCTAGAAAATTCACGTCGCGCGACCCTTGAACGGATCGCCGAACTACCGCGCACGTCTGCGCAGGGCGAACTGACTGTGGATGGGTTCGACAAACCGATCACCCTGAAGGTGAAAGTGACAATCCATGAGGACCGTATTGTATCGGATTTCACTGGGACGTCGGGCCTCGATAAAAAGGGCATCAACTGCCCCTTAGTCTATGCCAAAGCCTACGCATGCTATGCCTTGAAAGTGGCCATCGCGCCCGAAATTCCGAACAATGCGGCATCGCTTGCACCCTTTGAGATCAAAGCGCCCGTCAATTCAATTGTCAACGCGGTGCACCCTGCCCCAGTCGCCTTGCGTCACATCGTGGGTCATTTTGTGCCTGATGCGGTGTTCAACGCATTTGATCAGATCGTCCCCGGATTGGTGCCCGCCGAAGGGGCCGGCTGCTTGTGCAATTTCCAGGTTTCGCTTCGTCCGCGCAGCGATGCGCCCGCCCCGGCAGACGCCCGGCGCTCCGAGGTTTTGACTTTTAACTCCGGCGGCTCAGGCGCGCGGCCCGAACACGACGGGCTGAATGCGACCGCCTTTCCGTCGGGCGTGATGACCATGCCAGTTGAGGCGACAGAACACGCAGGCCCCGTGATCATCTGGCGCAAAGAACTGCGGCCCGATTCTGGCGGGGCAGGCAAGCAGCGCGGTGGATTGGGCCAGTTCATGGAAGTTGGCGCGCGCGAAGGTCACGAGTTTGACATTCAAGCGATGTTTGACCGTGTCGACCACCCCGCCTTGGGACGGCGCGGCGGCGGCCCAGGTGCGCCTACCACAATCGTCCAAGACGACGGATCCAAGATGAACGGCAAAGGCAAACAATTCGTCGGGCATGGCCGTAAAGTGATGATGGCTTTTCCGGGCGGCGCTGGCTACGGCGACCCAAAAAATCGAACCGTGGCATCGGTAAAACGTGACCTCGCACGCGGGTATATCTCAGCGCAGACAGCAGTTAATGACTACGGTTTAAGTGCCGACGATATTGCAATCGTCCAAGCAGCTATCGCTAATGGCGAAGACATTTGATCAAGACACAAACCTCTCATGATCCAAGTTTGCGGCCACGCTGAGACGCCTCTTATGCCACTCGAGAGCATCAGGAAGGTCACCGCAGGTCGTGGTGTTCGGATTTAATATCAAAAGAGATGTTGGTACGGGTGAAGAGCACCCTTACGCCAAAGCGGACCGGAGGCCCACGCAACTGTCTACCGGGTTTGTGGGGTACAAATTGGCACGTGTTGAGCATTGCCCACGTTCGTCAGATTATTCGGCTTTGGCACCTGCGAACCTGCGCGCCACCTCAAGAACCAGACCGAAAGGGCGGCTGACGATCAGCATGAGCACAGCTGTTGTGGCGAGGAGTGTGAGTATTTCATCCTTTGCCGCCCCCGCTATCCAAAGGGTCAGCCCGTAAACAGGGGGTTGGAATGTCAGAAACGCGACGCCATCAATCAGGGATTTACTCCAAGAAACTGTCGGTTTCGTAGTTGAAAAGAACCAATCGCGCCACGCACCATATGGCCGTCCCGTCAGCACCATAATTAGGCGCGTCTTCAGAACCTCAAAGGGTTCCATCCCTGCAATATAGAGCTCGGTCAGAGCGGCCAAAACAGTAAAAAAACCACTGTTGTCAGAGTATCTACAAGGGTCAAACGCATGCGTTTTGACTATCGCCTGAAATCACTGAAGTCGATGGCCGTCTTGTTAGCAAAGCCGCCGTTCGCCGCGCTTTGCTAACAAGCTAATTGAGTAAGACCAATCGAGCTTTGCCTAAAGCGGCAAAACCCTTGTCGCTCGGCCCTTGGTTACCCTTCGGGTGTATGCCAAATCGGGGATGTGTAGGCCCGTTCCTGGGTTATCATTTTGACTTCATCTGGCATCTCGATGCCGAAGCGAACGGCATCATAAGCTGTCCAGCGCGGGGTCGGAATTTCAATTACCCTTGCGTAGTAGAAAGCATTCTCTGACGCATCAAAGTCAGGGTCCGCCCATACTGCACCAAGCTCTGCCCGGCCAATATCGTTCGTCCAAGATGGCACCGAAAGATCCACAGTGTTTCCGACGGGTGGTAACTTTCCATCTGCGCCAGCGGTACGTTCCCCTGCCCAAGCGACATCATAAACCTTTTCCTGCTGGCTCCCATCCGCATCGATCCAACCTTTTACAATTTGCACGCGGTCAAGGTTCGCGCCGATAGGATCGCGTAGCGCATAGACGAGGAATGAAGGGGCCTCACCATCCTGAACGGAAAGATCGCCTCCCATTGGAACGCCCTTGGAATACCCGATGCGTGCCAGATCACGCTCTTGGATGTCATCCGCTGAAAAATTGCCCCCAAAGAACCGCACTGTGATGCGCGGTCCGGTCGTTGCGTACACTTCGCGACGTTCCATTGCGTCAAAGATACCTGCTCGGGTGTTTTCAGTTGCCCAAACGGCGGTTGGGCCCGGCGTGGCATATTGCCAACCCTTATAGCTAATATCTAACTTTTCGTTGCCCTTAGCCACTGTAGTTGCGCGGGTTTCAGAAGGTTCCATCCAGGTGAACGCGCCAAAATAGTTGTTATCATCCTGTGTCGTCAGACCGGTATGAATGTCTGACCCGCCGACAAAGCCCAATTTGAACGGGTTCACGCCTTCGTCTTTTTGAAATTGAAGACCCTTCTTCAAGATCGAGCGCGCGTACTCAAACGGGATCATTTCGGGCGTTTTTGCCTCTGAGACATCAAGGTTTGCCCAATCCCAGCTTTCATAGTTGGCAAATTCGTCGGTCGGTGACAGCAAGGGGTGCGTTTCGCTGTCCCCCTTTGTCTGCCCTATTTCCAAGAGCTTTTCCCAACGCGAACGTGTCACCAGATACTCGCGATCAAATGGTGCGCCATCGTTGAATGTGTCATTTGGCGCAAACATGATACCATTGGACAGGTTCGGGTTATGAGGGATCGCCAAGACATCGCCACCGGTGTCGTCTTCGTAGTTCTGCATCCACTTCCACAGATCGCGCGGATCGGGGCTGCCAAGTGGGGGGGCCATCAAAAAGGGCACAACCTGCAGGGCGCGCTCAGGTCCGTCGCGGAAAATAACGTTGCGGTGCAGATTGTTACCGGCCACCAATGATGTCCATTCGTAGGCGATCATCGCGGTGAACACATGCGGTTCGTTGAACTCTTCCGCTGCCTGAACAATATCACGCCATGTATTGTCATACCCGGGGCTGCCAGGTTGATAGAGCAAAGCTTCGCTCAAAGTGCCCTGACTGAACTGAGCGATCAGATCGATGGACGCCTTCTTGGCCGCGTCCCCGCCCTTGGCAAATTCTTCGTGGAATTTATTGCCCTGTTCATCCGCCATAATGTTCGGCGCACCGCGCATGATATCGGTGATCACGCCCATCCCGTCGGTGTGTTCCGTCAGCATGTAAAAATCAAACGGGCGGGCCATTTTCACAGGTTGCCCAGTGTTGGATCGAACCTGTTCGCCTTGTGCGAACCGATACATGTCTCGCGGCATAAGCGTCGTGCCGCCACCGCCTGCGTCCGCGGACAATGCTGAATGCACGTGGGTGTCCCCAAACAGCGCTTTGTCCGGGAAACCGCGATCAGCATTAGGTGAATATGGCCGGCCTTTGAGAACGCCGGAGGTCAGATCCGCAGTAGAAGCATCTTGTGCGCCTGACATCCCGGCAGGCGCCAAAAGCACGATCCCTAGCAAAATAAATGAATAACGCATTCGGAGAGCTCCAATCAGAATCATTACAATAGCTCGCTCAAAATATTGCCCCCGCACGTAGGTTCGGCAACAAACTGAGAGCAAATATACTTGATCAAAAACTTAGTTGAGAACTTCTTGAGTTGTCAACTTTGGAAGGCCTGTTCTGCAGTAACTGCTTGGAATCACTGTCGAAGTAATACTGCATTTTGCTACCGTTGAGGAACGCTCAAAAAGCTTTTGCAAGGCCTTGGACACAAGCGCAGGTCGTTTGAGTGGAAACAGCAGCAGCGATGGCGATTGGAAGTGAACTGAAGTCACTTTCCCGCGGTCAGCAAATAATTTCCGCAAGCCTTCATTGAACATTTGATTTTGCCGTCAAAACAGGGCTAGTCGTCATCGGCAAACCGGGGGAGACTCGACAATGACCGAACAACAGGGCGACCAGCGCCATTTAGAAACGCTTGACCGAGATTTGGCGCGATATTCCAATCTTGAAATGGCGACCAGTTATGTGTCGCGTCCGATGATTGGTGTCGGCATCTCTCTTGTCTTTGTTTTGCTGGCCGGCATCATTGCGATGCTGTTTTTTGGACACGAAAACAATTCGCTGATCGTGATCATTGCCGCCTGCCTTGGTGCCTATATGGCGTTGAATATTGGCGCGAACGACGTTGCCAACAATATGGGGCCAGCCGTGGGAGCGAATGCGCTCTCAATGGGCGGTGCCATAGCCATCGCAGTAATCTTTGAAAGCGCGGGCGCTCTCCTTGCAGGCGGCGACGTCGTCAAGACAGTTGCCAAAGGTATTATTGCGCCAGAGAGCATGGGAAATTCATCTGTGTTTGTCTGGGCCATGATGGCCGCGCTTTTGTCGGCCTCTCTTTGGGTCAATCTTGCCACCTGGGTTGGTGCTCCCGTATCAACAACGCATTCTGTGGTTGGCGGCGTTATGGGCGCTGGGATCGCAGCGGCAGGGTTTTCTGCGGTGAACTGGGCGACAATGAGTGGCATTGTGGCAAGCTGGGTGATTTCGCCAGTTTTGGGTGGGGTTATCGCGGCCCTGTTTCTCTGGTTGATCAAATCAAGGATTATCTACCGCGACGACAAGATCGCGGCTGCGCGCAAATGGGTGCCGGTTCTTGTAGGCATTATGGCGGGCGTCTTCTCGGCCTATCTTGCTCTTAAGGGACTTAAGAAGATCATCAAGATCGACATGCCGACCGCGTTGCTGATCGGGGCCGCAATCGGCGCTCTGGTCTGGATCGTGATGATCCCCGTTATCCGGAAACAGTCGCAAGGCTTGGAGAACCGCAACAAGTCACTCAAAGTGCTGTTTGGCGTTCCTTTGGTTGTATCCGCGGCACTCCTCAGCTTTGCTCACGGCGCAAACGATGTGGCGAACGCCGTCGGACCATTGGCTGCCATTGTGCAGGCATCCCAATCAGGAAACTTCACTGACGCGATCGGCATCCCCATTTGGGTGATGGTGATTGGGGCGTTTGGGATATCCTTTGGACTGTTCCTGTTTGGCCCCAAATTGATACGGATGGTGGGCGGTCAAATCACAAAACTGAACCCAATGCGCGCCTATTGCGTGGCTCTTTCGGCGGCGATCACAGTGATTGTTGCGAGTTGGTTAGGCTTGCCTGTGAGTTCTACCCATATCGCTGTGGGTGCTGTGTTCGGGGTTGGTTTCTTTCGGGAGTGGGACGCCGAACGGCGTATCCGGAACGCGCGCCTCGCAATGCCGGACCGCACAGCTTTTGCCCCTGAAGAACGCAGGCGTCGTAAGCTGGTGCGTCGATCGCATTTCATGACCATTATTGCAGCTTGGATCATCACGGTGCCCGCAGCAGCGATTTTGTCCGCGGTGATCTTTTATTTGATAAGCTCTGTCACTGCGTAACTGTGCTGTTTGAGTGTTTTAAGGGAATAGCTGGCAGGTTGACGTTCAAACCGTCCCTGCCAACACAAAAACTGTGTTAGTTTGATTTAGGAATGAGCAATAGCTGCCGCTGAAACTCTACCACCTTCCGGTAGCCATGCAGACCTTGTTGCCGTTCCTCGCGGTTGCACCAAAGTCGGTTTTTAGCGCCTAACCAAGGGGCTCCCGGCGTCACGCATTCCGGGCAAGCCGCACCGGCTCCGCAAGGTTCATGGCAACACAACGCCAAAAGGATCCCAGATAAATCTGGGCTGCCGCATGATCGCACGGACGGTCATCGTCATGATGGACCGCTCGTTAGCCATGCACTAACGTTAGATACGATCTAATCATGTGGGACCGCTCAAACAGGCTTGTTTCGGCAATCCAACTTGCGATCTCACACTAGGGGAGGACCAAAATGAACAAATTTATTTGCGCCGCTTCAATGGCGATGGCCGTTGCAGCGAGCCCTGCATTGTCGGCAAATTGTGTCGAGGTAACAATAACCGGGGTCCAAGGTGGCCCGCCAGTGTTCAACGGACAGGCGGGTTCTGGGACGTTGGTTACGTACGGGACCGAAGAAAACAACTGCCGCGACGTACTCATGCAATTCGACGCAGGTCGCGGTACAACGCAGCAGTTGTCCAAGATCGGCGTTCCTGTTGGGCGGCTGTCGGGCGTTTTCTTGACGCACCTACATTCGGACCATGTCGAAGGGCTGATCGATATGGCGCAACTGCGCTGGCATTTTAATTCTGCTGGACCGAAACTGCCCGTCGTTTGTGCCGAGGATACAAAAAGCGCCGCAGGTCACACCATGAGTTGTACGAACTATGCCGCACACATTGGCGATGCGTTCATTAATTCCGGTGAAATGGCACAACGTTTGGCTGAGAACCCCAAGCGCCTTGCTGGCGGGCCAGCAGATCTTCTTGAGGTGGTAAACTTTGCCGGCACGGACACGCCGGTTGAGGTCTGGTCAATGGGCGACATTACAGTCAGCGCTGTCTTTTCACGCCACGTTGCGGGCCATGCATCTTACCGTGTTGATACACCTGCGGGCAGTGTCGTGATCGGCGGCGATGCTGGCAATGATTTGCCTGCACCACCACGTGAAACCTCAACATCCGCTCGGGTCGAAGCCCTTGCGATGGGAGCGGACGTTATCGTGCACTCTACGATCCACCCGGTCATGGGCCCTGATGGAGAAACTGGTTTTCCACCGCCGATCTATTTCCGTCAAAGTACAGCAACCGATTTGGGCGCTATGGCCAAGCGCACGGGCTCGGAGCACTTGATGCTCACGCATTTGATCCCACCAGTGGGTGCACCGCGGCAAGGACCGTACCCATTGCCAGCGCCGCTTACGCCAGCCGATTATGCAGATGCTGCGATGGAAGGTGGATTTACTGGCAACGTCATCGTTGGTGCCGATCTGGCGACCCTGCGTCTCGTGGCTGAATAAGACGATCCAATGCACCCGTTCCCCTCAAACGATCCACATTTTCGTTAGGTTGTTGACGCTGCCAAAGGGAACGGGAACCGCAAATCGGCTGCTTTTTGCGGTGTTGATACCGAGTAACATGGGTTCAGAGCCAACCTTCGCTGAGGGATCGGTCAAACTTGGGCATGCGGATAAACCGGGCACCAGAAACATAAGTGAAAGTGCCCGTTCTCGGAAACATTCAACTACTCACTGACGCTGATCGGTCTTTGAAAGGTTTGGCTGGTTGTTCTGATTTTTCTAGGGCTGCAACAGGAAGAAAACTTCGTGAAGTGTACCTAGCGGCCCCTCCGCCCCCTGCTTGGGCCTATGTTAGTTGGACCTCCAAAACTGCCCAGAAGACGGCTCGCGAATTGTGACGAGAAAGCGCAGCAGTAGTTATCGGCACCGCAAGACAAGCACCTACCCGCCGTTCGACTATTTTGCTGAATGAACCGGCCATGCTAACCTTGCACAGCCGATTTCATCAAAGGACCAGCGATTATGCCCAATGTCATAGCTTCTGATTATCAGGTCTTACGCGACAGCGAACTCAGGCTTGAAGATGGGGAAAGCCATCAGTTGCAGTTTGATATGCAAAACGCGTTCCACTATTCGACAGCTTTGCGCAATCATGGGCTCTTGACGTTTAACATTCGCCCTGCGGGAAGTGGGCGGCTGACAGCACGTGCCATAGGGTCCGGGCCGGTGACGATTATGAACCGAACGTCGTTTTCAAAAAGCCATACCCGAATGCACCAAGAGGCGTTCAATTTGGATGCCATCGTGTCCGCGACCAGCGCCTCGATTGGCCAAACCATTGGGAGCCTCCGGATAGAGTTCCGCGCAGAAGACGGCCCCTTGATCCTGTCCGATATCGTTATTCACTATAAAATTATCATACCCATACCGTAGACCTGATCACGGACAGTGACGGCACCAAGCAACTCGGTGGCTCTTGTCTCAAGGCTACCGTTCAGTGCGATTTTTTCGCAGGTCCGGTGTGTGCGCCTCATGTCGATCCTCACCGAATACCCCACCAGTGAAACACGACATTCACCCAGCGGCATGAAGAGGCCGGCCTGAACTTAGACGGTGTTAGCTTCTACGCTAGAATCCATTCGTTCAAATCTTTGTGCAGCCCTTGATGATTATCCCAATTTCCTTAGTGTCGTGACTGCAATGATGCCAAAATACAAAGGGAAACCAATGACAAAACTTACCGGCAACTGTCTCTGTGGAGACATCTCATTTGAAGCCGATGGCGAGGTGCCGGTCATGGCGAATTGTCACTGTACCGCATGCCGCCAGTCCACCGGCAGCGCTTATGCCACACTGATGTTTATGAAACACGACGATGTGAAGGTCACCGGCACGCCGAAAACCTACCAGCACAGTTCAGATGCCGGTACGGTGATGACCAAGCATTTCTGTGGCAACTGTGGAACGCCGCTTTTCACGCAGAACTCAGCCCGCGAAGGCATGCTCGGCTTGCGCGCCGGGCTTATCAATGAACAAGAAGAGTTCGCGCCGAAGGTGAATGTTTACACGTCGAGTAAATTGAACGCTACCGTCCTCGAAGACGGCCTTCCGGCCTTCGAAAAGATGCCAGGTTAAGTGGTAGGCGGTGTGTAAAGCACCGTCGAACCATTCTCACCGCATTACAAACTACCAGCTATAAAGAGTGCGTCCGCGTGCCAGTTCGCAAAAACCGCAAACTCGGCTATGCTTTCTCTTGAACATAGAGGAGCCAGAAGCATGAGGATTGAAACACAAGAGCGGGAGAACCTGCTCATAATCTCGCCCGAACAAAAGATATCTACCAAAGACATTGAGAAGCTTGTTGAGACGATGAACACCTATATCAACGCGTATGATAAGGTGCCTAGTCTGGTGATCGTCACGGGTAGCGTTCCAATGTGGGACAGTTTTGACGCGTTGAAATCACACATTTCATTTGTTCATGAGCGGCAGAAAATCGTGCCTAAAGTTGCTTTCGTGACCGACAGTGTTCTTTTGTCGCTCGCGCATCCGTTGGCTGATGTGTTTACAAGCGCGAAAATCCGACGTTTCAAATCCGATGCCTATGAAGATGCGCTCAATTGGGCTGCCATGGAAGAGGATCATCCCGGTGCAATAACCCAGTTGGATGATTTCCCGAGAGACGTTATCGCACTTCGGTTTTCCGGTTTAATCACCTCAAAAGACTATACTGAGAGCCTGGCCCCTTTGATCAATGCGGCATCGAAGGAGCATGACAAATTAAAGCTCTTATGCTTGCTCGATCAATACTTTGACGGATATTCCGCCGGGGCGATGTGGGATGACATGCGGTTTGGCTTTTCCCATCTGACGACCTTTTCCAAACTTGCCTTGGTCACTGACATCGACTGGATACGCAAAAGCGCAAAGCTTTTCGGTAGCCTGATGCCGACGGAAGTCATGATCTTTGACGTAGATGATTTGGACGACGCAAAAGAGTGGATCGTCACCTAAAGGCAGTGATGTAGTTTTACAGTTATGTGAAACGATCCAGAGCAAAAACGCTCTCAGAACAGCCAAGCTGTCAGCAGGGTGCAACATCCGCACAGCACCCTGTTTACATATTCTATTTTAGGATTGTTGGTACGGGTGAAGGGACTCGAACCCCACATACCCCCATATAAATCAATAGGTTACGAAGCCTTTTGTAACGATGTTACCATCTGTGAAATGGACCAAATTACCCTGCGTCATCGGCCATAAAGTTAACAAATGTGGACGCATCGTAAAGCATTCAATTCTCTGACCCCATTGGCCTCACTGCCCCCAACACTTTCCCGCAAATATCCTGCGAACCCACGCGATTTGCTTTGCAAACCACGAGAAACCCTCGCATCTCAAGACTATAATGAAGATGAGCAGCAGTGACGCTGCGAAATCATTCAGGATAGACACAGATGCCTCCAAAAGCTCCCTACGCTGACACACAGATGTCAGCTTTTCTCACCCAGCGTATGCTTGAGTTGCGTCCGCGTAAAAGTCAGACTCAGATCGCGGATGAAGCGGGTTTTGTGAACCCGAACATTTTGAGTATGTTGAAGGCAGGTAAGTCAAAACTGCCGCTGGACCGTGTGCCCGCTTTGGCAACCGCGCTCGATTGCGATCCCAGTCGCCTGTTCAGGATGGCAGTGGCGCAATCTAGCTACCGGACGACAGGTGCGGTGATTGACGAGATCTTCGGGACGATTGTGAGCCGCAACGAAGTAATTTGGCTGAGCGAGTTGCGCGAGGCCTCGGAGAACAAGGACCCCGCACTTACGTCGCGGGCACGCACAACGCTTCGGGGAATATTTGGGAAATGATACATAAACTCGCCCCGAAGGTCTCTCGGCACGAAGTTACCGAGAATGAACTGGCATGGATCGGCTTCCTGCGGACGCTCAGCCAAGGTGAAGACCCAGCACCCTCTCTTGCTGCCATGCAGTCTCTGCGGGTCGTTTTTGATGGAAGGCGTCCGTCTGACTCATGGGTCCGCTGTTGAGTTGTCAGGTCAATGGCTAACTCATGCGAACAAGTTTACATCAGATGGAAATGGGAAACTTTGAGGGAAACTTGAGTGGCGTGGAGGGAAACCTATTTCGGCCAGACGTAAACAAAACAGAGTTGCCGCAACTCTATGGCAACCTCAAATGGTCAACAAAATATGGGTATTCGGAAACCAAAGTTTCCCTCTCTCGACAAAGATAATAAAGGGGCGTGATTCACCTCAAAAAGGCATCCTTGAGCTATCCATTACGGTATCTATCGTGATCGTTATGCGGGGTTACGGCAGGCGCAGTCGATAGTGGACGGCAGCAATGCAGTTATCTGTGGGATTGGCAGACATGTAGTCTCCCAAGTCAGCAGGCTGGAAGAATTGACGGGCGCGCCCGTCCTGTTGTAGCACTCCCTTAGGCGGCAAAGCGTCCTCAATGACACAGAGGTCGGCAACTGCTACACAGGCATGCCTTACTGAGATTGACAGATGCTCGCTTGATTTGCACAGGACCACTATGCCGATTGAGCGGCTTCTGAACGAACTTACACAGCAGTCGTTTTTCCGAGCGTATCACAACGACGAGCATTGGCTGAGGGAACGTGACACCTGTTTGTGGGTTGTATAAGTGCTGAAAGAGCTACATCGCGAATAGGGACTGATCGCCAATTGATCAGACCTAGGTTAGCAAAGGGTCTGCAATGTCAGTCTATCTTCATGGCCTATCAACAGCGTTACCGCCTCATTGCTTGTCGCAAACAGAGGTTCGGGAACGCGCGTCCCTCATCTTTGGCAAGAGATATCCGCAGTTTGATCGGCTTGCGAAGACCTTTGATACAGCTGGCATTGACAGGCGATATTCTGTCGTCCCCATTGACTGGTTTTCAGAAGATCACGGCTGGGCAGATCGGAACGCAGCATTTATGACAGGTGCGAAGGCCATGTTCATCGAGGCCGCGCGACGCGCCCTAGATGATGCTGAATGGACCGGTGCCGACGTTGATTGCGTGGTCACCGTCTGCTCGACAGGTATCGCAACCCCTTCCCTTGATGCGCAAGCCTTCACTGAAATGGGCTTTCGAGAAGATATCATGCGGGTTCCAGTTTTTGGCCTTGGATGCGCAGGCGGCGTTTCAGGGCTGGCTACGACCCAAGCAATCGCGGCAGGCCGACCGAGCGCAAAGGTCTTGTTGGTCGCCGTTGAGACGTGCTCTTTGTCTTTTCGCGCAGATCGCCTGCAAAAAGCGGATATTATTGCCGCCGTTTTGTTTGGCGATGGGTCCGCAGCTGCATGTATCAGTGCGACCCCTCCCCGCGCGGGCAAGATCGTAACGCTCGGCCAAGGGCATCAGACGATGTGGCCCGATACGCTTGATATCATGGGTTGGGACGTGGACGAGACCGGCTTTGGCGTGGTCTTTGATCGTTCGATACCGGCATTTGTCACCCAAGAGTTTGTCACTGCCACCGCTGGCGCTCTTAAGGCCGCAAATCTCAATCACGACCAAATTGATCGTTATGTCTGCCACCCCGGCTTAGCAAAGGTTGCAGACGCTATCGAAGGCGCACTGCAACTTGAGCAAGGGTCGTTGGACGCTGAGCGCGACACTTTGCGCGCCGCCGGTAATATGTCAGCACCCACTGTGATGTTTGTCATGAAGGCCGTGATTGACGCAGGCAAGTCTGGTCAAATGATGTCTTGTGCCCTGGGCCCCGGATTCACTGCTTCGTTTCTGCCCTTCCACATCAACGCGGATGCAGCATGATGGAAATGGCAACACTCCTCTTTCTCGGGTTCATCATCGTGCAGCGGTTGAGCGAGCTGGTGATTGCAAAGCGCAACACCGCAAAACTTTTGGCGAAAGGTGCTTATGAAGTCGGAGCCGCACATTATCCTGTGATGGTCGCCATGCACAGCGCTTGGATAGCGTGTTTGGTGATCTTCGGCTTCCTTGAAGCAGTGTCATATGGCTGGCTTGCGCTGTTCGCTGTTCTGCAAGTTCTGCGGGTTTGGATACTAGGAAGCCTTGGCAGTCGCTGGACCACGCGCATCATCGTTCTCGAAGAGCCATTGGTAGTGCGTGGTCCGTTCAAATACCTCTCGCATCCCAATTACATGCTGGTCGTTGCGGAGATTGTTGTTGCACCAATGGTGCTGGGGCTTGGCTGGGTCGCTCTGGTGTTTACCGTGTTGAACGCAGCGATGCTATGGGTGCGCATCGGAGTCGAACATAAGGCGCTTGCGACCTTGAGGGCTGCATAGGTTTGTTTGTCGGGATAGGTTTTGGCGCGGAGCGCATTGGGCTGGCTGCACTGATGTTTCCCAAGATTGCCTCACTTTGTGTGTTCGCTCTGCTGGTTTTGATCGGCTTCAGCCTACCCCGGGTTACATATGATGATGACAAAGTGCCAAAAGAATAAATCCAACATCGAGCCACATAGCGGGTGAGATAAGGAACCGACAGGACCGCGAAAAGCGAGAGGACCCCGACCATAAAATAGACCTCCGTCACAATTACCGCATCCTGCAAAGCCTTAAAAACCGCAAGTGGAAAGACCGGTTATAGCGGCCAGAGACTGCGGTCAGGTACCCGCTCAGTTCAGGCCACCTTAAGAAAGCACCTTATGGCGCCGCGGCAGGCAATAAGGCCTCATAGCGGTAGGCGGAACTTTAAGGTGCCTTTTACCTTTCCATAGAGACGAGCCGTTTTTATGGTGTGGTGTTATGAATGAAACAGCCACTATTCTCACAACACTAGCCACGGCGCTGCTTATCAGTGTCTCTGCGCGGGCTGAACCGTTGCCTGCGCTTGATATAACGAGCCGTCTAGAATGGACTGCTGTGGGTGTGGTCAATGCCGAGGGAACTAAGGGGGCATCGAGTTGTAGCGGAACATTGGTTGCGCCAGATTTGGTAATCACTGCCGCACACTGTACCACCGAAAAGGACGGCTTACTGAGCACTTTGCATTTTGTTGCAGGTCAAAATGGCACCCGTCTTGTTGCAGACAGTAGTTCCGTTGACATATTCCGCTATCCAGCCTGGGCTTATGCATCCGGTTCAACAAAGTTTCGCTTTGATCTCGCTGTTGTCCGCCTGGGCCGCCTTATTCCCCGTGACAAGGTTCGCCCTGTGCCATTGGTTCCGGCTGAAAACACCTTGCCAAAAATTGGGGCGCTACTGGGATATCAGAATGCTCCAGACAAAAGCCTTCATGGGCGTTTTAACTGTCCACTTTCGCAGAATTCATTCCTCGGAGTAATCGCGTCTGACTGTCAAGTGATTGGAGGCAATTCGGGAGGCGCGGTTTTGGTTAAAGGTGCGCACGGATGGCAATTGGCAGGTGTAATTGTAGCGAGCAAAGAACCTGAAGGGACTGCGCTTGCGGTTGAAGTCAACGATTGGCTTCGCGGACATGTCAGCGAAGCTTGGAAACGGGAGGCACAGCGCTTAGCAAACTCCGAATAATAGGCGCGAGGCTTGTTCGGATCTGTCTATTCGCGCCAGCCCCACGCTCCAAACGCACCACTCTAAATTGACGCCATCTCGTCGATAACGCTGCAGCGAAATTGTATTTTCGCCCGCATAGTTAGACGGTTTCAACATGTCGATGCAACACATGCATTGAAACGCTCTGCGGGAGTTTCGTATCCCAGCGTCTTTCGCGGTCGTTCGTTAAGCGGTCTGGCGACGGCACTCAGCTTTGCTTGAGTATGTATCGACAAGTCCGTGCCCTCTTGACAGTACTGTCGCAGCAGGCGGTTGGGCTGTCGCCGGAACAGCGGCCCTTTTCCGCCTAGGTCAAGATCTGTTGAACTACCTCAAACCGCAAATAGCGACGCCCTTGATCCAAATGCACGTATCAGTGAGCGGAATTAGGAATGGCTGAACTCTTCGAGACGCATCGATGGATAGGTCACTGGGTGGGTTGAGAAGCCCTAGAGAACATAAACAGCTTCAATGGGGACGCCTCAAGTTGCCACCTAGACCCGGCGCGTAATTCTGCCCTACCTGTTTGTTACGCCGCGATCAGGACCGTCAGGACCTATAAGCCGATCCCTGCCCCAACGGCCGCTTTGACCGTGAGCCGACACTGGCGAAAAAGCGGGGCTATGACCGAGTTGCGGGACAAAACTGCCGTTGACCGCAAAAGACACGACCGCTGCTTTCGGCCCATTGCCGACCTTCGTTCGTCTTGCAGCGAACGGCGGCTTGGAGCCCATTTCGACCGATGCTGCGGCACGCACACTTCGACAGTAATGTCGGTGGCCTCAACTGATCAACGCAACACTTTAATCTTTAGGAAGAGATGGAGTGTTTTGAATGAAGTATCGTCGCAGGATCTATTATTCAGCCGAACAGCGTGCCGATATCTGGGATCGATGGCAGCGTGGCGAGTCGATGAGGTCGATTGGGCGCGTTTTTGATCGCCACTCATCGTCGGTATTTTCCGTGATTTCACCAACGGGCGGAATACGTCCACCTGATCGCAGACGCGGTCGTTCTGCATTGAGCCTTGCTGAGCGTGAAGAGATATCTCGTGGGCTCAGCACCAAGCAATCTCTCCGGGCAATTGCGCGTCAGTTGCGACGTGCGCCTTCAACGATCAGCCGCGAGGTACGACGCAATGGGGGCAAGTTGGGCTATCGCGCAACGGCATCAGACCAAGCTGCATGGGATCGGGCTTTGCGCCCCAAGATGTGCAAGTTGGCTTGTCACCCGATGTTGGCCCACGCAGTATCCGCAAAGTTACGGCGCAAGTGGTCGCCAGAACAAGTTGCTGGTTGGCTCAAACGCGCATCCCCTGGAGAGGCGCACAAACAGGTGTCACACGAAACGATTTACAGAAGCCTATATATACAGGCCCGCGGTGTCCTGAAGAAGGAACTTCTGGAGCACTTGCGGGCTAAACGCACTGTACGGCGCTCACAGCATGCCAGCCAGAAGCGAAAGGGAAATGGCCAGATCAAGGACGCTGTATCTATCAGCGAAAGGCCTGCGTCCGTCGAAGATCGTGCTGTTCGGGGCCACTGGGAGGGCGACTTAATCGGTGGATCAAAGAACAGTTATATCGCGACACTCGTGGAACGGCATTCTCGGTACGTGATGCGGGTCAAAGTCGCGAACAAAGACACACAGAGTGTCATCACGGCGCTGATCAAATCGGCTCAGAAACTGCCGCGCGAGCTCTACAAGTCGCTGACGTGGGATCGTGGCAAAGAGCTGGCAGATCATCCGCGATTCACGTTGGCAACCGACGTTGATGTCTACTTCTGCGACCCACAATCACCGTGGCAGCGCGGGTCAAACGAGAACACCAACCGGCTTTTGAGGCAGTACTTGCCTCGCGGAACGGACCTGTCCGTTCATTCCCAAGCAAAACTCAGTGCAATTGCAAGGCAACTCAACGAACGACCTCGCAAGACCTTGCAATACCAAACGCCAGCAGAGAAGTTCGCAGAGTGTGTTGCATCGACCGGTTGAGATCGCCGCGGTTTGCGGACATTCGCTGCGGTAGGTGCAGGGGTCTGCTGTGCGGGATGGGGTGGACGGCTCCTGCTTCAACCGGCGTCGCCATTCGCCATAGTGCAGTTGTCTTTAACCGCTTATGAGAGGAGCCACCCAATGCAAGTTAGCACAATCGGCCTAGACTTGGCCAAGAACGTCTTTCAGGTTCACGGGATTACCGAAGACGGAACATTGCCTTTAACCGTTCGTTACGACGAGCACAGATGATTTCCTTTTTCGAAAAGCTAGAGCCTTGCTTGGTCGGTATGGAGGCGTGTGGGTCCAGTCATTATTGGGCGCGTGAGTTGAGCAAACTGGGCCATGCAGTGAAACTGATCGCACCAATTTATGTGAAGCCTTATGTTAAGCGTGGCAAGTCCGATGCGGCAGATGCAGAAGCGATCTGCGAAGCCGTCACCCGTCCGACCATGCGGTTCGTGGAAATGAAGTCACCAGAACAACAAGCAATCTTGTCGCGACACCGCGCACGGGATCTGATTGTTAGGCAAAGAACCCAAACCATTAATATGATGCGCGGGTTGTTGGCAGAGTTTGGGATTATCTTTGCTCAAGGTGTCGGGCATGCCATCAGGTTTGCGAAAGGTATGATCGAGGGGCATTCACCTGCGCTTCCGCAGGCCGCCTGCGATGTTGTCACAGATCTCAGCGAGCAACTTTTAGCGCTGCACGCGCGGGTGAATTGGTACGGTCGCCGAATGACCACAGTGGCGAAGTTGGAACCGCGCATTGCCTTGCTGCAAACGATCCCCGGCATCGGTCCAATCACAGCCTCTGCTATCGTCGCCACCGTTGGAAGTGGCGAACAGTTCCAAAGCGGTAGAGATTTGTCGGCTTGGCTGGGCCTGACGCCAATCAACAAATCAACAGGCGGCAAAGAGCGCTTGGGACGCATATCAAAGATGGGAGACCGTTACATTCGACGACTTATGGTCGTTTGTATGACATCCCGCATCAAACAAATCAAAAGCGCACCGGAGCGATTTGATCCTTGGTTCGCCGACATCTTGCAGCGAAAGCCAGCCAAACTGGCGGCAATTGCCATGGCAAACAAAACCGCGAGGATCATCTGGGCCGTGCTATCGCGCAATGAGCCCTATCAACCGCGAACAACCTGAAACGAAAGGAAAGAACAACGAGATAGCAAGACCAATGAAGTGATGGCGGACAAGTCAGCCGCAACATCAAGACACCCCGGGCTTTGTCCAGGACAATCTCTGTCCGTCTGCGAGAATGGGGACTTGATCAGCGGAAACCATCAAGGCCAGCGGCCCTAAAAACCGCGCGAACAGGCTGAACACAAGACCGTATCTGACAAATTGCCAATTGCTTCGAAAAAAGTCTTGCTTTGCAGGTGCCATCCACACAGGACAAAGCCGCCTGATGCAGATGTAGCACCCAAGCAGGTCATTCGATGACATCGAAACCCGGTTAGCCAATCATGGCATGCCGCCCAACTGTTGGTCTGTTAGAGGCCCTGAACAGGTACAGGATTAATGGACCTTGCCCTTTGGGGCACAGGCTCAGACTCGCTGAATGGCCCAATTTGACATGTTTGGCAAAAGGTCATTCAGCACAGTTTGGAACGCTGCAACGATCAGCTTGGGATCGTCGCTAGAGACAACGCTTGACTGCGAAAAACGGCGTGTGGCGACAACACGTTGATCCCCATCGCTGATAATCGTGAGGTCCAGACCAACCTGCACCTCGAACCTGCCATCTGCTAAAATACCAACCTCGAATGCATCTATTCGGACCAACAGTGCCTTGTCAGGTATTGGCCCCGCGTCGCTGCGCCCAACGTACGCGATCCGCCCCGTCTGAGAGATACTTCGTATCAGTAACGACTGAACGACCGCCGGCAATTCATCGCTCCAGCGTGCATCAGGCAGATAGGTGATGGAGGCAGGATCAGGTTTAATCATGATACGGTCAGTTGCAAGCGCGGCTGTGGCTTGGGGTTGCGCCACCAACAAAGTTCGCGACTTCCGCCCCCCTGCCTGCGATCCCGAAACAGGTCGCAAATCGTAGGTATCCAACGGTTTGGCAGCAGTGTTCAGCGACGAAATCGCTGAACAGCCGCTCACAGAGCAAACGGCTCCCAAAAGGGCGATACGGCGGGTAAGAAGGGACATAGATCTATCTCCTGTATTCGGGAACACGGCCATCCAGCATGAAACGCGCGGGATCACGTTCTATCCGGCGGGTCAGATCACCTAGTGTTTTGACCAGTCCGCGTGCCTCTGCGGAAAGCCGTGTCAACTCGAGCAAACCCTTGTTGGCGAAATCACTAATGCCAGGGGTGGTTTGCGCAACAGCGGTTTGAATTTGGCGTGCGACCGCATCGCTACGGGCAATAAGTGCACGTAGCTCTGAAGTGATTGCGGGCATGTCCTTGGCAACGTCTGTGACCGCCTTGCTAATCTGCGCAGAGGCTGTTCGGATATCTGTCATTGTCGGGCCAAGATCAGTGTCCAAAACCTCTGTCACGGCGTCAAATGCGGTTTGCGCTGATCCAAGTGCGCCTTCGGCCACCACAAGAGTGCTGTCCAGCGCGCCAAGACTACTTTGGGCTTTACTAAAAAGTTCATTGGCCGAAGCGATGGCCTGCTGTGCCTCTTTGGCCAAGGGATCAAAACGGTCGCTCAGCCCTGTCAGGTTTGCGGCAACATCATCGACAGCTTGGCTGGCACTGGCAACACCAGTACGAATGTCGGTCATAATCGCAGGAACATCATTCAGCACCACGCTTTCAATTGTCGCAATTGCCGCCTTGGCATCCGCAAGAACAACACGTGCCTCACGCACTAGCAGCGTACCATCACCGTCTACAAGCAAGTCAAAGCTGTTTGAGGCTTCGGTGACTGCAGTAAATGCGGTACTGGCCTGTTTCAACGATCCTTCAAGTTCAATCAATCGCGCGTTCAAGAGGTCAGCCGTTTGTGTAAATCCATCAAGGGTTAAGCTTGATCGAGTCCGCAAATCAGCGATGGCTGCATTGGTCAAGGATGCGGCATCTGCCACTTGAGCGAGGATGTCGGGCACTTGTTCTCGTAAAATGAGAGTTGCCTGATCAAACGTTTCTTCAGCGCTGCCAATCGCATCGACGGATCTCGCCAGTGCCATGTCTGCCGTCTTAAACGCATCCGTTGCAGCGGCCATTGTGCTATCCGACTGCTCAAGTGTGCTGGTTACAGATGCACCGATTGTGTCCAGCCGGTCTGTAAATAAAGTGATCTGAGCGGTTGCGTCCCTCACTGTGCCCGATATTTCGGAAAAATTGTCCAATGCCTGATCCAGGCGGCCTGAAGACGCATCCAGATTGCGCAGGATGTTTGTGACGTAGGTTTGATTTTCCGGCCCCGTCAATATCTGGAACTGCTCCAGTAACCTGGTCGTTTCCTCCAGTAAATCAGGCGCGTCTTGCACCAATGATTGCAGGCTAGAACGCCGCGAAGGTATAACCTTCCAACCCTCTGCGTTATCTACCAACGGGGGTGCGGCGGGGTTTCCGCCAGACAGCGAGATATAGGCAACGCCTGTCACGCCTTGCGATTCCAACTGCGCAATTGTGTCGGAGCGGATAGGCGTTTCTGCCTCAATCTCAATGGTGGTGAATACCTTTGAGGGGTCTGCTTCTGAAATACGCAGGCCGATGACTCGACCTACAGAGATGCCGTTGAAAAATACATCTCCCGATGGATCAAGGCCTGAGACGTCTTCGAATAAGATACCGTAACTTTGATATTGTTTGCTCACCTGAACGCTTGCCAGCCAGATGAAAAACGCGAGGGTGCCCAATATCGAGAGCAGTGTAAAAACCCCAATCAAGATGTAGTTTGCGCGGGTTTCCATCAAAGCACGCCCTCTTGGGTGGCTGTCGACAAAGCGGCCCGCGCGCGTGGCCCATGAAAATACTCATGTACCCAAGGGTGATCAATCCGCAGCATTTCGTCCATAGTACCCACCGCCAAAACCTTCTGATCCGCCAGTACCGCAATGCGGTCACAGATCGCATGCAAGCTGTCCAAATCATGCGTAACCAAAAAGACAGTTAGCCCCAGAGAGGCCTGCAGCTGTTTGATCAGAATATCAAATGCGGCGGCCCCAATGGGATCAAGTCCCGCTGTTGGTTCATCTAGAAAAACAATCTCGGGATCCATCGAGATGGCGCGCGCAAATCCAGCACGCTTTCGCATCCCACCGGACAATTCGGACGGGTATTTACCCATCGCATTTTCCGGCAAACCGACCATTCGCACTTTTATCCCTGCCAGTGTCTCCCGCAAACTATCGTCCAGACGCAACTGCTCGCGCATTGGTGCCTCAACGTTCTGGCGCACGGTGAGCGAAGAAAACAACGCGCCGTCTTGAAACATAACGCCCCACCGGCGACGCAAGGCCCGGAACCGCTCGTCAGAAGTTGCGCGCACGCTTTCGCCAAAGACTTCAATTTGGCCTTCATTAGGTTCAAGCAAGCCGACGATAGCACGTAAAAGCACCGATTTGCCTGTGCCAGACCCGCCAACAACACCAATGATCTCACCACGGTGCACATCCAGATCCAGCCCGGCATGTACTGTGTGCGTGCCAAACCGCGTTACCAATCCGCGCACCTTGATGATAGGATCATTAGCCATTTGCGTCACACCCCCACGATCGCAAAAAAGATCGAGAACATCGCATCTACAACAATCACCATGAAGATCGAAAGCACAACTGAAGCGGAAGTCAAACGACCCAGAGATTCTGCATTCCCTCCCACTTTCATGCCCTGATAACATCCAATAATACCAATAATCAGCGCAAAGAATGGCGCTTTGATCATACCAACACCAAAGTGCCAGACGTCCGTGTTGCTGACCAGACGCGTTTGAAACACCGCGGGCGATACGCCAAGCTCGACCCATGACATAAGCGCGCCGCCGATCAATCCAGAAATGTCGGCGATTAACCCCAAAGCTGGCAGCATTAGCATCAGTGCAACCACGCGCGGGACGACAAGAATTGTTACTGGATCAAGGCCGAGGGTGCGCATAGCGTCGATCTCTTCGCGCATTTTCATCGAACCAATAGCCGCGGTGAACGCGGAGCCGGAACGCCCTGCGACAATAATCGATGTCAGAAGGATGCCAAGTTCACGAAGGATCGAGATTGCGATCAGGTCGACCACAAAGACCTCCGCCCCGAACTGTCGCAATTGTGCCGAGCCTTGGAAAGCGAGCACCACACCGATCAAAAACGCCATCAGAGCAACTATCGGCACCGCGCTCACCCCGATTTCCTGACAATGATGCACCACCGATGTGAGGCGCAGCCGGCTGGGCCGCCGCAAGATGCCACCCAGCGTCGCAATCACTTGTCCCAGAAACGATGTTAACTCGACAGCCATTCGGAACCCACGTGCAATTTTTCGCCCGAATACTTCAAAGCGGTCAGCGATGCTTGGCGGCTCCAAAGAAGGTTGGTGATCAGGCGGCATATTCTGCTCAACTGTCTCAATAAGTTGAGCTTGGGCGGATGTAGCACCCATGATCTGGAGCATGATGCCGCGCTTCGCTGCCTGGGCGCGCTGATCAACTAAGAACCATGCACCTGCTGTATCCAGCTTGTACAAAGGCGAAATATCAATCGACGTCGTTTCATCTGGAATAGAGGAGTGGCCGTCGCTTCTCAGCTGCATCAAGGTGTCGATCAACAAATGGCCGGCTAGTGTAGCCTTGCCTTCGGCGACCGAGACGTTGATCCTTTTATTCAGCAAGGCATCTGACTTTGTCATGCGAAGTTGAAGTATGCACTGACGATAGAACCCTGCATACTTGCTACTGGCTCAGAGAAATCAGGTGTTTGGATGGAAACTTCAAAACGAAAGCTGGCAGCTTGGAAAGGTCAAAAAACATCATATTTCTCCCCAGCCATGAACTCTCTGCACCTAAAAACCGTCTATACCGAGGGCTAGCACCTGCACTGACGCAAATCAATCAATACCAATCCGCATGGTAGGAGTCTTATCGGTGGAAGTTTGGCCCTTCATAGTTGGTGCTTGTATTCTCGCCTTGTCCTTTGCATCGAAAAGAGGCTTCCAAAGCATGCACCTTCACCCTTTCATTTCCGCAACAATTTGTGAGGTGTTTTGTCTACCTGCACCCAATCTGTGAGCGTTGACACAAACGCGATTGCTCGCGGGCAGATCATCTAAGCCCGACCTTGTGTCCGTCAGTTTACAGCACGTTTACAAAATGGCGGTGCCCACGGCGAAGTGCTTGAGGCGGATTTCGAAGACCTGCTTGATTACTTGGAATCGACCCATGAGTACCTGACTATACATATCGATTAGTCGAAACCCCTGATGTTGAACTACAGTGGTACTATGACAATCCCGCTGCGGCTTCAGTCACTTCGAAGGAACCCGGCGCAACAGTCTGGAACGAACTTTTACTCGGCCTCGTAGCCCTCTTAGACGTCGAGCTTCAACTTTAACCGGAGCTTAGTCAGACAATTCTGCCTGCATCCCAAAAGCGGACTTTAGCTGCGGTACAGAAGATCGGTAAATTGGGCTCTTTGCCGACCTTCGCTGCGGGACGAACCAATGACCGCTGTGGGCCAGAAGCGGTCATTGGTTCGTCCCGCTGAGCAGACCTCGGCGCATCCTGCCGCTAGGGTCTCCTTCGGGCCCTTAGCAAACCACCATTGGCAATCTAACTTTCCCCTAGAACGAACAGAAATGCGTATCACCATCCTCGCTCGGGGCACCTTCAAAATCCTCAGGATCTGGAATACGGCCAAAGGCAATCTTGCCGCCCACATATGCAGCCAGTATATGCTGAATCGAGCGCGACCACACCTACGGGTTTGCCACGCAAGGACGGGTTAAAATGTTGTTCCGCAGAAGCAAAAAAACTATCAAAATCAAGATAGAGCCGCTCAGGCAGGCAGATATTCTCAACCATTACAAATTCCCTTTCCGGTGCTGGCTTGCAGACCAGTTATTAATGAAAACGAGAACCTACAAGAACAACAAGCGGCAGCTCAGTTACGCGATGCGAGAGCGCCTAGCTTTGAGGAGTACCGCGTCCAAGTTGAACTGCGCAAAATTCTACTGAAGGACAAACTAGAGGCGTTTTTGGAAACTTCAGCCTCTGCCACTGTGCCTGCCCTTCGCTTGGACAAATGCTCCTAGATGACGGAAATAGAGACCACTCCCAATCCCCACAGATTAGTGCAACAGGCCCGTCGCCATTGACTTGCAAAACTAACCACTGAGATTGGAAAGGAAGTTCGATTGCAGAATACCAAACGGGTTGGCCGCCGAAATCCCACGGGCGCAATTGGTCTTTTCGACATTTTTAGCCATTCCGCATTTGAGAAATTTAGAAGGACTCTCAACACGCCCATTCACCACAACACAAATACCATATCCTCGGGCGGCAAACAAACCTCATCACTACAGGCCTGAAAAGTGAGCACGGCTTTCGTAGGGCTCACGTTGGGTCCTTCAGGTTTTTTGGATCGAAACGAAAGCACCCCTTCATACAAAGCCAACGGAGCATCACTAAACGAGAGCGACTTTACAGTCCCGTTGGGATAGGTTGCATCGATATCGGCACCACCTTCTAGATTAAGAGAAGTTGGAATCAGATATTCGTCCAATGGCAAATGAGCGTTCACGTGCCAACCATTTGCGATAGTGAGCTCTATCTCGAAATCGTCATCTGCTGGATGATTAATGAACTCTACGCGCACGTTACCACCTGATCCGTAGCGGACTGTATTCGTACTCCCTGAAACAACTTGGGCAATCGCGCTGAGCAGAGAACTGTGGTCAGCTGGGTCATTGATTGCGGATCCCGAAACCGCGCTCAACAAACGCTCCGTAGTCTGCACAAACAAAGGCTCACGCATACGAGATCTGAGTTGAGACAAGAGAGACAAAGCGAGACCGTTCCCAGAGGGTATCATTGTATCATCTAGTGGAATGACCTTCGTCAGTCCGTCGGTGGCTTCTACCATCTTAAATCCGCCAGACTCGGTTGAGAATTTGTTGATCATCTCACGTAAAACTCCTTCAGCGCTGTCCAGCCAAGCAGCTGCACTTTTCTGAGTCGGCGCATAATCGTGCAGAGCGACAAGAGCCAATCCGAACGCCGCATAATCCTCGAGCTGCGCAGGGCCCTCAACTGTTCCTTGAATACCTAAACGCTTCAATCCGTCAGAACCGCCCATTTCGGCCAGAACATAATTCGCAGCAGCTTGAGCAGCATCGTAATAGTTAGGTTTGTCCAACCGATGTGACGCTTCAGCGAGGGTTGCAATCATTAGTCCATTCCAGGACAAAATAATTTTTTGGTCTGTCTTAGGCTTCAAAATGGGATTTAGAAGGCCCCGCATGTTCCCAAGCACGGCATCCAGCTCTGCGGCGAATACGTCTGGATCTTTGTGCAACTCCACGGAAGCAGCATCAATGTGCTTGAGCAAATGAAGGGCACCAAGTCCGTTTGGGTCATCAGGCGAGTCCACTTCGAACAAGTTACCTATCAACTCATTTGAACGATTAAGCTCAGCGATTTGTTCTTGGGTCCATTTATAATAGGCACCTTCGGCCCGCTTGCCGTTCTCCAGAATGCTATCAGCGTCTTGAGCGGCGTAAAACCCACCCGCGCGATCGCGCAAATCGCGTAAGACGTAGTCGAATAATCGCTCAGCCGCGCGGCGGTAACGTGCTTCACCAGTCGCACTCCAAGCACGGATTAACAGTCGGCCTGTCAGTGCTTGGGTATATAGCATCTTCTCAAAATGCGGTGCGCGCCATTCCGGATCGATTGTATACCGATGGAACCCCCCTCCAAGATGATCTTGGATTCCGCCCAAAATCATTCCATCCAGCATGTTGGTGACGGCAAGAAGCATGTCAGGGTTCGCCGTACGCTCGGCCTGATCTAGTAAAAACAAAAACAATGCCTCCCTCGGAAATTTGGGTGCAACACCATAGCCCCCATAAAATCCGTCGAGATCAGGCAGGATGGAGAGCGCCGCGGCTTCTAAATCGGATGCAGATAAGGTCTTTTTGGACAACATTTGAGACAGTTCATTGGCTACAGCAGTGGCCACTTTAGCTGCCTCCTGTGCAACAAATTCTGGATTTTCATCCCAGGCGGCCCAAACATTTTGTAGTGTCGATCTGAATGCATTTGGAGGGAAATATCCCCCTGCATAGAAAGGGTCGCCATCGGGTGTTAGGAATACTGAATTCGGCCAACCACCACTGCCACCGGTCAAAATCTCAGTAACACTTAAAAACTGCTTATCGAGGTCCGGCCGCGCTTCGCGATCGATCTTAATAGATACGAAGTTTTTGTTCAGCAAATCCGCCAAGGCTTGGTTTTCAAAACTCTCTTCGGCCATCACATGGCACCAATGGCACGACGAATAGCCAACTGAGACAAATATCAACTTCCCTTCTTCCTTTGCCTTTGCGAGCGCTTCTTCTGACCACGGATACCAGTCCACCGGGTTGTTGAGGTGCTGCAATAAATACGGAGATTTTGCGCCAAGAAGATGGTTTGGTTCCTGTGCTTTGGCGTCAATCGGATTGCAAAGCATCACGGAAAAAAGACCAATGAGCTTTCCCAAGCGGAGCGTGCGGCGCCCAACACCCTGAACATGCTCAGCTATCTTTGAAGTCCATGCCAAATATTTTTTCATCAGTTGGACCACTTTGCTTGCTGCTACTTGGTAATCTGCAAATTCTGACGAACCAAAGCCTTGCGCTGGTCATTGTCTGGCAATGCCTCAGCCAGTGGCTCAGCTTGGCGGTACGCAAGAAGGGCCTGATCTTGATCCCCTAGCACAGTATAGGCGCGTGCCAACTGTAGCCAGCCGTCCAAATCGTCGGGCTTATCTTCAAGACGAGCGGCCAATCTCTCAACCATTGAAGAGATAAATGCGTTTCTGTCTTCCACCGACAGGTCAGACGCGTTCGCAACATCTTCGGCTGTTGGTCCCTTGAGGACAGGCGCATAGTCGGCAAGTGAGATCGGAGCTTTACCAAGCTTTTCCCCGTAGAAATTTGCCTGTGCGATATAAGATTCCATCCATGCAGGTAGCCCATCTTCAGTGGCAAGCCGAGAGGTCAACAAGGAATAGGCAGCATCGATTTGGTCTGTCTGAGCTAAAGCGAATGACTTATAGTAGACGCCGGCAATATTGCCGGGTTCCATTTGTAATGATCTATCCAACGCACGTTCCGCAACCGGCGTCACAAACCCATTTTCTTGCAATATTAACGCTTCTGCAAACTGCCCAAACTCGACGAATGTCGCTTCGTCTCGGCCTAGAACTCGGCCATAAGCATCTGCGGCCTTGTCGTATTTCCTCATTCCCATGTAGGCATTTGCCAAAAGCAGCCAGCCTTCGGTTGCACCGCCATTTTCTTCTGAGGAGAGCTGCAAAAAGAGCCTTTGTGTCAACTCATCTTGCCTAGTCAAGACTTCCAGTTCCTCGCTCCGGTCTGCGAAAACAGAGCTTGGGATCATTGGAGATCCAATACTTAGATAAAGGATTGTTGCCGCTACTGGCACAAAAAAAGCTGCCAACAACATGGCCCACGCACCGGACCCTGAAGGCGTGGACGTTAGTGTTTCTCGCCGATCAGTGGCAATTATCCGGCGCTGGATTTCAACCGTGGCCGAACGCCCGTCCTCCGTAGAAATTAGCCCCCGCGCCACATCTCGCTCAACTTCGCCCAATTGGTCGTTCAACATCGCCTGCGCGCTTTCAGAATGCGAAACGACACCTGTCCTGTTTCGGATCACTGGCACAACAAAAGCGACAAGAACCATTGCTACCAAAATAGCGCCCAACATGTAGATCATTAGATATCTCGATCCTTTTTGCGCTTTTCAAGTTCGGACAATTGCGCCTCTTCTTCAGGGCTCAAAGCTTCTACAATGGTAAATTCTCTGCTTGAACGTCTTAAGATCAGCAAGATCGAAAGCATGCCAAATATGGCAAACGCAATTGGGGTCAGCCAAAGTGCATAAGTCGTCGACTTCCAAGGTGGCTTGAACAAGACATAATCACCATAGCGAGCGACAACGTAGTCGAAGACCTGTTTATCTGTGTCCCCTGCTACCAAGCGTTCACGCACCAGCAATCGTAAGTCTCTCGCAACCCCAGCATTTGAAGTATCGATAGGCTCATTTTGACAAACAACGCAGCGCAAATTGGCCGAGATCACCCGCGCGCGCGCCTCAAGAGTTGGATCAGAGAGAATCTCATCAGGTTCGACAGCGCTTGCTGCTGTAGCGAACAGCCCGAGGACAAGTAAAATTCGGATCACGGCTTATCCTTTCTCGCGACGGCAAGGGCTCCACGAATTTTGGCTAGCGCTGCATCACTAGAAATTGGACCTACATGGCGAAAAATGACTTTCCCACCGGGACCAACAATAAACGTCTCTGGTACACCAGAGATTCCCCATTCGATGCCGGCACGTCCCGTTTGATCTGATCCGATCCGACTATAAGGGTTGCCCAGTTCCGCTAGCCATTTGGCGGCAGTTGCTGGTTTGTCTTTGTAGTTAATTCCAACCAGATTCAGGTCTTCTTCGCGCACCATACGAGCCAGAACTGCGTGTTCCGCACGGCAAGGGAGGCACCATGATGCGAAGACGTTAACCAAAATGGGTTCTTGGCTCATCAACAGATCCTGAGTTGCCAAACCTGGCGTCCCAGTGCCAGCGACATCGGACAGTTCAAATACTGGAACAGGCTTGTCAATTAGAACCGACGGGATTGCACCTGGATCACGATTAGGGTTGAGCCCCCACCAACCTGCAATGCCAATGCCAATCGCGGCACACAACGGGAGTAAGGATAGAAGTTTCTTCAAGGTCTATTCCGCCGCTATCGGTAGGCTAGCGGAGCGCGCCTTGCGCTTAGGGGCACCTACCCTTAGTCGACGGTCCGACAATGATAGCAGCCCCCCAAAAACCAGCATCAGTGAGCCGAACCATACAAAACCAACAAGTGGTTCGTACAAGATGCGCAATGTCCATTGCCCCTCGATCTCTTGATTTACTGGCTCTGTAATAGATGCATACAGATCGCCAGCTGGCGTCGATCTGATTGCAGCCTCAGTGGTTTGGGACTGTGCAACCGGATAGCTGCGACGTTCAGGACGCAGGATAGTGACGGGGCGCCCATTGCGCATCACACTCAACTTCCCAACACTCGCAGTATAGTTTGGTCCTTGCACCTGCTCAACGCCTTCAAACGTCACATCAAATCCAGCAATCTGAACCAGTTTGCCTGGTTGAACAAATAGCACTTCTTCGGACTTCCATGCAGATGAGCCTACAAACCCAAACATACAGACCGCGAGGCCAGCGTGGGCCATCGTCATCCCATGTGCTGCACGCGGAACCCGACGCAATCTATCCAAACTCTCAGTGAGCTCGACTTGTCCAAGCCTGATCCTTGAAGACCATTCCCGCAAAGTTGCAAGCAAAAGCCACACAGCGATTGCCATTGCTATCACAGCAAGCGCTGGTCCCTTTGTCTGGATATACCAGACCACAAGCGCTGATATCCCTGCGATCAAGATGACCCATTTAAGACGACTGATAATCCCGGCTAAATCTGCACGTTTCCATGATAAGAACGGCCCGATACCCATGATAAGTACCAGTGGAAGCATGATAGGTATGAAACTGGTATTGAAGAACGGTGGCCCAACTGAAATTTTATCTCCGGTTAACCCTTCAAGAAACAAGGGGTAGAGCGTGCCAAACAGGACCGTCGCTGTCGCCAATGTGAGCAGTAGATTATTCAACAACAGCCCGCCTTCACGGCTGATTGGCGCAAAGAGTCCACCAGGCTCCATTTTGTGAACGCGCGCAGCATAGAGCGTGAGCGAACCTCCTATGGAAACCGTTAGGAGCCCAAGGATGTATATCCCGCGTTCTGGATCCACCGCAAATGCGTGCACGGAAGTTAATAGGCCCGAACGAACGATGAATGTGCCCAGAAGTGACAAAGAGAACGTCAAAATGGCCAACAAAATGGTCCAACTTTTAAAGGCACCCCGTTTCTCTGTCACAATCGCTGAATGCAATAGCGCAGTCCCCAAAAGCCACGGCATGAAACTTACGTTCTCAACCGGATCCCAGAACCACCACCCGCCCCAGCCAAGTTCATAATACGCCCACCACGATCCCAATGCGATGCCACCTGTTAACGCAACCCAAGCGGCCAATGTCCACGGCCTTACCCATCGCGCCCACGCTGGATCAACCCGTCCTTCAATCAATGCGGCGACCGCAAAGCTGAAGACAATCGAAAAACCAACGTAGCCAATATACAAAAGTGGCGGGTGCATCGCTAACCCTACATCTTGCAGCAGCGGGTTGAGATCGTTGCCATCCAGTGGTGCAGGAAAAACACGGTCAAACGGGTTGGAGGTAAACAGCATGAAACTCAAAAAGCCAATGCTGATCCAAGCTTGCACACTAAGCGTCCGGGCTTTGAGACCCGTTGGAATGTTACGACCTAGCACAGCAACCGCAGCACCAAACAGCGCAAGAATAAGCGTCCACAACAATAGCGAGCCTTCGTGGCTACCCCATGTTCCCGCTACCTTAAACAACATTGGTTTCAGAGAATTTGAGTTCTCCACAACGTTCAATACCGTAAAATCACTTACGACAAAGGACCTCATGAGGGCACCAAACGCTATTGCGATTAGAACAAACTGGAGCGAAGCGGTAGATGTCGCGCTGCGCATCCATAGAGCGTTATTTAGTGACGCGCCCCATATTGGTAAAACGCCCTGAACAACGGCTGTTATCAGCGCAAGCGTAAGAGCAAATTGGCCTAGCTCAGGAATCATTTCCTGCTCCATTCGTCACTGTTTCGAGCGGCTCCGAAGGTGTCTTGCGACCTTCTTGATACACGCCTTGCGCCTTAAGGGCGTCGATGACTTCTACCGGCATGTATTCTTCATCATGTTTTGCAAGGATCTCTGTTGCTTGGAAAGTACCGCCTATGAGATTTCCAGAACCGATCATGCCCTCCCCCTCTTTGAAAAGGTCTGGCAATGCGCCCTTGTAAGTCACGGGTACAGACGCGTTGCCGTCCGTAACCAGGAAGGTCACCGCGGCGTCGCCTACAACCTTTAAGGAACCCTCTTCGACCAAACCCCCTATCCGAAAAGTCTCTTGGGCAGCTGGCGGTGTTTCAGTTACCTGTGTGGGCGATCTAAAGAAATTGATTCCGTCCTGCATAGCGTAGCCTATCAGCCCAGTTGCAAGAGCAAGCGCGACAACCGCTACCAGAATGATCTGGACTCTACGCTTCTTCTTTAAACTCATCGTGCTCACTCTCAGCTAGTTGATAAAACCGTAGTGGAAGACATAAATACATTGCAATGATTACCCACGTGCTGCGCTTACCACTTGTTGCCCCACGCTTCATTTAGTCAATATTCAGGTCTCGGCCGTCGATCTTCGACATTCGATAGTTTTCTCCGCAAACGCCTATGGCGGACCAAGCTTTGCAGCACCAGAGCAACGAGAATGAGACCGGACACGCCGTAAGCCAGCAGAACCGTGATTGCATATTTCCCAAGGTCTGGCATCAAAGTGTGCGCTCCCTAGCAAGAAGGGCCTGCGTGCGGCGGCTCATGATTTCTGACTGCGTGCGTAAAAGTACGAGTGCGAAGAACAATAAAACAAACCCGGCAATGGAAACAACGAGAGGTTGCCAAAAAACATTTGAGACATGCTCTTCCTTGTCCAACGATAACGAAGCTCCCTGGTGTAGCCCTTGGTTCCAGAAATTTACAGCGTAACGGGACATAAGTGCGAAGACTGACCCAACAAGGCATAGGACCGACGTCAAGTCCGCTGCTGTGTCGGGATCTTCGATGGCCGACCATAATGCAATGTACCCCAGATAGAACAGCGCCAAGATCATAAAGGACGTCAAACGCGGATCCCAAGCCCAGTATGTTCCCCACATCGGTTGCCCCCAAATGGCACCTGTCAAAAGAGCGACAAACGTCATCGCAAGCCCTACGGGTGCGGCAGCGCGCGCGGCGAGCGCCGAAACGTGGTGGCGCCGAATGAGCCAGATCAAAGAGGCAACCAACATCATGAGCCAAGCGTTGATTGCCATTAAAGCTGTAGGGACATGGAGATAAATGATTTTGACGGTTGATCCCTGTCGGACGTCGTCTGGTGTAAAAAAGAACCCCCAGATCAAGCCAGTTGCCAAACAAATTGCGGCCAGCACTGCGATCCATGGAAGGACGCGCTTCGATAGAGCCATAAACTTGGTTGGGTTAGCGTACTCCCAAAGCGAGTTCATTGAGGTATCACCAATGTTTCAAAGAGCGCATTAGGCGCGCTGTATGCGAGGATTTTAAGTCTAGGATTACAAACGGCAACGCCCTAAACAATCAATTATTCACATATGAATATTTGATAGCTGCGCATAAAGCAAATGAAAGCTATCAACTTCACCTAGGGACGACGTAAAAACGGAAGCAATAGAGACCATCCCAACTTGGCCGGTCGATCATCTTGCCATTGCAGCCCGATCTTCATTTCGTCGTGTCCATCTTGCGGTTGTGCGATGTAGGTTCCGAATAAGCGGTCCCAGATTGAGAGGGCAAACCCGTAGTTGCTATTGTGTTCCTCGCAATAAACTGAGTGATGAACGCGGTGCATATCTGGCGTGACCAAAACAGTTCGAATAACTTTATCCAACTGCAGCGGGATCCGGATGTTGGCGTGATTGAACATCGCGGTGCCATTCAAAATGACTTCGAACAGAACGACGGAAAATGCACTTGGTCCCAGCAGATAGACTACTCCAATTTTTAGCAGCATCGACAACCCAATTTCGATAGGGTGGAACCTAATTGCGGTTGTGACGTCAATGTCGACGTCGGCGTGATGTACCCGATGCAGCCGCCACAGCACTGGCACTCGATGGGTGATCCAGTGCTGTGCCCAAATGACAAAATCTAGGATGAAGATGGAACCGATAATCTCTAGCCAAATGGGCAGATCTACCCAGTTCAATAAGCCCCAGCCCTGAGACTGCGCATCCATTGCGGCACCGACAGCAAGAAGAGGAAGCACTACGGCCAGCAGCCTTAGCATGACGCTATCGAGTACAATGATCGCCCAGTTGGTGGCCCATCGCCGCAAACGTTTTTGCTTACGTAAGCGGCGGGGCCAAAAAGTTTCAAAAGAAGCAAACGCAGCAAACAGGCTAACAAATACAATTAGTCGAATTTGCGCTTCGTGCTCCAAAACCTACTTCCCCACCTTAAAGGCCAGAATCCATCAAAGCCTTTATCTGGCTTTCAGAAGTACCAGCAACGACGCGGCCGAGTTCTTGCTCGCCACGTAAAACCAACAGTGTCGACCGACGCGGAATGTCGCGAAAAACGGCGACTTCATGATTTTTGTATGTATCCCAATCCACTTTTACAAACGTCATGGCGTTGTCATAGGCGGGATCTGCTACCCGAAGGGCATTGATGACACGCTCTTGTCTCTTACATGTCCCGCACCAACGTGCCGAATAGTCGACAAAGACGGTTTTGCCATCCTCAAGAGCAGTTTCTATGATGCCAGGCTCATAGTCTACAAAATCTGCGGCTAATGCCATCACTGGCATCATTGTTGTCGCGAGGATACTCACGAAAAAAATACGGCGGTTCATAAGGTTCTCCAAACTCTCAAAGGACGACCGACAGGTCTTGAAGCCAGATAGGCATAACATCGAGCGCCCATGCTTCGATGACGTGGTGAAACTGAAAATAGAGCATCAGGCCAACTGCGATGAATGTGGCACCAAGGATTGGCTTGGACTTTTCTGCTAGGATACGCAACTTTTGTGCCCGCGACCGGATAGCTTCGCGCGCGCCCAACCCAAGACCAAGGATAAGGGTCGAGACCCCTAAGGCGAAACAAATCATGATCAGAGTAACATAGCCCAGATTAGTACCCTGAGAAGCCAAGGCAATCGCGCCGCCAAGAGTTGGACCGATGCAAGGTGACCAAACTGCACCCAGTAACAACCCACCAACAAATTGCCCTTTCAAGCCCGAAGCATCCATTTGCCTCATTTGCGTATCAGCCCCGGCAGCGACACCTGCTGTCGCCATTTCAAATCGACTTGAAAATATCGGGACAAACAAAATGACCCCAAAGGCGATCATTAGGAGCGCGCCGATCTGTGCCAAACGATCTTGCGTTAAGCCAATGGAAGATCCGAATGCAGTCACAAGTACGCCGAACGTTACAAATGACACACTCATCCCTGCTGCCAATGCAACCGGGCCTAAACGGTCTGCGTTCAAGGCGCTGACGAGGACAATGGGTAAAACTGGCAGGACGCAGGGATTGATCAACGTCAACAAGCCGGCAAGATAAGCAAAAACAAATTCCATTATCTTGATGTGAAGATGTAATGACGTTTAGGCAATAAAAATACGCTCACAGGGACGTCACGAAAGCGTCAACATGATCTGGATTGGCAAAATTGCTTGCCGCAATCAAAACAATCATTCATATTCATATAAAAGAATTATTGGACAGTTCAATGAGTTTCCCCAGAAGACAATTTATCGCAGGTGGTGCCGCACTGACTGCTGGTAAAATGTTCGGCTTGCACTCAAGTTCAGCGCACGCGCAAGTAACGCTTGGTGATATTAAAATTGATGTTGTCAGTGATGGATCTCTTACCCTTCCTGGGAGTTTCATATTTGAACCAATGCCGGAGAGTGAACTGCTGCCCATTCTGGAAAAGTATGGGCAATCCGTCGATGTTTTGACCCCTCCTTGCAACGTGACACTGATGCGCCAAGGGGAGCGAACGATATTATTTGATGTTGGATCTGGCCCTGATTTCTCGCCGAATTCCGGGATCCTCCTAGACTCCTTGGAAGTACTTGAGGTGGCCCCTGAAGACGTGACTGACATCGTCTTTACCCACGCTCACCCCGACCATCTGTGGGGTTTGCTTGATGACTTTGATGATCCCTTGTTCCCAGAAGCCAGCTATATGATTGGTAAAGCCGAATGGGACTATTGGATGAGCCCAAATACTATCGATGAGATCGGCGAGGCCCGCGTCTCTTTCGCTGTCGGGGCCCAACGTCGGCTCAAATTAATCGAAGACCACATTGAATTTTTCACCGACGGCGACGAGATCATATCAGGTGTATTGGCCCGATCTACGTTCGGTCATACTCCGGGCCACATGGCGCTGGAAGTTCGCCAAGGATCTGAGTCGTTGATGATTTTGGGAGATTGCATCGGGAACGATCACATCGCGTTCGCCAAGCCTGAATGGCACTCTGGTTCAGATCAGGACCAAGAGACCGCAGCGGCGACACGGATCACACTTTTGGATCAGTTGTCTCACCAAAATATGCGCGTGATCGGTTACCATCTGTCGGGAAATGGCATTGGCTATGTCGACAAGATGCCTGGCGGTTACGTTTTTGTCCCGGAGCTATGACGATGGAAAAAATCGTCCTCATAACTTTTTTGTGCGTCGGGCCCGCATTTGCAAGCGAAGACATCCCCGACCAATACCCCAGCTCGGTCCTATATGCCAAACCCGTCGAATTTATTCCGGGGGTATTCTCTGCAATCGGCGCAACGGCACCACCTACTTACGAAAATGCAGGCCACAACAACAATCTGAGCTTCATCGTGACAAACGATGGCGTCGTCGTTGTGAATGCAGGCGGATCCTATCAACTGGCCGCTGCCCTGCACCAAGAGATCAAACTAGTGACCGATCAACCCGTAAAGCTGGTCTTTAACGAAAATGGGCAAGGACATGCGATGCTCGGAAATGGGTACTGGGCAGAACAAGGCGTTAAGATTGTGGCCCACGTGGACGCGGCCCACGAGTTTGAAGAGAATGGTGGCCAATCCCTGAGAGCTGCGCAGACGCGTGTTAAAGAGCGTGCAGATCAAACGCAAGTTGTGGCGCCGAGCGAAACATTCGAAGACGTCTATTCTATTGAATTGGGGGGATTAAAGATCGAGGCGCGCAATCTTGGACCATCTCATAGTCCCGGTGACATCGTGGTTTGGCTACCACAAAAGAGCCTTGTTATCGCGGGCGACATGGCATTTCACGAACGTATGCTTCCCATCTTTTCGCATACGATGACCGCTGATTGGATCGAAACTTGGGACACTCAATTTGAAGCTTTGAATGCCACCTACGTCATTCCAGGGCATGGGCACCCAACTAATATGGACCAAGTGCGCCGCTACACCCGCGACTACCTGATTTATCTGCGCGAGAAGGTTGGGGCACATCTGGACGAAGGTGGTGATCTGGCGGACGCCTATTATATCGACCAATCACCCTACGAGCATCTAGATACTTTTGAAGAACTTGCGACAAAAAATGCAGGTCGCGTTTATGAGCAGATGGAGTTTGAGTAGTGGCTCCGATGATATCAATGCCCGTGCTCCGTAAACTTGCGGTTATCTGTCTGGCCGTTTTAGTTGCTGCCCTCGTTCTGTTCATCACAACAGCCGTTGTTTTCGCACAACCTCCAAAAATGAGCGCTATTGAAGCCCATTCCGCGACACTCAATGGTGACCTGATCATCCTCGACATCAGAAGCCCCGGGGAATGGGCCGAAACCGGCGTCGCGAAGGGCGCATGGCCTGTGACAATGCATAGCCCGAATTTCGGGCCGAACCTACAAAGCATCATTGAGAGATACCCCAACAGGTCCTTGGCCCTCATTTGCGCGACTGGAGGGCGGAGCGATCATGTCGCTACCGTTCTTGAACAAAACGGCCTGTCCGGTGTCATTGATATATCTGAAGGTATGTCTGGGAATGGAATAGCGCCGGGGTGGATCTCCCGAAACCTTCCGATTGTTGATGTCACGGTCGCGCGTGGCAAACACACGGCTTCGATGTTGAAAAAGGACTGATGATTTGGGGAAAATCATTCTCACCATATTATTGTCAATGATCACAACAGCTGCCTCTGCTCAAAATACGTTGCTAGAAACAATGGCGGACTATACCGAGTTCGCAACTTATGACGCCGGCATTATTGTCCCGGCACAGATCACTGACGATCTGTTCAGCAGCTTCACTTTCGTCGACACCCGATCTGAAGAAGAGTTTGCGGAGTCGACAATCGAAGGAGCGATTCACATCGAATGGCGGGATGTCTTCTCGCGCATAGAAGACATCCCCAAAGACAAAAAAACTATCTTGTTTTGCAACACTGGCGCGTTGTCTGCACAGGTTGTGTTCGGACTAAGAGTCTTAGGCTTTGAGAATCTACTCATTCTGCAAGGAGGATATGAAGACTGGAGACGACTTCGTTGACCTGGCTCAAGGCGCTCACTAGCTGAGCGACTTAACATACATAAGCGAGGTCATGGGCGGTATGGACATCGAACAGTTAGTTGATCACTTCGGCGCAGGCACGGTATTGTTTATTATTGCCTTAGCTGTAGGCATTCTCTTTGGTGGCGCAGCCCAGCATTCGCGCTTTTGCTTGCGCTCTGCTGCGATAGAATTCTCTGAGCGCCGTTGGGGTGTAAGTATTGCGACGTGGTTTGTAGCCTTTGGTGCAGCAGTTGCCAGCGTACAGTTCTTAATAGCGGCCGAATACTTCGACGTTTCTGAGGCACGACAAATTGCTGCAACCGGAAGCCTATCTGGCGCCATAATTGGTGGTCTATTATTCGGCAGCGGCATGATCCTTGCTCGTGGATGAGTTATTGTCAAATCTGGTGTTTAAGGGTTTCTGGTCATGCGGCGATCTGGCTGTTTTCAGTGGCTTCAATTCCGTCTTTGAATGCGACGCCGGTGATGACTTTGGCGAGGTAGTCAAAGCCGCGTAGTTTCCTCCAGTTTTGCTCGGCGCATTGCCCCAGCTTGAACATCATGTGCAGCATGCCGTCGCGTGAGAGGCAGCCCTTTGATCGTTTGGTGCGATGACGGATCGTGGCAAAGGCGGATTCAATTGGATTACTGGTGCGGATGCTTTGCCAGTGTTGTGCTGGAAAGTCGAAGAATGCCATGAGTTCCTCGCGGTCCTTTTGCAGGCACAGCGTCGCCTTGGGGTATTTGGGTTCGTAGGTTTTGATGAACAAATCTAAGGCCTTGCCCGCATCATCTTTGGTCTCAGCCTGCCAGATGTTGTGGATCGCAGCTTTGGCCTTTGGCTGAGACAGCTTGGGCAAACAGTTGAGCACATTCATAGTTTTGTGTTGCCAACAGCGTTGATGACGGGTCTCAGGATAGACTTCATCTATGGCGGCCCAGAACCCCATGGCACCATCTCCAATAGCAAGTTTCGGGGCGTTCATTCCCCGGCTTTTGAGGCTGAGGAGAGCCTCGCGCCAGCTCTGCGTGGACTCGCGCACCCCGTCCTCAATAGCCAAGAACCGCTTCTTGCCACGGGCTGTTACCCCCACAATCACAAGGGCGCAGAGCTTGTCATCCTCGCCCCGAAGGCCGCTGTGGACACCGTCAGCCCAGATGTAGACCAAGGGCTCATCGTCCAACGCTGCCTTTCTCCACTCGCCGTATTCGTTGGCCCAATCGCGCTTGAGCCGTGAGACCGTATTTGCCGACAATCCCGCCGCATCAGGGCCCAGAAGAACCTTGAGAGCCGAGCCCATTTCACCGCTGGAGATGCCCTTCAGATACAGCCATGGCAAGGCCGCTTCCAACGTTTTGGTTCTGCGCACGTACGGTGGCACCAGGGCCGAATGGAATGTCACGGGCTGGCCGTTTTTTGAGCGAACCTTGGGAATGCGCACGTTCACGGGGCCGATGCCCGTTTGGAACGGGCGCTCGGGATGATGCCCATTGCGCACAACAGTCGCATGACCGGCCTCAGTGCGCGCGGTGGTAAACTGAGACAGATAGCTTTCAAGCTCAGCTTCAACGGCTGTTGCGATCAATTGCTGCGCTCCTGTTCTCAATAAATCCGTCAGCGCGTCCGTGATCCCGTCTCGACGCGAAAAATCAACAATGTTAGTCGTTTCCATGGTGGTGTATCTCCTTCGGTTGGGCTGCTGTCTCGCAACAACAAATCAACCAGATACGCCGCCAACCTTCAAATCCCCCAAACACCAGATTCAGTCATAGCTCCTCGTGGATGCGCCAGTCGGCTATTGGTCCTTTCTGCAACGGGCAATCTTCGCGCCTTCGTTACAGGCCTCGTTCTCACTTTAACCGCGCAGGCATCGCTCCGCGGGGTACTTGCGCCCGCCCGTGAAGTTCTAAGTTCGCTTTGGACAGTGTCAGGCGGGCCTTCACGTAACCTTCTATCATATATCGAGCTATCACCTTTGGCTGTCTTTAATATTGCGTTTTTGATCCTATTGATTTCGATCTGGTTCTCATGGAAGCGGACTTGCAAACCCTCAAGGATCATTGCTGCACTATTTGTTGGTATTGCAGTCGGTCTTGGATGGTTAGGCACGTATGCTGTCGCTCAGGCATCGTTTGACGTCGTTGCGATTTCTTCTATCACATTTACCGGCCCGTCTGCTGACACATTGATGGGATTGATTAATGAAAGAGACCTGCCAATGGGTTTTGGGTCCGGACTGGTCCCAGGTGTTTTCTTTGGAGCTCTCCTAATGTCGATCATGACTAAGGAGGCGCGCATTCAAAGGTTTGAGCCAGATATGCCAATGGAAAGATACCTTGCTGGCGGTGTTCTTATGGGGTTTGGGAGCATGTTGGCTGGAGGGTGTGCTGTCGGGGCCGGGATGTCTGGGGGTTCTATCTTTGCACTTACGGCATGGCTTGCCTTGTTCTCAATGTGGGTCGGCGCATGTATCACACAGCTCGCCATCACCATTGGGCATCGCCGCAGCAAACCCTTCAGAATTGTCTAGCGCTCATGTTTGAGATTGCACAATTTGCCGCTTAATCCTTTTTAGCAGGTGGTCAGAGCCAGCGGCCTGTTTGCTTGAAATACTGCTCAGCCGCCTCGCCAAACGCTCGACGTAAGCCCTGCTCTTCTGGTTCAGCAAATCTCCGGTCTAGAATTTTCCAAAGTAGCACCGCTAAAACCAAGCCAAGGATGGATCCGTGTCCGACTGCAGACGCAGCAGTTAGCATCACAAGAGCCAGGTAGATTGGATTGCGCGAGATACCGTAGGGCCCTTCGACAATCAGGTCCTTCGGCTGGTGATGCGGTTCAATCGGTGTTTTCTTGCGGAAAAACCAGATGCCAGACCAACAAATTAGGATCAGGGCCGCAATCAATAACACCCAAGAAATGAATGTCTGAACAGGCCACGTAACATGCCACCCTGGAAACATATATTTGCCAAGGTAAACTATCCCAATACTGCCCAGCCACCATAACGGGGGGAGATCAGGAAACCCTTTCATCTATTGTGCCGCCAGCGGCATACGGGCCAGCTGGCACTGTTCCCAAAGTTCCCCAAGTGCATCGGTCAAATGCAAAATGTCCGCAGCTGAATGCACGGGTGATGGCGTAATCCGCAGTCTCTCAGTCCCCTTTGGTACCGTTGGGTAATTGATAGGCTGGATGTAAATACCATGGTCTTTCAGTAGAATGTCAGAAATATATTTGCACTTCACCGGATCACCCACCATCACAGGGATAATATGGCTCGGGTTTTTGACGTGCGGAATGCCGAGTGCTTCAAGCCGGTTTCTGACCTGTGCCACCTTTTCTTTCTGCATGTCTCGTTCCACATTGCTGTTCTTTAGGTGACGGATTGAAGCCGCGGCACCAGCAGCAATCGCCGGTGGGATTGCCGTGGTGAAAATGAACCCACTAGCAAAGCTGCGGATGAAATCACAAAGTTCGACTGAGGCTGTGATATACCCACCCATTACGCCAAACGCTTTTCCAAGCGTTCCCTCGATCACGGTGAGGCGGTCCATCAGGCCTTCACGTTCAGCAATGCCCCCGCCTCTTGGCCCGTAAAGGCCAACTGCATGAACCTCATCAAGATAAGTCATCGCGTTGTACTTGTCTGCAAGATCACAGATCTCGGCGATCGGTGCAATGTCACCGTCCATTGAGTACACGCTTTCGAATGCAATCAGTTTAGGCTGTTTCAATGGCAAAG